>NZ_WODC01000001.1:0-300000 GCF_009729555.1 Pseudodesulfovibrio alkaliphilus
AATAATCACCCAACCGAGGTCCTTTCTGCCGAATAGCCATGCCTTCCTCCTTTGAATGAAGAAAGAATAGCATAATAAATCAAATACTTAAAGAGAAAAAGTGTGGTTGTTGCCGTGCAGAGGTCTCCCTTCCGTGTCACGAGGTGTCTTGACGTGGCGGGTAAAGATTCATTGATCTGCTCCAAAACATCCAATCCAGCTGGAGTCTTACCTCATCAAGGCTTTGATGGCGGAGTCGCCAATGCGACTTGTGAGATAGGCTTGGGCTTGAAAGAAAAGTGGAAGTCCTGAGCCGTCATCAAGGTCTTCCGGCACAATATCGCGTTTCACAAGTTCCTTCATTAGCGTCTTGCAGATACTTGTTACGAGTGTTGCACGGCGTTCATATTCAATTGTTGTCGATACCTCGAAAAGATACGCATCGAGCTGACCTGCTATTGCACAAGATTGGAAGACATGGTGGATCCACTTCCAGTAAGGGGCGTAGTCGTGGTCCATGACTATGGCGAGTGCCATCACCGCATGTTGAAAATTACCAATCGCAATTTCTGAGGCGATGGGGTCCTTCCGCTTGGCTAGCCTCCAGCAGAAATTGTATTCTCCATAGTGGGCGACATCATAGCAAAGCTGCGCCATACGGAGAAACCAGATATCCTCTGGATAGTTACGGAGCTTTGCCTGTATATCTCCCAGTATTCCCTTGGGGTCATAAAAGACTGCGCCGTGGCGGATGTAGTGGAGATGCGATTCAAGATTCGCCAGCGCGTTCCTGCAGCAGACCCAATCATCCAAAGACTCAGGCAGTCTGTGGTTGGTAAAAAAACTGCCAAAGTATTCACAGGCGGTATGCACTTGTATGGATGGCGTAAACTGAAAACGGTTTCGAACACCACTCCACTCGGCTGGGGCTGCGTTTCTCATTTCGGATTGCAGGGATTCGTTTGATATGCCGTCCTCATCGACGCGGAACACGTCAAAACGAGGCCCCCAACCATGATCGCGGGATAATGCGTCATCCGCGCAGAGAACGTCCGAACCGCTGAAGAGACCGACGCCGATGTTGCTGAGCAGGTCGGCATACCGGGAAGCAAGCCAGGAACGACCCCATTCAGTCCAGTACTCTCTCGCGATATCCAGACCTTTTCCTGGTGCTGGGATGGTCATATGAGCCTTTGGATCTGACATGAATCTTCACCTGTCTGCCCACGGGGCAATCAATTGTTCTCAGAGGTCACAGTGGGGTCACATCAGGGGCAGCACCCCATGGTCCTGCCCAGCTTCGCTCCACCTCTTGAAGTGCCCCCCGGTTTCTGGCGAGAAAGGATTCAATGAGCCACTTGCGCTCGATTCAGGCGATGATTGTTACCAGACAAAGGCTTGCCTGAAAAGCCGGGCTGCCTGGACAGCATGCCTTGTTGGTTTTGCACGCAGGAAACTGATAACCCAGAGGAGTTATCTGGTTCAGCCCTATAAAAATCCGAGTGCCCGGCAAGAATAAAAGGCAAGACAGCCGCATACTGACAATACGCGAGGTTTGCCTTTTTTGAAGCAACGAAACGCTAGGACCTTTGCCAACGACCTGAGCCCCGGAATATTTGATTCCGGGGCTGTTCCCATGGTCCGGCCGCAGCCTTTCCGCAAGTCCGAATCAGTATTCGGCCGAGTCCAGTTCCACGCCCAGCCGCTCCCATTGGGTTTTGGCCGCAGCCTCGGCCCGAGCCACCATGTCCTGCTCCCATGGTTCCAGGATCAAGGTCTCGGCCACCAACTGCCAAAGGTATTTCACTTCGTATTTGTAGTCCGTGTAGTACTTGGGAATGCGCTTCATGATCTGGTCCCGGCAGTTGGAGCAGCCGACCACGACCACATCCGCGCCGCTGCGCTTGATCTGGTCGTACTTGTGTCGGCCATGCCAGGCGGACTCGTCCTCAAAGGGCATGGGCCACATGCCCCCACCTCCGCCGCAGCAATAGTTGAGGCCCCGACCCGGCGACATCTCGACAAAGTCGTCCACGCACTGCCTCACAATCCAGCGAGGCTCGTCGTAATACCCCTTGCCGAAGTGGCGGGCCAACTCGCGACCATGCTTACAGGAGTCGTGCCAAGTGAACCGTTTGCCCGCATTGACCGACTTATCGAGCTTGATACGGCCCTCGCGAATGACCTGCATCAGGTAGTCGTAGAGGTAGATGAATCCAACCTCGTTGTTGGGGTCCTCCAGCACACAGGTGTCCATCCCCTTGCGGCAGCCATAGGACCCACCGCCGCAGTCGGGCATGATCATGCGCTCGATATTGTACTGCTTCATATAGTCGATCTTACGCTTGGCCAGTTTTTTGTTGCCCTCGTAATTGCCGGTGAAAAGGGCCCAGTCCACAGCCTCCCATCCTTCGGAGGGCACGGTCCAGTCCTCCCGGGCCGCGTAGAAAACCCGCCACCACCAGAACTGGTCCTCGAAGTCGCCGTAAACTTCCTTGGAATTGGGAAAAAACAGAACCTTGGCGTCCTGCTTATCCACCGGAACAAAGAAGCCGGGACACTCCTCGGCCATCTCCACGCCCAACTCGGCCATGCCCAAGAGATACTCCTCCCTGGAGATGGCGAGATTGTTGCCGGTCTCAAGATTATTCGCCATGCCCTTATGCAATGATCCTGGCACTTTGTCGCGTTCGCGCAGACTCTTCATGTGGGCCATGACCGCCGGGATGTCGATACCCATGGGGCAGGAATAGGCGCATCGTCCGCAGCCAGTGCACAGCCACGGAAAGTTGGAGCCCACAACCTCGTCCACCATCCCGTAGGCGAGCATGCGCATGACCTTGCGCGTGTCCCACCCCTCCATGCCGGGTGTGCCTGTGACCGGACAGCCGTTTGAGCACGTCCCGCAGATCATGCAGGCACTGAAGTCGAATCGGTTCAAAAAGTCGCGCACCGCGGCGTCCATCGGCTTGGGTATGACCATATCCATGATCCGCTCCTTGTGATGCGCCGCCTCCCCTGCCCCGTCGGAGCAGGGGGAGCGGCGGGCAGGCTATGCAGTGGCCTCGGTATGCACGACCTGTCCGGCCTGGTCGTACATAAGGCCGCAGCGCAGGTCGAAGTGACGGTTGACGCTCATGGTCGGGCATGCTCCGTTGAGAGCCACCTGGACCACAGTGGAACCCAAAAACGCCTTTTCCGGGTCCATCTCCTTGGAGTGGTGGGCCATGATTATCAGATCGGCCCGCTTTTGCTGCGCCATGCGCAAGATTTCCATGGGCGGCTGGCCGTGGCAGACCCCGAAGGAACAATCGGAAACGCCGTCCAGACGCGGCCCGTATTCGTTGACAAGACGGGCCTCCACATCCCCCGCGCTCACGCCGGGCTCGACCACGTGCATGACCGTCAGGTTCGCCTTATATTGGCGGGCCATCTGGCCCCCATAGTTCACGGCGCACTCGGCCTGGTCCGAAAAGTCCGTGGCCACAAGGATATTCCCAAACAACGGGTCCTTGCAGGCCATGTCCTTGTGTACGATCATGACCGGGCAGCGCGCCTTCTGACTGACGCGCTCAAGAGTGCTGCCCGCCATGCCCCACATCTTGGAGCGCTTCTCTTCATATTCCTTGGTGTGCGGCCCCATGACGATGAGGTCGGTATTCTTCTTGCGGGCCAAACGCAGTATCTCGGCATGGGGGATGCCCGGAATGACGTTGATCTGGTACTGCGCGATGCCACTGAGGATGTCGCCGTACATCTCCTGAATCTGCCCCTTGATCCGCTCGGTTTCGCCCGAGGGCTCAAGGTGCTCCATGGAACCCCACCCCTGGGCCATTCCCGCCACGTGGGCCAGGTAAAGCTTTGCCTCGAACTTCTTGGCGAACTCAGCTGCCGCAATGACCGCGCACTTGTCCACGCCAGAAGGCGTGACACCGACGATGATGTCCTTAAACATGATTCCCTCCCTTGTTGAGGTTGTTCATCTTTCCAGTCCGTGCCTGGTCCGGTATGCTCTGTTCTGCCCCGGCCGCCCGGCCCGGCTCGGCGCCTTCGGCCTGGAGCGTGACGCTCCAGGCCCGGGTTTCAATGCCGCGCCTGGCTCCAGCGTTCAGTGTCAGGTTCTTGCCAAGCTGCACCTCCGACTCGCCAAGCCCCATGGCAAGCCCCATGATCTGCGTCAGATAGAGCACCGGAATCCGGCGGCCTCCTGCCTTGACCGCGTCTCCCTGGTAGGCTTCGAGATTCATCTGGCACAGCGGGCATACCGTGACCACGGCGTCGGCACCGGCGGCCTGGTCGAGAATGGCGGCCACGGAGCGTAGCGCCACATCGCGATGGCCGACCATGAGCGAAGCGCCGCAGCAACGGTTGCCGCACTCCCATTCATGCACCTCGCCGCCCATGGCCCGGATGATCGGCTCCATGGACGTCGGTCTGCCCGGCGAGTCGAACACGGCATAGGGCCTGAGAATCTGACAACCGTAATAGGGGGCCAACTTCATGCCCTCCAGGCTGCGGGTCACCTTCTGGGCCATGATCCCCGCGCCCACGTCGTTGAGGAGCACATCCAGCAGATGGCGCACCGGCACACCGCCCCGGTAGGTCAGGCCGGATGCGGCCAGCACTTCGTTGACTTGGCCGTGCAGATGTCTCTCGCCCACCACCTCGCGGTTGACCTTGAGCAGGTTGAGATAGCAGGCGCTGCACGGGGCGAGAATGTCCATGCCCGGCAGCGCATCCTGGGCGATGGCCAAGTTGCGGGCGGGCAAGGCATAGTTCATCAGCTTGCTCACCGGCTCGGCCGCACTCGCTCCGCAGCAAGTCCAGTCAGGAATCTCGACCAGCTCCGCGCCCAGCCGGACCATGACCGCCCGGACCGAAACATCGAACTCGCGTGCGCTTTCCATGAGCGAGCAACCTGGGTAATATGCGTACTTCATGATCCCGCCTCCATCTGTCTGGCCTTGGCAAACATGGGGCCGAGCCTTCCTCGCTGGGCGCGGCTTGGCAGATGCAGCTTGCCCTTGCCGAGCATCCTGAGCCCAAGCGGCAGAAACGCCATTGGCAATCTCGGGTCCATACGCCGTAGAAAGTACCCCTGCATCATGCTTGCCTCCTGGAGCCGCCCGTTGGCCTCCACATCGCTCATGAACGCCTCGTAGAATGCTCCGTTGCGTCTTGCCTGCCTCGCCCCGTCGAGCCGGGCCAACCGCTTGAGCGCCCCCATGGCCGATGTCAGCCTGAGGCCCCGCGGGCAACGCAGGGTGCACATGTAGCACGACGAGCAGAGCCAAAATGTCCGACTCTTGAGGATATCATCGATCATGCCGAACTGGACCATCCGCCACATGCGGCGCGGGGTAACGTCCATGGCGTACCAGTTGGGGCAGGAGGCGGTGCAGGTGCCGCACTGCATGCACGCCCCCACCATGTCCCGCAGCTCGGTCAGCGCGATACGGGTTTCATCTCCTTCCGGGCTCCATGTCCTTGTGATCGTTTCGCTCATGGCTCACCATCCTTGGCTATGCCGGTTCTTCCAGGGCTGCGTCGATAACCGCCATCATCGGCCCGTCGTGGAAGCCCCGGAGTATGGTCGCGCTGTTGGGGCACACGGCCGCGCATGCCCCGCACCCCTGACAGAGCAGTTCGTCCACGGCTATGCGCCCGGCGTCCATGTCCAGAGAACGAGCGCCATAGGGACAGGCAGTCACGCACGCCTGGCACAGGGAACAAAGGGAGTGGCGCACCTGGGCCACCACGGTTTCCCGGGTGATTCTCTCGGCGTTGAGAATGCGCAGGGCGCGCTGTCCCGCCGCCTTGGCCGAGGCAATGGTCTCGTCCATGCGCCGGGGAGAATGGGCCACGCCGCACATGTAGATGCCCTGCTTGAGAAAATCCACGGGACGCCACTTGAAATCGGCCTCGCGGTAGAATCCGTCTCCATCCACCTCGACGCCGAATATTTCGAGCAACTCCTCCACGTCGTTGGGTTCCAGGCCGCTTGACAGGGAGACCATATCCGGCCGAAAACGGACCTCGGCCCCCAGCACAGGGTCGCGTCCCGTGACCACTGGCCCGTCTTCCTCGAATGTCACGGCGGGCCTGGATTCGTCATCGTAGCGAATGAAGATGGCCCCGACCTTGCGCGCCTGCGTGTAATAGGTCTCAAGAAATCCCTGGGCCATGATGTCGCGGTAAAAGACGTAGACAGGCAGGTCAGGGTTGCGCTGCTTGAGGGTGAGGACATTCTTGAGCATTTCCGGGCAACAGACCCGGCTGCAATATTTCCTGTCGTCGTCCGGGGCGCGCCAGCACTGGATCATGACAACGGAGCCCAGAGCCCCGGCGTCGATGGCGCCTGTGGCCAGCCCTTCCTCCAGTCCCAAATGGGTCATGACCGACTTGTGGACGCACAGGCCGCTTTCATAGACCTTGGCCTCGTGGCCGCCGGTAGCCAGGACGGTCACTCCGTGCTCCAGGGGAAACACCCCCTGTGGGCTGGCAATGGCCGATCGGAACCTGCCGGCGCTGCCGCGCGAAAGCACCACTCGCGAATCCTTGAAAACCTTGATGTTCGGATGCTTCTGCACCTGTCCGATCAACTCCTCCATGAATTTTCGCGGGTCCGAGCCGTCGAGCTGGGTGTGCAGACGCATGGCCAGGCCCCCGAGTTCCTCTTCGGATTCCACGAGACAGACGCCATACCCCTGATCCGCAATGGTCATGGACGCAGTCATCCCGGCCAGTCCGCCGCCGACCACCAGCGCAGAGCGTGCCACATCCACCATGACTGACGGGGGTACCGGGTCCGCCCCCTGGAGCCTGGCCACGGCAGTGGCCAGGGCCGCATAGATATCCTTTTCTGCCTTGACCTTCCGGGCCTGGGCTTCTGTATCGTCTGTCAGGTCAAGCCCGAAGGTGGGTGTATAGATGTCCACCACATCCATGAGGGCGGGATTGAGCCCGATGGTCCGTCCGAGTTCCTTGAGGCGGGGAATATAGGCATAAGGCATGCAGGCTCCGATCAACACCCGGTTGGGTCCGAATTCGGACACGCCCTCCCTGATCTCGTTCCAGCCCGCTTCGGTACAGGCGCTCCGCACGGGCATGACCCGGCATACGGAGTGGACATCGGCCATCCGCGCACTCAGCGCCTCCAGGTCCACCGCCTGCCCGAGGGTGGGGCAGGAGGCGCACACGGCCACAAAGGTCCGGGGCGGCTCCCTGGAGACGTCCGGATAAGACGGCTCCGGCTCGCCGCCGATACCGGCCAGCACATCGTAGACCTTGATGATCCGCGATGCAGCCGAGGCAGCGGCGCCAGCCTGAATGACCGACTCCGAAATGTCCCTTGGCTCGCCGAAGGCCCCGGCTGAAAACACGCCGACGCGGCTGGTCCGCTCCGGGGCGTAGGGCTGGGTCTGGACAAACCCCCACTCGTTGAGGTCGATATCCGTGGTCAGGGCGAACCTCTCCATGCCGTGCGGCGGGCGGGCCCCGGCGGCCAGAACCACCATGTCGTAGTGTTCTGCCACCAACTCGCCCTCGTCGGTCATGAATTCAATCTTCAGCCCGCCGTCTCCGTTATCGGGCACCACCGAATGGGGCCTGCTGCGCACGAAACGAACGCCCTCCTCGGTCTCGGCGCGGTTGCGGTACCGCTGGTATCCCTTGCCTGTGGTCCGCATATCCATGTAGAAAATGGTGGTCTCCAGGTCGCCGTCTGCGGCCTGTCTGGCCAGAACGGCCTCCTTGATGGAGAACATGCAGCACACCGCCGAACAGAAGTCCGCCCCCTTTTGCACGTCGCGGGAGCCCACGCACTGTATCCATGCTATACTGCGCACAGGGGCGTTATCGCCCGGCCTGAGCAGCCTGCCTCCGGTGGGGCCGGTGTGGCTCATCAGCCGCTCGAACTCCACTGCGGTCAGCACGCCAGGATGGTCGTAACACCACACGTCCTGCCCTCCTTCCGGGTCCATGGACGGGGTGTAGCACTCGAATCCGCCGGCCAGAACCACGGCACCGACCTCAAGCTCCTCCACCGTGTCCGACATGATGCGCATGTAGAGCTTGTCGAGCCAGGGGACGAAACGCTTGGCGAAGAGGGGCTTGATCAAATATTCCCGGGCACCCTGCATGACCAGGTCTGCCCCTTGTTCCTCTTGTCCCGGATCAACCATAATCACCACGGGCATATCCGGCCGCAGCTCGTGACAGCGGGCAAGCAGGCGATCGGCGGCCATGTCGGCGAGATTCGTACCTGCCAGCACCAACCCTGTGCCCATGTCCGCGGCGAGCATGTCCAAGGCATCGCTGCCCGAAGCGGCGAAACGCAGGGAGAAGTTCTCCTCGCCCAGGCTCTGGCTGACCACGGCCGCTGTTTCCTGGTCGCCATCCACCACCAGGATGTTGAAATCCTTGCGCTCTTCGAACTTGAAGTCAATGGCCCCGGTGGGGCACGCCTCATGGCATTTCCAGCAGCGCTGACAGTTTTCGAGATCAACCACGTAGTGATTGGGGATGGCGTGGGGTACCGGCAGGTGTACGGCAGCCCGCATGGTCAGCCCGGCGTTATATTCGCTGGGGACGCGAACGGGACAGACCTCTGAACAAAGACCGCAGCTGACGCACTTAGCCGGATCGATCAACGGGGACTTGCGGTTCAAAGAGACGAAGAACTTGCCCGGTTCGCCCTCCAGGGAGGTCAGCTCGGTGGAAAGCATGATGTCGATGTTGTCGTGAAAAAGTCCCTTGCGCAGACAGAACTGGCTCGATGAGTCGCGAGCCATGAGCGGCAGCATCTTGCACATGCCGCAGTGGTCCGAGGGAAACTGGTGGTCCAGCTGACTTAAGATGCCACCGTGATTGGGCCGCCTGTCGATGAGGGCCACCTTGTGGCCGGTGACGGCGAGGTCCAGGGCGGCCCTGATGCCTCCGATACCGGCCCCGACCACCAATGCGCCATATTGCTTTCTCATACTGTCCTCCCAATAATCATGCTCCGGCCTGGACCGGAGAGCGGCCCCGGAATCAGGCCATGTGCGACACCGCCTCCTGGAACTCGTCCTCCTTGAACACCGAAAGCGGCGGCGGCTCCTGAAGGCTGCGCCCCGGTTCGTAGCCAAAGCTCTCCTGAGTCCGCGCCGCGACGGTTCGGAACAGTTCCATGACCGGGATGTCGTTAGGGCAGGCGTTGGAACACTGCCCGCAGCCCACGCAGGCCATGCTCATGTGCGCCATGCGGGTGAGATGGAAAAAGATGGTGTCCGTGGGCAGCTTGAGGCTGCCCTTACGCTTGGCCCACTCCACATACTGCCAGGGCTTGTGCTCGAAAACGTCGGTGTTGAAGACGCATTCCTTGCAATAGCAAACCGGACAGGCCACCCGACAGTTGTAACAGTTGACGCAGCCGCTGAGGTACTCGGAAAGATCGGTCAGGGTTCCCGTCACCGCCTTGGTCCTCTCGATCATGGCGTCGCGATAGGCGGTTCTGGCCTCCACCAGGGAGGCCAGAGCCGTGTCGCGCCCGTTGGAAGACTGGATCTCCTGCAACCCCAGAGCACTGAGCAGGGCCTCTCCCCGAGCGCTGTCGGCCATGGCAGGAATACTCTCGCGCAGATCAGCCCCGGCCACGCCCACAACGATGTCCGCATTGGTCGGCGAGGGGTGCTCGCAGGCCATGCAGGCGGTGGCGATCCCAACCCCGTCGGCAGCCGCGTCCGCCCCGGCCAGGCCATGGAAGCCGAGAGTGGCCTCAAGCGGGTCCCGATCGCCCAGGAACAGCCTGTAGTTGGCGTTGTCGTATGCCCCCAGACAGTCCATGCCGATCAGAACGACATTGTCGAAGCTGCCTTGGTTGAGCTTGACCAACTCGACAAAAGCCCGGATCTCACAGGGGCGCATGACCGCCGCGATGCGCTCGCCTGCCTGGCCCCGCGTCAGGCGCGACAGGAGTTTGGCGCTGCTCATTGGAAAGGCCGGAGCAAGCGGGTCCGCGCCCAAGAGTTGCTCCGGATCGGTCACCAGGGTGGGCATGGGCATGCCCCTGCCGAAATGATGGACAGGCACCAGGACGCCGCCGACGGCCCCGTCGGCCATTAGCCCCTTCAGAAACCCCTGCAGGGCCAGGATCGGATTGTTCCCTTCCACCCGTATCTTTGCTGTGGTCGCCATGACGTCCCCCTCCTGCCAGTTAGACCACGGCCATGGAACGCGCTTCCATGGGACCGAGTTCCCTGATCTCGTTGATGAAATGGTTCACCGTGGCCGCAAATTCGTTGCCCTCGCTGGCTCCCACCCAGGTCAGCTTGACCCGGCCCTTGTCAATGCCGAACTGAGGCAGGATTTCGTTTAAGAGCTTGATTCTGCGCCGGGCCTTGTAGTTGCCGTTAATATAGTGACAGTCACCGGGATGGCAGCCGCTGACCAGCACGCCGTCCGCGCCGGAGAGCAGGGATTTGACAATGTACTTGGGGTCCACCATGCCGGTGCACATCATCCGTACCAGCCGCAGGTTGGGCTGCTGAAGCATGCGCGAGGTTCCGGCAAGGTCTGCCGCGGTGTAGGTGCACCAGTTGCAGACAAAGGCCAGAATGGTCGGCTCGAACTCGGTGTGCATGACTGCCTCCTAAGCGTGTTCGCCCGTTTGGGCGTGAGGTTGCATCGCATGTTCCGCCCCAGCGTGAGCCGGAGTGGCGGCGGGCATCATGCCCAGCAGCCCGTCGATCTCGTCGAAGAGCTGGTTTTCCGTAAAATGTTTGATCTGGGCCGCTCCGCTCGGGCAGTATCCGGCGCAGCTGCCGCACCCTTTGCACATGGCCTCGTTGATGACCGACACCTGACGGCGCTCGTCGAACTCAATGGCCGAGTAGGCGCACAGGTCAATGCACACCTTGCAGCCGATGCAGATGTCCGGGTTGATCCACGAGGTGGTCGGAGAGATGGAAACCTTGCCCCTGGCTGCCAGAGCCAGGGCCTGAGCCGCCCCGCCCGAGGCATGGGATACCGCGTCCGGGATGTCCTTTGGCCCCTGGCAGGCCCCGGCCAGAAACACGCCGTCCGTGGCCGTGGAGACCGGCCCGAGCTTGGGATGCTCCTCAAGGAAGAATCCATCCTGTCCCTGGGCCACTCCGAAGACGCGGGCCACCTCGGCCATGTCCGCCCGGGGCTCCATGGCTGTGCAAAGCACCACCATGTCCACCGGCACACGCACATTCATGCCGAGCAAGGTATCCTCGCCGACCACCACCAGTCTGCCGTTCTCCTGCACTATCTCGGCGGGACGGCCACGGATGAAGGTGACTCCCTCCTCCTGGACCCTCTTGTAGAACTCCTCGTACCCCTTCCCGAAGCAGCGCATGTCTATGTAGAAGTTGTAGACTTTCGCATGGTGGCCCACCTTGTCCTTGATCAGGTGGTCGTACTTGAGGGCGTACATGCAGCAGGTGCGCGAACAGTATTCGTGATAGTTCCTGTCGCGACTCCCCACGCAGTGGATGATGGCCACGCTCTCTGGGGATTCCCCGTTCTTCATGACGATCCTGCCGCCCGTGGGCCCCACGGCGTTGTTCAGCCGTTCGAACTGCAACGCGGTGTAGACCTCGTCAAAACGGCCGAACCCGTATTCGGTCATGGGCGTCGGATCCATGGCGTCATACCCCGTGGCCAGGACAATGCTGCCCACATGAAAAACCTCCCGGCTCTCCCGCATGGCGTAGTCTATGGCCCCGGTGGGACATACCTGCTGGCACAAACCGCACTTGTCTTTGGTGATCTTGCGACAGATGGCGCCGTCGATGACAGGAGTGTTGGGCACGGCCTGAGGCGAGTTGCGGTAGATGGCCTTGCGCATGCCAAGCCCCTCGTTGAATTCGTTGGGCGCCTTGGTCGGGCACTTTTCCAGGCACGCCCCGCAGCCTGTGCAGATGTCCGCGTTGATGTAACGCGGCCGATGCAGGACTGTGACCGTGTAGTTGCCCACAAACCCGGATACGTCCACCACCTCGCTCCAGGTCATCAGGTTGATGTTTGGCTCCTGGGAGACGGCCACCATCTTGGGGGTCGAGATGCAGGCCGCGCAGTCGAGGGTTGGAAATGTCTTGTCGAACTGGGCCATGTGCCCGCCGATGGAGGGCGATTTTTCCACCAGATGCACCCGGTGGCCGGACTTGGCGATATCGAGGGCGGCCTGGATGCCCGCAATGCCCGCACCCACGACCATGACGTCGGGCAACACGTCCACCTCACGCGAGAACAGCTCCTGGTGCCTGCCCACCCGCTCCACGGCGGCTTCCACGATGTGCTTTGCCTTGGCCGTGGCCTCTGCCGGGTCTGCGGTGATCCACGAGCAGTGCTCGCGGATGCAGGCGTGCTGCATCAGATAAGGGTTGAGCCCTCCCCTGGCGCATGCTTTCTGAAACGTCTTCTCGTGCAGACGGGGCGAACAGGACGCCACCACCACCCGGTTCAGACCGTGTTCGCCGATGTCCCTGATGATCATCTCCTGACCGGGATCGGAACACATGAACTGATAATCGCGAGATACCGCCACGTTCCTGATCCGCCCCGCATACTCGGCGACATCGGCGCAATCGACCTTGCCCGCAATGTTCGAGCCGCAATGACACACGTACACGCCGATCTTCTCAGCCATGGCCCGCCCCTCCTCGCATGGTCAGCGAATGGTTTTGCCGTTGTTCAACTCCAGGGTCAGCTCGCCCACAAGCCGCTTGAGTTTTTCATTCTCCGCGGCCAAGTCGGCCTCGGACTGGGGACCGGGCTGCCTTTCAAAGACTTGGTGGCAGTTTTCAAGAAAATGTCCCCGCCACTTGTAGTACTGCCCGGGACGAAGATCGTGCGCCCGGCAAAGGTCATTGACGCATCCTCCGGTAAGCCCCTCCAGCACGATCCTCGCCTTTGTCTTGGAATCCCATTTGCGCTTCATCCGCCATACCTCCTTGCCAATATCCCCTGCGTCCCGTGTTTCCGGTCTCCACCAAGGAGAGCAAGGGAGTGCCCCATCATGCAGGCGGCCGTGCTTCCAAAGATCCAAGCCATGCCAACCTCCCAAGGTCAAAGGGCAAATCGCACAGCACTGTTCCGTCTGCCAGCGCATCCGAGGTGTCTCATACTCTCAAGAACAAGTTGTGTGCCGAAACGGACATCTGCAGGAATATTCGGTGAATGCCAGAGAGAGTCGAGCCCCTGGGCTGATTTTCGGTTGGCAAATTCAGGCGGTTTTGTCTTGTTTTGCTGGACGAATATCGTTCGGCAAGAAAGCCGATCCTGAACAAGAGAGTCCGGGACGCACAAGAACGCGTAAAATGAAGACGATGAGACGGCACGGACTCTCTTCGCCCCATGGCTTCGGGATGGCGGCTCAAGTCGCACCGGACAGGACAAATGCTCGCGCCGCTGACACCTTTTTCTTTTTTTTTCCCATGAATCCGGCAGCTAGGCGCATTGAACAAGAACGCACAATTGTGATATGCTCTGTGCGGAAATACCCTGGGGGGGGAATGTCCGAGACAGACATCCTGATCATTGACGGCGACGTCGGCTACACCGCCAAACTGTGCGAAGATCTCGCCAGACATGGCGTGTCCGCCGTCTGTTGCAACTCCCTTGCCCGGGCCATGGGAATGTTGCACACCGGAAACTATCGGGTGGTCCTGCTCGGCGACGACCTTCCAGACAAGGGGATAGACGCCCTGGCGGCCATTCGCGAAATCCCGTCCTTTCCCGAAGTCATCCTCGTCTCACGCAACAGGGACCCGGACGTGGCGGAACGATGTATTCGCGAAGGCGCTTGGGACTATCTGCTCAAGCCGCCCAACATCCAGCGCTTGTTTGTGCTTGTCGATCGCATAGGAGACTATTGGAGAAAGAGGTCTTCGACCCGTCCGCCCGTGGCGCTGCGCAGGGGAGGCATTGTGGGCAGCAGCCGGATGCTGCAGCTCGCACTTGACAACGTGGCCGTGGCCGCCGCCAACGAAAGCAACGTCATGCTCATTGGCGAAACAGGCACGGGCAAGGAATTGTTCGCACGGGCCGTCCACGAAAACAGCCCGCGCCGGAAGAAATCGTTTGTGGTGGTGGACTGTGCGGCCCTGCCCGACACCCTGGCCGAAAGCCTGCTTTTCGGTCATGAACGCGGGGCGTTCACCAGCGCCGACAGCCAGACCATCGGCCTGATCAGGCAGGCGGACGGCGGTACGCTGTTCCTTGACGAGGTGGGAGAACTGCCGCTGCCCATTCAGCGGGTATTCCTGCGCGTGCTGGAAAGCCGGACATTCAGGCCCGTGGGGGCAACCACCGAGGTGATGAGCGACTTCAGGCTGGTTTCCGCCACCAATCGCGACCTGGAGGCAATGGTGGAAAGTGGTGACTTCAGACGCGATCTCTTTTACCGTCTGCACGGCTCCCACATCCAGTTGCCGTCTCTGCGGGAAATCTCCGAAGACATCAACGAAATGACCTGTCACTTTATCAGGCGTCATTGCCAGCGGCTCAACCTGGAGAACAAGGGCTTCTCTCCCGATTTTCTGGCAGCGCTCCTTGATTACGACTGGCCCGGAAACATCCGCGAGATGATAAATACCGTCGAACAGGCCATCGCCCAGGCCGGGTCGGAGAGCATCCTCTACCCTCGCCATCTGCCTCGAAGGCTCCGCTCGCGAGTGGTCAGGCGCACGTTGGGCGGCGAGCCAGCCCCCGCCGAGAGCAAGCACCAGGATTTCTGCCACGACGCCTCCCCCCTGCCCTCCCTAAAGAGCTATCGCGCCATCCAGACCGCCCTCATCGAACAGGACTACCTTAACCGGCTGATGGATCAGACCGGCGGCGACATTCGCCGGGCCTGCGAGGTTTCCGGGCTTTCCCGCGCCCGCCTTTATTCCCTGATCAAACAGCACGGAATCGAAAGAGGCTGACCGATACCACCGGCCAAAACAGCCAAGGACACGCCTTGCGGGGCAGGCAGGACGAAACATTGTCCGGATGATGCGGGAGGACGGGACGGAGCGAGACTATTCCGCGGCCGCTTCGGCCTCGTCCATCTTCTTGAGCTTGCGCCAGAGCCCGGCGCGGCTGATGCCGAGAACCTTGGCCGCTTCGAGCTTGTTGTGCCCCACTGCGGCCATAACCCGTCGGATGTGCTCCTCTTCGATCTCGGCCAGGGTAGGCAGGCGTTCGCCATGCGGACGGCCCGGAGCCGTTTTCGCGGGAGAAACCCCGGATTTCTGAAAACGCCTGGGCAGATCCTCACGGCGGATCAACCCTTCGCGCCGGACAATGACTCCTCGTTCAACGATGCTTTCCAGCTCGCGGACGTTGCCGGGATAGGGATAGTCCATGAGCAGATCCAAGACCTCGGTGTCGAACCCGTCAACTTTCATGTCAAATGACTGGTTGTAACAGGCCAGAAAGTAGTTGCACAGCGGGGGTATGTCATCGCGCCGTTCCCGCAAGGGAGGCACATGCAGGGTAAAGACGTTGAGCCGGTAGTAGAAATCCTCGCGAAACTGGCCTGCGCGGATCTTGGCCTTGAGATCCTGGTTGGAGGTGGCCATGATGCGCACGTCCACATGCACCTCCTGCCCCCCGCCCACGCGGTGGATGGTGCGGTCTTGCAACATGCGCAGCAGCTGGCTTTGCATGGGCAGGGGAGTGTCTCCCACCTCGTCGAAGAGAATGGTGCCCCCGGAGGCGGCCTCAAACAGGCCGGTGCTGCCCCGGCCGCCACCCGCCTCGGGCTCCTGGCCGAACAACTCCCTTGAGAGCAGGTCGTGGGAGAACGAGCCGCAGTTCACAGCAAGAAACCGGCCCCGCGTACGCGAACTCTTGCGGTGGATGGTGCGTGACAGCAACTCCTTGCCAGTGCCCGTCTCACCCAGGAGCAGCACGGTGCAGTCCAGAGCCGCCACCATGTCCACGTCGCGCTTGAGCTGCTGCATGGCCTTGGTCTGGCCGATGATGCTGCGTTCCTCGCCGGGCCTGTCCATGCCTGCACCCGGAACTACGGTGGACTCCGCCGCCGGCTCTTCCTTCAGGCTCTCCAGGCGTTCCCATAGCCGCGACATATTCTGCTTCTCAAAGTACTCGGTGTGCTGATCCTGGGCCGCCTGACGCAGGGTATTTCCGCCAAAGCCCGTGAGCAGGGCGGTGCGCATCCCCGGTCGCATTTCATGGAGTCTGGCGATGGTTTCCAGACCATCCATATCCGGCATACGCATATCCACCACAGCCAGGGCGGGTTCCTTTGTGGCGGCCAGCCTCAAGGCTTCGGCGCCGCTTGATACGGCGACAACGTCGAAGCCGCGGCTCTCCATGCGTTGTACCAGGGTATCCCGGAAGCTTTCGTCGTCGTCTACGAGAAGGATAATGCGTCTGCTCATGGTGTTTCGGAGCTCTCTGCTCAAAGAACCGGCATGTGAGGGTTGAAAGGAGTGCGGGAGGTGCTCATTGAGCGAAACACCCCCCGCGTCCCGTTGGGTTTGCATGGTCTTGTGCCATCAAGGCGCTGTTCTCTCGACTCGCTCCCCATGGCTTGAGAATGCTATTTGCGACTACTCTTGTCGATAGCCTCGGCGTTGTCCAGGTCGCCGCCCGTCGCCATGCCCGCCGCGGCCATGGCGTCTTCGATACGCCGGGGCACGCGCTTGAGAAACGCCCAGAAGCTGCCCATGCTCTGCTTCTCGAAGTATTCGGTATTCAGAGCCATGGTTGCCTCGCGCAGCTTATCACTGCCAAAAGCCGTGAGCAGCATGGTTTGCATCCCCGGCTGCTCGCGCTTGAGCCGGGTGATCAGATCCAGGCCGTCCATATCGCCGAGCTTGAGGTCCACCACGGCGAAATCGATTTTCTCCCTGGCTGCGATCTCGAGGGCTTCGGCACCGCTGCTGGCCGTGAACACCTCGAAGCCCTTGAGTAACACGCGCTGCGCCACGGTGTCCAGAAAGGCTTCCTCGTCATCTACCACCAGGAATGCGGGACGCCTGGAAAAACCGGCCAGGAAGGCCCAGAAGCCGCTCATGTCCTGCTTCTCGAAATAGGCGGTGTTCAGAGCGTCGCTGGCCTCGCGCAACTTGTCGCTGCCGTAGCCCGTGAGCAGGAGAGTCTCCAGTCCGGGCTTGTCCCTCTTCAGCCGGGTGATAACGTCGAGCCCGTCCATGTCCGGCAGCTTGAGATCAATCACGGCCAGATCAATGTCGTTTTCCGCGGCCAGCCTGACGGCTTCGGCCCCGGTCGCTGCCTCCAGGGTGTTGAAGCCCTTGAGCCTCACGCGTTCGGCCAGGGTTTCCAGAAATTCTGCCTTGTCGTCCACGAGAAGGACGGTTATTTTCTTGTCACTCATGGGAAACTCCTTGTGTTTCGCTGTGGACGGTTCCTAGTGTCCACCGCTGCCGAATATGCCCGAGGCCGCCAGAGACAATACCACCACTTCGGCCACGCATATGCCGAAATAGGTCCAATCCTTGCGCCGCACGAAACCTGGCAGCAGCACGAGGTAGCAGACGATGGTCAGCAGGGCCAGCAGGGCCATGCCCAGGAAGTTGAGATAATCCCCTTTTCCGAGGAGCGCCACCCAGCCCCAACCGCGAGGGGCGTTGGTCACCTGGATGAATTGCTGCACGTTGAGGTGCCAGTTGCGGACAACCATTTCCAGCTCGATATGTGCACCAATGATGCCGGTCACATAAAGAATGTAAGTGACAACCATGACCAGAATCCCCAGATAGGCACCCATGCCGAGGATGTTTGCGTAGATGATCTGCTCCGGCATTGGCCGGATATCGGGATCGGTGTGCTGACTCATACCGTTTTCTCCTTGATTTGCGCTCAGTTCGTCCGGCTTGCCGACTTTCTAACCGAGCAGTCCGATGTGCAATCCCTTGTCGATGGCCTTGAGCCCCGCAAAGAGAAGGACCACAATCACCATGTAGCGGATGAATTTGGGCTTGGCTATGCTGAGCAGCCTCACGCCCACAAAGGAGCCGAGCATCAACCCGATGATGGAGGGAATGGCCATCAGCGGAATGACGCAACCCTGATTGATGTAGATCCAGGCGGCCGAGGTGTCGGTGATGGAAAGGAGGAACTTGCTGGTGGCCACGGATATTTTCAGCGGTGCGCCCATCATCAGGTTGAACACCGGCACGTTGGCCCAGCCGGCACCCAGGCCGAACATGCCCGCCAGTATGCCGATGAGGATGAAAGTAATCAGGGCCTGGGGGGTGCGGTGGGTTTTCCAGGAGACTTTCTGGTTCATGGATTCGTCAAAGTAGGTGCCGCCTATGCCAAAGGCCATGCCTAGAGCGTCTTGCTTTTTGATGTCCGGTATGGCCGAATTTTTGCTCATGAGCAACAGAACCGCTATGCCGACAATGGTGGTACCCAGGCAGATCTGGAGGATGTCGGGGTTGAGCTGGGAAAGGTGCAGGCCGAGAACGGCCCCGCCGATGGAGCTGGCCGAGGCGATGAGGGCCATGGGAAGCGCCATGCGCAGACTGGCCAGATTGCGTCGCAGCAACCCCGGCCCGGCGGCCAGGGCTCCGGCCAGGGCGACCATCAGGCCCGCACCGCGCACAAAGTCGAGATGAAAAGGGAAAAAGCCGCTGACCAGAGGGACATAGAGAACGCCCCCCCCCACTCCCGCCAGCACGGCGATGATGCCCAGGACAAAACAGAACACCAGCAGCACCAGGGGCCAGAACCACCAGGGCTGTGTGTCCATGGCGGCCACCGCGGCCCCTTCGGCGGCCCCGGCGGCCGCCGCCGGGTCGGACATGAGGAAGACAAGGAGTGTGAGCGAGACCAGGGTGCCCGCTGTTGCCCAGGCAATGGGTGGCAATGTGAAGTTGAATCCGCGCATGCTGAAACCTCTTGCTGTGATTTTTTGAAACAAGGGCATTTACAAACGAAACAGTTTGTGCTTAGTTGGCAACGGCATTTGTGTCAATACTTTTATCTTTGTCAAAAATTGAAACATGCGAATCCTTCTTGTTGACGATGAGGTCGGGTTTGTGGAGGCCCTTGCGGAACGGCTGCTCCTGCGAGGGTTCCGCCCTGTGGTCGCTCTCGACGCGACCCAGGCGCTGCGCACCCTGGAGGCGGAGTCTTTCGACGCCATGGTTCTGGATCTGCGTCTGCCGGACGCAAACGGTGCAGAGGTGCTGCGCCATGCCAGGAGACATTGCCCGGCCATGTCCGTGCATGTGCTCACCGGCCACGGCACGGACCTGGATCGCGAGCTGTGTCTCGGCCTGGGAGCTGTTTCATTTATCAACAAACCGATCGGTGTGGAAAAGCTCGCCCTGCTCTTGCGTGGCGAAGAGGAGGCGGTATGAGCGCAATGCGGCGGCGTCTGGTTGCCTGCCTGGTGCCCAAATTCCTGAAACCGCACAACAGCTCGCTGGTCAGACAGGGGTTTCTCGATTATCGGTCGCTGTGGCTGCTCGCCATTGCGCTGCTTGCCGTGGTGTCGCTGCTGCCGCTTTGCACTCTCACGGCCATAGACTACGCCCTGACAGGGCAGGTGGCGCGTTCGGAACAGGTGCTGCGAACCGTACGCACCGCGTCCAACGCCCGACGCACCGTGACCTATTTTCTGGATGAGCGGCGCTCGGTGCTGGAATTCACCCTGCGCGAGGAGACCTTCGACCTGATGAAAGACCCCGAGCATCTGGCCCAGGTGCTCAGAAACATGCGCGCCGGTTTCAACGGCATCGTGGACCTTGGGCTGCTCACCGAGGATGGCGTTCAGGTGTCCTATGCCGGCCCGTTCGACCTTCAGGACCGCTCCTATAAGGATATGCCGTGGTTCAAAACAGCCATGGAGAAAGGGGCCTACATCAGCGACGTGTTTCTGGGGTTTCGCAACATCCCCCACGCCATTGTGGCAGTGCGCGGCGAGACCCGAACAGGACGCCCCTATCTGTTGCGGGCCACGCTGGACACCCTGGCCTTCTCCAACATGCTCGCCTCCCTTGAGGCGGGAAACAGCGGCGACGCCTTCATCATCAACGGGGGAGGCATACTCCAGACGCCGTCCAAGACCTATGGGGCCATCTCACAGGTGGCGGGCATTCCGGTGCCCGCATTCAGCGAGCGCACGGACCATTTCGTCACTACGGACAGCAGAGGGGTGGAGCTTCTGGTGGCCTATGCCTACATCAAGGCGTCGCCGTTTATCCTCTGCGTGGTCAAGCCCACCTCCGAGGCCATGGTCGGCTGGCTGCAGCCGCGAATGGACCTGCTCTGGCTCGCGGGAATCAGCCTGGTGGTCATTGTCACAGCCATCTATGTCATTTCCACCTACATGACCAACGCCATTTACGACTCCAACCTGCGTCAGGCCCAGGTCATGGAGCGCATGGAGCAGACGGGCCGGCTCGCCTCCATCGGCCGCCTGGCCGCAGGCGTGGCGCACGAAATCAACAACCCTCTGGCGGTCATTTCCGAGCGGGCCGGGCTCGTCCGCGACATGCTCACCCTGCCGGGACGCGAGGCAGACCCCGGGCTGGTGGACAACATAGACATCGTTCTGGAGTCCGTGGAGCGCTGCGGCCAGATCACCAAGCAGCTCCTCGGCTTTGCCTGCAAGATCGATCTGACCATCGAGAAACTGGACCTGGGCCGTGTGGTCCGCGGCGTACTCCGCTTTCTGGAAAAAGAGGCCGAGTACCGCAGCATAGACATTAATGTGGACATTCCGTCCGATCTGCCGCCTATTCATTCCGACCGAGGCAAACTGCAGCAGATCACCCTGAACCTCGTGACCAACGCGCTACAGGCCATGAAGTCCGGTGGGCGCATGGCCATAGCGGCAAACCTTGGCAAGGACCGGGATGTCATTTTGCGTTTTTCGGACACGGGTTGCGGCATTGCCCCAGAGCATCTGAGCCGCATTTTCGATCCCTTTTTCACCACCAAGGGCAACCACGAGGGCTCCGGCCTCGGTTTGTCCATAACCTATGGACTGGTCAGGAAACTCGGGGGGGCCATCTCCGTCGAAAGCGAGATAAACAAGGGCACGACGTTTTTCGTCTCCCTGCCCCTGAGAATGGAGGAGCAAGGTGTCGGCACTGAAGATACTGTTGGTTGACGATGAGGAAAAGTTTGTTTCGGCCCTGGCCCAGCGGCTTGCTCTGCGGGGCTTTGTGGCCGAATGGGCAGTGTCCGGCGCCGAGGCCCTGGCCAAGGCATCCCGCACCACGTTCGATCTGGCGATCCTGGACGTGAAAATGCCGCGCCTTGGGGGCGTGGATCTCAAGCGCGAGTTGAGCCGGATCATGCCGGGTACGCGGTTCATCTTTTTCACAGGACACGGCAGCGAGGACGAGTTCAAGGTCTGTTCGGCCGAGGCCTCCTGCTATCTGGTCAAGCCGATGCCCATCGACGAACTGGTGGTCAACATCCACCGGGTCATGGGCATTTCGCCCAAGGAGAATTGAACATGAACGCGACTCTGCGGATACCCTTTGAAACCCTGCACACCTTCGGACAGATGAACGTGCACCTGACCCATGAGTTGCAAAACGTCATGGCCACCATCTCCGAGACCTCGGGCCTGCTTGAGGATCTCGCGGCCTTCAGGACCTCGGGAGGCGGCGTGGACCCGGCCCGCCTCGAAAAGCTGCTGCGCCGCATCGGAGAGGAGGCCGGCCGAGGTCAGCGGCTCGTCAGCCGCATCAATTCCCTGGCCCACAGCACGGACGCCCCGGCCATCCGCCTGGACCTGGGCCGGGTGGTCCGGTTCATGGCCGAGGTTTCCAGCTGTTTTCCCAAGTCCCGCACCATACGCCTGGACATCTGCGACCGATGCGTGGCCCTGGATGCGGCCCCTTACACCGTGCAGCAGTTGCTCTACGGGTGCTTGCAGGCGGCCTTCCGTGGACTTGCGCCGGACCAGGAGGTGGCCTTGAGCCTGCGCATGGAGGGTAACATCTGCGTCCTGCGCCTCTCCGGCCTGGCGAAGCTTGCTGCGGCGGACCAGGAGGAACCTTTTCCCGACCGCCCCACGGCCCTGGCCGCCGAGGCGCTGGACGCGACCCTCGGCCTGGACCGCGACGCGGGCATCCTGACCCTGCACCTGCAATGCGTGACCGGCGGAGACTAACATATCCCGCAGCCCCCGAAACGGTCACTGACGCCGCATCGGGACGCCTGAAACGCGCAACTCGGGAGGTGCTACAATGGACGATTCCATACTTCCAAACCAGCGGACCGACGCGCCCCTGGACATCCTGTTGGTGGACGACGAGACGGGCTTTCGCGAAAGCGTGGCCCAGCGCCTCCAACTGCGAGGCATTTCGCCCAGGACAGCCGGTTCGGGCGAAGAATGCCTCGAGATCATGGCCAGCCAGCCAGCCCCGGTGTTGGTTCTGGATGTCCGGCTCCCGGGCATGAACGGCCTTGAGACCCTCAGGCGCCTCAAGGACGGGTATCCCGATGCCGAGGTGGTGCTCATCACCGGCCACGCCACAACCTCCGACGGAGTGCAGGGCATGAAGGACGGGGCCTTCGACTACCTGATCAAACCTGTGGAAATCGACCAGCTGGCCCGGAAGGTACGGCAGGCCCACGACACCGTCATCCGGCGTGAGGAGCGCCGCCGCGAGGCGGCCTTCCGCACCCAGGTGGCGCAGCGCATGGCCGAGACCGAACGGCTGGCCTCCCTGGGTACTCTGGCGGCCGGGGTGGCTCACGAGATCAACAACCCGGTGGCCATCATGATCCAGGAAGCCGAATGGCTCATGGATCTGCTGCAAGACGACGACCAAGGCCGGATCAATCCCGCGGAACTGCGCCAATCCCTCCAGATTATCCAGACTCAGGGGAACCGATGCCGGGAAATCACCCACAACCTGCTCCACTTCGCCCGCAAGGCCGAGACCCGGCGGCAATCCATGAGCCTCAACGCCATGGTCATGGAGCTTCGCGAAATCATGGAGCGTCAGGCCGCGAAGCACCATATCATCCTCGAAATCAGGCTGGCCCCGAACCTGCCCGAACTCGTGGCGTCCCCTTCAGAAATCCAGCAGATACTCCTCAACCTCGTCAACAACGCCATTTCGGCCATGGAGGACAAGGGCGGACGCATCCAGATCGCCACGGCCGTGGAAGTTCGCGCCGACATAGGCAAAACGCTTCTGCTCCGGGTGGAAGACACCGGACCCGGTATTGCCGAAGCCGACATCTCCAGGATATTCGACCCCTTTTTCACCACCAAACCTGTGGGCAAGGGCACGGGGCTTGGCCTGTCCGTCTGCTACGGCATCGTCGCCAGGATGGGGGGCGATATCTCGGTGCAAAGCGCCCCGGACCAGGGCGCCGCCTTTTCGGTCCACCTGCCCTTGCAAGCGCCTGGCATCACACCGCAGGCGCGGCCCGACCCATCGTGACAGGCACTCCGGCCACCCTTGGCCGGGAAGCGAAATGCCTTGCTGCAAGGCGTTTGTACCAGGAGAGGATACCATGAGCGAGATACGCGTAATGCTGGTGGATGACGAGCCCGCCTTTCTGAACACTCTCAAGAAACGGTTGGTTCACCGGAAGTTTTCCGTATCCACAGCCCAGTGCGGAGAGGAGTGTCTGGCCCTGCTGAAGCAGGCCCCTGTGGATGTGGTTATTCTGGATGTCAAGATGCCTGTCATGGACGGCATCGAGGTCCTGGGAGAGATCGTCCGGCGCATGCCACGCGTCGCCGTAGTGCTGCTCACGGGCCACGCCGACTCGGCCACAGCCGTGGGCGGCATTGAGGGGGGGGCCTTCGACTACCTGCTCAAGCCCGTGGCCATCGACGATCTCGTCAACGCCATCCAAGGGGCATACGAATCAAAACAGCTTGGGGGCTCCTCCGGCTCCAAGGCATCGAAACGGGATTGAAATACGCCGCCAGGGAGAGCATAGGGGCTGGTTCGCGAAGAAATCCCGACCGCAAAAGATTTCCTTGCCGACGGGGCTGGTTGGCGAAGTCGAAAAACTCGGTCAGCGCTTTCGCTTCCGGTCCAAAGAGTTCCAGCTGCTGCCGGCCACCAGCGACCATGTCCTGGCAGTCATGACCGAACCGGATTCCGCCCTGAAAAACAGCCAGCGCGACTTTATCAAGGCGCGGCTTCGAACCCTGGGCTACCTGATCATGCCCTCCCGCAGGCATACGCCGAAAATTGGCCCCGCCATGGCCGTCTCCCCAAAATCCCATATCAAACCAAAAGAATATCACGCCTTCGAAAACCGGAGAAGGGAAGCCGCATACGCACCGCAACAAGGGAACCCACTTCTGATCAACGGGCTGGGTGCTGTACGGTGAGAGTCTTATCTCTATGCAACAGAACGAAGCATAATGAGCGCACGACGCCTGTTACCTGTCATGGCGCAGTCAGTATGCGGGTTTGATGCCATTTTATTCCAATATTCAAAGGCTCTCAATCCCTTTACACTTCCCGACTGTCACCCACGAAAAAGGGGCTTGCGACATTCATCGCAAGCCCTTGAAATCTGGCGGAGAAGGAGGGATTTGAACCCTCGATACGGCTCTACACCGTATACACGCTTAGCAGGCGTGCGCCTTCAGCCAACTCGGCCACTTCTCCTGTTTCGAATCCTGGCCGCAGCCGCGGCCGGGTCGAGGTAGAAGGCTCTACCCTTTTCCTGCGGACCTTGTCAACACGCCGGTCCTATTTCTCTTTCTTGTCCCGCTCAGCACGGTGGCGTTTGCTCTTGAGAGCCTTGTATTTGTCCTCGTGGCGGCGCGTCTTGGCCCCGCCGATGCGCTCGCGGCCAGGCCCGCGTTTGCCCAGGGCAGAAATACCCCTGCTCTTCTCCCATTCCTTTTTGTCATGGCTGGACCGAAAGACGATGTTCACTGGCGCGGAAGTGATGCCCAGCAGCTTGCGGAACTGGTTCTCAAGATAGCGGGTGTAGGATTCCCGGACCAAGGTATGGTCATTGCAAAAGAAAACAAAGGTCGGGATGGGCTCGTCCGCCTGGGTCACATAGAAGAACTTGGGCCTGCGCCGCTTGACCACCGGGGGCTGGAGCTTTTCCACCACCTGGGCCAGGGCGCGATTGAGCGCCCCGGTGGTTATGCGGATTTCGCACTCACGACGCAGGGTCTCGGCCAGGGGAATGATCTTGCCGATACCGACGCCCTTGTGGGCCGAGGTCATGACCAGGGGCACATGCGGGATGATGCGCAGTTCCTCGCGAAACGCCTCCAGGGCCCGTCTGGTCTCGCCGCGAGGAATAAGGTCCGCCTTGTTGACCACCACCATGAAGGGCGTTTTCTCCTTGGCCAGAAACTCGATCAGCCGTTTGTCCTGTCGGCCCACGCCCAGGGTTATATCAATGACCAGGATGGTCACGTCCGAGCGTTTGGAATTCTTGAGGGCCCGGATGACGCTGATCTTTTCCAGGTGATCCTGAATGTTGGCGCGTCTGCGCACCCCGGCCGTGTCCACAAAGGTGTAGCGCTTGTCCTGGCGCTCGAAGGTCACGTCGATGGAGTCGCGGGTGGTGCCGGCCACGTCGCTGACGATGAGCCTGTCCGTGCCGATGATGCGGTTGATGAGGGAGGACTTGCCCGCATTGGGACGGCCGAGCATGGTCAGGCGCAAGCCCCGCTCCACGGTATCCTCCTCCCCGGCCGTGTCCATTCCCAGATCAAGAACGAAGCGGCGCACCCTCTCCCGCACTTCATGCAGATTATAGCCGTGGGCGGCGGAAACCGGCATCAAAGGCAGCCCCAGCCCATGGAACTCGGCCGTGCTCTGGGCCGCGAACTCGTGGCCGTCCACCTTGTTGACCAGAACCATGACCGGCTTGCCGCTGCGGCGTACGAACTCGGCGGCCTGCTCGTCCAGCGGCGTCAGTCCCTGCCTGCCGTCCACCACGAAGAGGATGGCATGGGCTTCAGTAATGGCCTCGCGGGCCTGCTCGAAAATCTCGTCCTCAAAGTCCTTGCTCAGTTCCGGCGTGGCCTCGGACTCGAGAACCATGCCGCCTGTATCCACCAGGTCGAACTTGACATCGCCCATCTGGCATTCGCCATAGATACGGTCGCGGGTCACGCCGGGCAGATCGTGGGTGATGGCCCGCGACTTGCGAAGCAGCCGGTTGAAAAGAGTGGATTTGCCAACATTGGGGCGTCCCACAAGGGCGACGATGGGCAGCATGGGCACAGACTCCAGGGATAATGTGACTGCGGGCCGGGACAGCGCGAAACCGGCACTTCCCGAACTCCCGCAATGGAAGAGTTCTTGCGGCAGACTGTTCAAAAATGTTCGAGTGCAAGGCGCGAAAAAAGGACAAGGCCGAAGCGTACTCCTGGTACGCGAGGATTTGACCTTTTTGAAGCAACGCAGCAATCGGACGTTTTTCAACAGCCTGCCAAGGGAAGCGCGGGCTTACCGTACCTTCAATCAAATGTCGAGTCCATTGTTCCCGGCATCTGACATTGTATAATCAATCCTTGGCAGCCATGCGCTCAATGACGGAGTTGAGCCGCGAGGCCATGGACGCCACCTCCTGGATGGCCTGGGAGGATTCCAGCATGACCTGCGAGGTCTCCAGGGAGATGCGGTTGATGTCGTCGGTGGCGCGGTTGATCTCCTCGCTGGTGGCCGACTGCTCTTCCGAGGCGGTGGCGATGGAACGCACCTGGTCGGCAGCGTTGTCCACCCGACCCACGATCTCCTTGAGCGCCCGGCCGGACTCGTTGGCCAGTTCGGTGCTGTGGGCCACAGCCTTTGCAGCACGATCAGTGGCGGCCACGTTGTCGCGAGTCATGGTCTGGATGCGCTCAATGGCACCGCCCACCTCGCTGGTGGCGGACATGGTCTTTTCGGCCAGCTTGCGCACTTCGTCGGCCACCACGGCGAACCCGCGTCCGGCCTCGCCGGCACGCGCCGCCTCAATGGCTGCGTTGAGAGCCAGCAGGTTGGTCTGGTCCGCGATGTCGGTGATCACTTCCAGGACGTTGCCGATGCCCGCCGCCTGCCGCCCGAGTTCCTCCATGGAGGTCTTGAGGCTCTCCGCCTGCCGCTGCACATCGGCCACGGCGGCGATGACCTGGCCCACGCTGGTCTCGCCCTGCTGCGCGTTCTCCTTGGCCCTATCCGCATCTTCCGCCGCGTTGCTGGCGCTCCTGGCCACCTCGAGCACGGTGGAGTTCATCTCCTCCATGGCCGTGGCCGTCTCGGCCACTCTGGCCTTCTGTTCGTCCGCGCCCCGGCTGGCCTGCTCGATCTGGGCCGAAAGCTCCTCGGCCGCACTGGAAAGGTACTGTGAAATCTCCTCGGCCTCCCTGGCGGCCTCGGCGATGCGTAGGTTCTGCTCCTCAATGAGCTTCTGCTGGCTGCGGATATCGGTCATGTCGATCCAGATGCCCAGCGAGCCGAGCATCACGCCGTCCATGTCGAAAAACGGCGTGGAGGTGCACATGATGTGGCGCATCCGCCCCGTACGGGTCTCGTACTCTATCTCGTTTGAAAGCTGGTTGCGCTCCTTGATGGCCCGGTCCGAGAGAGTCTCCCGGCCGGGCTCGTCGTAGAAGAACCGGCCGGGCGACATGCCGATGAAGCTGTCCGGCTCGCCGTCGCGACCCAGAAGGTCGCACATCTGACGGTTGACCCAAAGCAGCTTGTGGTCGGCTCCCACCAGGGCGCAGGGCAGGGTCAAGCCTTTGAGCACCCCCTCGGAAAAACCGAGCTTGGTCTTGAGCTCGGCCACCATGGCCTCGATCCGCCCAGCCAGCTCGCTGAACTCGAAGCGGTAGATTCCGTCCAGTTTGGCATGAAGATCACCGCCCGCCACCTTGGTGGCAAAGTCGAGAATCCCCTGCACCGGATGGGTGACAAGAAACCGGATAATGACTACCAGCACACCGGCCAGGAGCACGGCCACCACAGCGCCACCCACGGCCAGTGCATTGCGCTGGACCGTGGCCGGAGCGGCCATGTCCTCTTCATAGGCGCTCATGACCATGACCCAACCGTTTCTGGCCATGGTGTCGAAAACCATGTATTTTTCCCGACCTTCCCACTCGTATGTGGTGCTTCCGGCCTTGCGCGACAGGGCGGTGCGCACGAATTCGAAGTCATTCATCTCCTTGAGATAGAGATCCTTGTTCACAGCGTGGGCGATGATGCGTCCCTTGGCATCGAGCATGAAGCCGTAGCCGTTCTCGGCCACGCGGAAGGGATCGATGAACCGGCTGGTGAAGGTCTCCCAGTTGGGAAAGAGGCCAACGCCGCCGATGACCTTGCCGTCCGGGCCGTACACCGCGCAGGCCACAGCGAAGATGAGCAGGTTGCTATTGCCGCTCTTGGCGACAAGGATATCGCTTGAAAGATAATTCTTGTGACGGCCGCCGAGGATGACCTTGACGTATTCCCGTTCACTGCGGTCCGCGCCGGCCATGCTGTCGCCCAGGGCGTTGTATCCGGCCACTACCTTGCCATTGGCGTCAAAGGCAAAGGCAGCCCAGAAGCCCCGGGTGTTTTGGAGCAGTTCCCTGAACAACCCGTCGGCGCTGACCAGGTCGCGGCCCATGAGGGCGTCGCTGACCGACTGCTGCGAGGCAAGCATTCCCGCCATGCTCTCGGTCTGTTCCATGTAGGCGTCCAGCGCCGTCATGGACTGCTCGACCATATTGTGCATGGCCACGGATTCCTCTTTGAGCACCGTCTCGTAGGTATGGCTGCTCACCCACCAGACGCCCGCTCCCACCGCAGCAAGGATCACCACCGAAATCAGCGCGGCGATGACTGAATTGACACTACGTACCTGCATTGTTTTATCCTTTTCCCGCCAGAGTGATGGCGCTCCCCAACGCCGCGATGCTTCCAAGTCCTTAGAATTACAGAAACACGCAATTTTGTCAAATTTCTGTGAAGGGTACGGGGAAGCCGACGGCAAACGTCGTCGGCTGCGTGAGTTTCCATGTCAGAATCTGCAAAAGAGGAGGCGCCTGGGCGGCTCGATCAATGCTCGGCGAAGAGCTTGCGGATGGCCTCGGAATACGGGGGATAGAGCACCCCCTTTTCCGTTATGATGCCGGTAATAAGCTCGTTTGGCGTGGGGTCGAAGGCGAGGTTGTAGACCTCAACGCCCTCGGGCGGGATGCGGTGGTCGCCGATGTGCGTGACCTCACGCGGATCACGGTCCTCAATGGGCACATCGTCGCCGGTAGGGGTCTCGGGGTCGATGGTGTAGACCGGGGCAGCCACATAGAATGGAATGCCGAAGCGCTGGGCCATGATGGCCACGCCAAAGGTGCCGATCTTGTTGACCGCGTCGCCGTTAGCCGCGATGCGGTCAGCGCCCACCACCACCTTGTCCACCAACCCGCGCTTCATGAGCAGGGCGCAGGCGTTGTCGCAGGCCACCTTGACAGGGATGCCGTCCCGGTGGAGCTCATAGGCCGTCAGCCGCGCACCCTGAAGGAAGGGGCGCGTCTCGTTGGCAATGACAGACACCTTCTTGCCCTGATCCACGGCTCCGCGCACCACGCCCAACGCGGTGCCGTATCCGGCCGTGGCCAGCGCCCCGGCGTTGCAGTGGGTCATGATGGTGTCGCCGTCGTCCATCAATGCGCCGCCGAAGCGGCCGATGGCCTCGCACATGGCAATGTCGCCCTCGTGAATCTCCCGGGCCCGGGCCAGCCAGAGGGTCAGCAGCGCCTCCAGGCCCACGTCTCCGGCCTCGCTCCAGACGCGGCGCATCTCGCGCACAGCCCAGCGCAGGTTCACGGCAGTGGGCCGGGCGTTCTCGATCTGGTCGAGCTTCCCGTTCAGGTTCGCCGCCCAGTCGCCGCCCTGGCCCTGGACCTCGCGGCCCGCCAGATAGCAGCCGTAGGCCGCCGTGACGCCGATGGCCGGTGCGCCACGCACCACCATGACCACCAGGGCGAAGCAGATGTCTTCCGTGCTCCGGCACTCGAACCACTCCTCGCGGTTGGGCAGGTAGCGCTGGTCAAGCAGGATCAGACTGTCCTTGTCCGGGGAATACTGGATATGTTCCGTCATGGAGTAGCCTCCGTGCTGATGTGGTACGGGAAATCGTGTCTTGCCGCGTGATGGGGCAAGACTAGGAAAGCTTCTGTTGAATCAGCTTGGTCACCACGCCGGGATTGGCCTGTCCCTTGGAAAGGCGCATGACCTGCCCCATGAAGAAGCTCATGAGCTTGGTCTTGCCGCCCCTGTAGGCCTCGACCTCAGCCGGATTTTCGCTGATGACGCGATCCACCATGGCCTCCAGTTCTCCGGCATCGGACACCTGGGCCAACCCCCTGGCCCTGACATACTCGGCCGGGTCGTCGCCGCTGGCGCACAGGTCGCGGAAGCTGTCCTTGCCGATCTTGACCGAGATGGTGCCGTCGTCCACCAGGATAAGGAGCGCGGCCAGCTTCTCTGGCGTCAGCGGGCAATGGCCCGCCACGATTCCGGTCTCGCCGAGAAAGGGCAGCAGATCGCCCACCACCCAGTTGGCCACCTTTCTGGCTTCGCCGCAATAGGCCCGGACTGCGGCCTCGTAGTACTCGGCCACGGCCAGTTCACTGGTGAGCAGAGCGGCATCGTAGTCGGCCAGCCCGTATTCGGCCATGAAGCGCACCCGCTTGGCCGAAGGCAACTCGGGCAGTTCGCCCCGCCACTCTTCCACCCGGGACGCGTCCAGGACCAGCGGCACCAGATCCGGGTCCGGGAAATAACGGTAGTCGTGGGCCTCTTCCTTGCCGCGCATGGAGTGGGTGGTGCCCTTGTCCGCATTGTAGAGCCGGGTTTCCTGGATCACTTTTTCGCCGTCCTCGACCAGATCGATCTGGCGGGCCACCTCGTATTCGATGGCCTTTTGGACATGCTTGAAAGAATTGAGGTTCTTCAGCTCTGCGCGGGTGCCGAAGGCGTCCTGGCCCACGGGACGGATGGAGACGTTGGCATCGCAGCGGAAGCTGCCCTCCTCCATGTTGCCGTCGCAAATGTCGAGATACAGGAGGATGGAGCGCAGTTCCCTAAGGTAGGCCACAGCCTCCTCGGCCGAGCGCATGTCCGGCTCAGAGACAATCTCGATAAGCGGCACCCCGGCCCGATTGAGATCCACGAAGCTGGCGTTCTCGGCCGCGGAGTGGATATTCTTGCCCGCGTCCTCCTCCATGTGGATGCGGGTCAGCCCCACCTCCTTGCGCTTACCGTCCACCTCGATGACCACGCGACCATGCTCGCATATGGGCAGCTCGAACTGCGAAATCTGGTACCCCTTGGGCAGATCTGGATAAAAATAATTCTTGCGGGCAAACACGGACTTGAGGTTCACGGCGCAGCCGGTGGCCAGCCCCATCTTGGCCGCGAACTCCGGGACCCTGGCATTAAGCACGGGCAACACGCCGGGCATACCCGAGCACACGGCGCAGACGTTTTCGTTGGGTTCCTGGCCAAAGGTGGTGGAACAGGCGCAAAATATCTTGGTCCGGGTCTTGAGATGGGCGTGGACCTCAAGGCCGATGACGGTTTCGTACCGGGACATGCGAAGGCCTCCTTGCGGCCGCTAGCCGTTTTTTCCGTAGAGTTCCGGGTTGAGGCTCGGATCGTTGTACATCTTGAACTGGTAGTAGACCTTGGGCCGCTTGCTGCCCGCCGCATACTCGTCGATGAGTTCGAGAACAGCACCCTCCAGGTCCGCGTGTTGGCGTTTGAGCACTTCAAGTTTGGCCTGGCACTGGGCCACATGATCCGCGTCCACGCCGCGACGGGTGCACTGCTCTTTCATGTGATAGATCTTCAGCGCCTGGATGGAGAGCCGATCCAGTGCAGCGCCCACGGTCTCGGTGTTATAGCGCTCGGCCCCTTCGGACGGGAGCAACGGGCCAAGTACGCCGTTAAGACAGGCGTCCACGCGCTCGATGAGGTCGTTGCGCTTCTGGTTGAGCTTGTCGATGGCGAACTTGCATTTGGCGATGACCTCGGCGTCCACATCGGTGCGACGGGCGCGATCTTCCACATGCCAGAGCTGGAAATTGGTCCAGTGCTGACGGGCCACCAGCTCGCGAAAGCCTTGGATGCCCTCAACCTCTCCAGGCTCGCCCTCGTACACGGGTTCACCGAAGTGCCAATCGATGACGGAACGGATCTGGTGCGCCACGGCATCGCGCATGGCCCCCTTGACTGTGTCGAATGTAATCTCAGCCATTGATCAATGCTTCTTTGCTGATGAGGAGGTAGACGGTGGCCTCGGTCATGATGTTGTTGGCGATGGGCTCCACCTGATTACCCTCGCCGATATAGTAGTCGAGCCTGGGGCCGCGAATGGCAGTGCCCACATCCTGGGCCAGCCCGATGCCGGTAACGGTCCGCTTGCCCACGTTCCTGCCGTTCTCGGCCCTGGGAATCTCGGCCTCAAAGGCGAGGAGGCTGCCAAGTGGCAGGAGCTCCCGGTCTGTAGCCAGCGAAACCATCGGCGTCAACGGCTTTCCCATGGCTCCTTCGGGCGGCGAATCCTCCATGCGGAAGAAGACATAGCTGCGGTTCTCGGCCATCAGCTGAAACATCTGCTCAGGATGCTTGACGAAATACTCCTTTACATGGGCCTTGGAAAGCCGTCCCCTGGGGAGCAGCCCCCTGGCGTGCAGGATGAGGCCGAGACTTCTGAACTCATGACCATTCTTGGCTCCATAGAGCACGTTGCGGGTGGTGCCGTCGGGCAGCAGCAACCGCCCCGCCCCTTCCACCTGCATATAAAACACGTCGATGGGGTCTTTGGCCCAGGCGATCTCCAGCCCGCGCCCGGCCAGAACGCCGCGCACGTCCACAGCGCCCCGGTCGTGATAGGGAAGCACCCGCCCCCGCTCCACCCGATAGACCGCCCTTCTTCCGCGCACCAGCCCGGTGCGCAGGTCGTCGGGCACACCGTAGATGGGGAATTCGTACCCGGGCATTCTGGTCAGGCTGGCCGGAATCTCCGGGGTGAAATAGCCTGTCATCAACGGTTTCTGGCGCATGCCGAACCAGACAAACCGGCTGGCCAGCAGATGCGGATCATCGTCCAGATACGGCAGCAGCTCAAGAAATTCCTCCAGGCTGCGCACCACCTGTCCCCAGGTCAGGGCCATGCCGGGCCGGGTCAGGGCGAGCCTGTCCCGAGGCATGTTCATGGCATATTCCAGGCTGCGCTGCACCGGCCCGGCAAGCTCCGCCCAAGAGGAAAGCCCCTGACTGGAGAGATCGATGCGGGCGATGCTCTGCGCCCCCTCGGTGTTCGAAAGGGGAAAGAACAGATCGCAGGCAGGCAGATTGTGCAGATCGGCGAGGGGCCGGAGGGTCAAGGCGCCGGCAGAGCGCGACCGATGCAGGCCCACGTTGGCGACGGAGTCCGGCCCACCGTCGCAGGCCACGGTTCCATTGCCCTCGGCCTGATCAGCGGCCCGGCCCGCCCCGAAAAAAGGACCGCCCTTCACACAGGCGGCAAGGCCGACCGCCCACAGAAGCAGGAGGACAAGCCCGGCCGCCTTCAAGGCCGTTGCACCGCGCCAGAGTGTTGTCATATTCTGATTCGCACTTTGTCGTTCGCCCAGAGGGCGAGGCTGATCCAGGCCGCGTCAGTTGGAGCAGGAATCCACGGCAACGTCGCAGTATTTGCCCACGCCGTATTCCCGCCTGCGGAAAAATTTTTCGGCGCTGGGACCGATGATCTGCAACTCGGGCGAGGTCTTAAGCACATCAAGGGCGATGTGCATTTCCTTGGTGCAGCCGGTGGAATAGGTGGCGTCCTTGCCGGTCCACACCGGGGGCACCTTTCTGCCCATCAGGGCGAAACTCTTCTCGATGTCGAAATGGGTCTGGAAGCGCCAGACGTTGATGTAGCCGCTTCGCTGCACCTTCTCCCACATGAACATCAGGTCGTCGCCATCCATGCCTTCCTCAAAATGCTCGCCCGGGTTGATGATATACACGTCATCAAGCTGGGAACGCAAGTGGGCGACGAAGGTGGTCATGATTTCGATGGCGACCTTGGTCTGACCGGGCACACTGCCGATGATGCCTGAATAGAACATGACCGTCTTGCCCTCGCGTCGGGCGCGGCGCATCTCGGCAATGATTTCGTCGGCCTTGCCATTGATATAGCGCTCGCTGAACTTGCGCACCCACTCCGGCTTGGGACGGTGATAGAGATGGAAGGTGCCTGCCTCGTCCCGGAAAAAATTGACGATGTCCCGCGTGTAGCCGTGGCTGCATTGGATGAGCCGGTTGTAAAGCTCCGCGCCCCTGGCAAGAATCAGGTCGCACTCCTTCCATGCCCTGGCAAAGGTGACGGAGCAGCGGTAGGGGTTGAAGCGCTCGCGTGTGCCCTCGGAAATGACCACGAACCGATGTTTGCCCATGATGTCGAGCAGCTCGTTTTTGGTGAGCCGGTCCTCGTTGACGAACTTCGCACCCTCGAAAGCGGTAGCCAGAGCCGGATCAAAATCGCGATCCCAGAAGGTCGAATGATCGAAAAAAAACCCCTCCTTGAGCGCCATGACCACGCGGTGTCCCAGGCGCAACAGGCTCCTGACCACCTGGAGATCGAAGATGATGCCGCCCGCCCGGCTGGGGATGTAGAGGACACGCTTCTCTCCGCCCAAGGAGGGATTCAGGGCCTCGTAAACCGGCGCGAACAACTCCGAAGATCCGGCCAGTTCGCTGGAGACTCCTGGCGCCTTGAGGGCCTCGGCCTCAAATGTGCCCACATCCCAATTGTCGCACAGGGTGGCAACACGCATAAGCCGTTCGATCTCCAGCATGTCCAGGGAAAACCGCTTGGTATCGATACGGTCGCAGGGTCCGCAATTTTCAGCGTACGCATTGATTACACTGTCAAAGATTTCGCTGCGCACCACCTGGGCGGCCTGCCGGTTCAGATCGCGCCGGACCTGCCTGTAGGGGTCGTCGATGCCGCTTTGGGTCATGAAGATGGTCATGAACCGCTTGAGCAGCCGCGAGGGGATGACGATGGGAGAGGCAAGAGCCATGCGGAACTTGTGACGAGCCAACTGGATGAATCGGCTGGAAACATTCCGGTCGGGACAGTATTGGCGCGACAGGCGGATGAACGCCCGCCACTGCAGGATGTACTCTTGCATCAAGAGGCGCGGCAGCCCCTCCTTGAGCAGCATGAGGAACATCCAGTCCGAACATGGGGCGTAAAATTCGCCCGGTTGAAGGGCCACCATGAATTTGAGCTGCTCCATGGAGGCGTTCTTAGTCGGATCTATGGTGTATTCGAGGTTGTTCTCGGTCATGAAGTGCAGCAGCAGCGCGTCGAGGGACGCATCGTCGCCGAACTTGACATCAAGGACGGAATGGAAATGCCGGTTGAAAGCCATCTTATCTCTCCGTCAACAAACCATGGTTCTTCAATTTATCGAAATACGCCCCCTGCCCCATGTCCGCCACCAGCAGATCACGGGGGCTGCGCCGCACCCGCACCTCGTCGCCGGATTCAAGAGGGAAGGAGAACTGCCCGTCCTCGGTCAGGGAAACGCCAGTGGCCGCCTCCTCGACGCACACCGCGCACTCCTCCCCGACGGGAAGGACCAGGGGTTTGAAACCGCTCAGGAAGGGGCACACCGCCGTGACGCAGTAGGAAAAAAGGTCGGCATGGACCAACGGACCGCCCGCCGAGGCACCATAGGCCGTGGAGCCGGTAGGCGTGGAGACGATCAGTCCGTCGGCCCTGACCGAGGCCAGTCGCCTCCCGCCGTAGGAGAACCCAAGCCGGACAAGCCTGGCCAACTCGCCCCTCCCCACCACGACATCGTTGACCGCCAACCCTGAACGCACCACGTTTCCCTGACGCACGACATCGTAGGCAAGGGCCATCCGACGCACAGACCGCACATTTCCCTTCAGATTTTCTGCCAGCCAGGGCTTCCATCCCGCCCTGTCCAGTTGGGCCAGAAAACCCACCCGGCCAAGATTGACGCCCACAAACGGCGCCTCAAGGTGAAGCATCCTTCGGGCCACGCCGATGAATGTTCCGTCGCCACCGAGGACCATGATCAGATCCGGTCCGGGCTGCCCGAAAACATCCGCATCATACGCCTCGGGCCGATGCTGGCAGACCATGACCTCGACATCCGAACCGGACAGAAAGGCGGCCACCTCAGCTCCGAGGGCCTTGGCCTCAAAGTCGCCCGACCGGGTGACAACCAGCACTTTTCGCAGATGAAGTGACATGCCTTGAATGAGTAGCTAAAATTTTATAACCATTCAACCTTTTTCCGATTGTCCGCAGAAGTCGACACTTGCGACGCCAACCATTTCTGGCTTTTTTCTCCAATTGGCCCTAAAGTTAATCAAACCAGGGACGATCTATACATTCAAGGAAGGGTTTGCGCGTGAATACTTCGTCGGCCAATGTTCGCACCATGCTGCGCACCTACGGGAAGCAGCTCACGAATGCGAAACGCTTGGCGCGCTTCAGGCAGGCCCTGGGAGAGGCCAAGGCCCTGGACGGAGTGGACCGGCAGGCCAAACGCCGCGAACTGGTGGAGCGCATCGCAAGGGAGGTCATCGAAAACCTCATCGTCAGTTCGACCCCCTCGCCCGTGGTCGCGGCCATCCTCGGCCAGATCCAGGAGGAGTTCGGACATCCGTTCCTCTTCGAGTACCCGGTGGACGGGACGGACGTGATCATACTGCGCAGCACGGCCGATGGCCCTCAGGAGGTCGTCGGCCCGGAGCGCAACCGGGTCATGAGACGGCTCTGGGAGATCACGCTTTCGAAGGTTGACGACACCATGCTCTAGTTTAGGATTATGGTTCCGGGAGGGAAACATGGTCATCAAGAATATCGCGGGGGAGATGACTCCCTACAGCAACAGGAAGATCGAGAACCAACGCACGGCCGACCAGCAGCGCCGGGGCCAGGAGTCCGCCAGAACCGCGGGCGAGTCCGCCGACAAGGTGGTGCTCTCCTCCGAGGCCCGCTTGCGCGGCGCCGCCCTGCAGGCCGCCAATGAGGCATCCGATGTCCGCCGCCGCAAGATCGACGACCTCAAGCAGCAGATCAAGGACGGGACTTATAAGCCCGACCTGAAAAAGGCTGCGGCCAACCTCATCCGGGACGACCTCGACCTGCTTTCCACGGGGCAACCGGAATAGTTCGGTCCGGCGCTCCTGCCCGATGCGGGCAGGAGGCCGATGCGTCTGCGCGATCGGCAGAAAAGACCCCTTTGTCCGGGCTGCAGCCCGGACAAAGGGGTCTTTTCTGCCGAAAATCCTAAGGAATCGTGATACTCGGCCAAACCCGGTGCCGCCAAAAGGCGGCATCAGCCGCGAATGGGACTGAAGTGCGTGGGGTATCCACTGTCGGTCTGGGGCACCTGCACCCCTATCCGCGCCTCGGTGTTGATGACAATGGGGCCTTGAAGATTGAGGGTTGTCTCCTCGGGTCTGTTCTGGGGAATGGTCACCGTGACCAGAATGGCCAACTGCTTGATGTTCTTGATCTTGAGAGTTTTGCGATCCAGGTTTTCAAGCTTCACGTCGTATTTGTCGAGAAAGGAATAGGGGTCTGCCACCAGCAGCCCCAATCCGGGATCGGTAACGCACTGCAGGAGGAAAAAGGGAGACTCTCCTTCCCGAACGCTTAGAAGCGCGAACTCGCGCTTGTCCTCAAGACCAATGAGGCCGCGGGGGAAATAGACGATGCCGTCCGAGCTCACTTCCCTCTCGCCCAGCCTGGTCATTATTTTCTTGGTTCTTTCTTTTCCCATAGCGCAGCCGCCGCGAGCAGGTCCTGCTGGCTGGTCTCCAGCGCCTGCTTGTTCTGTTCCTTGATCTTCAGATACACCTCTTCCCGATAGACGGTCATGTCCTCGGGTACCTCAAGGCCGATCTTTATCTGCTTGCCCTGAACGCTCAGGATTTTCAGCTTGATCGTATCGCCCAGGTACAGGCTTTCTCCCGGTCTCCGGGTCAATATCAGCATAATGCCACCAAATGGGTCATCCTAGGGCTTGAGTCCGCATACTCGCGGGTTCTTCCCGGCGACTACATCACCTGGCCCGGGAAGTCCAGCAGACAAAGAAAATCGCCTAGCCATTCCGGGCTCCTAGATGAACTTGCTCAGGTTGAGCTGCATGATCATGGAGGAGGAACGCAGTACAGCCTCATAGACTATCTGCTGCTGGACCAGATCGGTCATCAGTTCGCTGACATCGGCATCCTCGACGGAACTGAGCAGCGCCTTTTCGTTGTATTTGAGACCATCAAGGATGTTCTCGGTAGCGAGAAGCCGGTTTTGGCGGCCACCCACGTCGGCAAGCCTGTTCATGATCTGGGCCTGGGCATTGTTCAGGTTATCGAGCATCTGCTGCACGCCGGTCTGGTTGTTGGTCTCGGCGAAGGCCACAAGGTTGCCCATGACCTCGAAAAGATTCTTGGAAAACTCGTCGTCGCCCTGAATGGTCAGAGCCATTTTGGGGTCGTCGTCTGAGTGAAACACCCTGTTCGCATTCTGACTGCTCAGGGGAACGGAGGCTCCCCCCGCGGCAAGCACCGCATCGGGGTCCATATAGATGCCGCCGAAGATGTCCTTGCCCACATCGTTGATGCACACCCGATCGTTGGCCGAAATATCGAGGTTGATGTCTGCGGCTCTCGGCCGAATGACAAACTGCTGCCCCGGTTGCAGTATATTGCCGCCATTGGAGGAAAGGGTAAGAAGACCGCTGTTGGCAATGCTCAAGACCGAGGAATTGCTCGAAGTATCGGCCGGAGCCACGTTGCCCGTGACCCAGTTGATGCCGCCGTCGAGGCTGTAGGAGTAACGGATCTCCTCGTTCATGGCCACAGCGGAGGTATTGTCGATACGCACGGTGACGGAACCGCTCTGGAACGATCCCGAGGCGTCGGCATTTACGCCGCCAACGGTGCGCGGGTCCACCATGGGGGGAGCGTCCTTGTCATCGCCGACGTACCTGGCCGAGGGGCGCACCCAAAGCCAGGTTCCATCGGCCACGGAAGGATCGTCAGGGTCGTTGACCTTGACCGTGGCGTCGGAGTGGAAAAGCACATTGGTGCCGCTTGATGGCAGACTGACGGTGGCCACGCCGGCGGCAAAACTCACGGCTCCGTCTTCGAGCCAGGTGCGGCCGCCGTCAATGCTGTAGCGCACCCCGAGATCTCCGTTGGAGAGATCCATGGTGCCGCCAGGCGGGGTCGGTGTCGTGGTATTGGTGTCGATGAACTGGACCAGCACGGTGGTGTTCGAAGACCCCTGGATGGTGAAATCGGTGTGTCCGAAATCCTCGTCGTTTGTGGTCAGCCACATGATCTGCTCAAAAGCCTTGCCGTCCACCTTCTGGCCCGAATAGATGCTCTTGCCCTCGAAGTTGGTGTTGGCCAGCCCGATCATCTGCTCGAAAATGCTGCGCAACTCGTAGCTGACCTGTTCGCGGTTGTCGCCGCTCACTGTGCCGGTGGCGGCCTGACCGGCCAGTTCCTTGGCCCGGGTGATGAGTGTCGAAACCTGCCTGAGCGCCTCGTCCGAAGAGCCGAGCCACCCCTTGGCCGTGGAGATGTTATCGCCATACTGCTCAAGCGAGCGCAAGGTGTCGCGGTGACCGAGAATCCGCGTCATACCCGCGGGATCATCGCTTGGCGAATTGACCTTCTTATGCGTCTGGGCCTTGGTATTGAGGTCCATCAACGAGTTCAGAGAGGTGTTGAGGTTGTGAATGTACCTGCTGAAGAGCATTTGTTGCGATACGCGCATGACCGTCCCCTTCTTCCTAAGACTTCAGCGACAGGATCGTCTGAAGCATCTGATCGGCAGTGGTGATGAGCTTGGCCGCCGCCGTATATGACGCCTGATAGCGGATCAGGTTGCTCATCTCCTCGTCGAGGTTCACACCCGCCACCTGCTGCTGGCGCTCATTGAGGTCATTGGCCAGCGTGTTGTAGAAACCATGATTGAACTTGGCTCTATTGGTATCCGCGCCGACATTGCCCACAAGCCCGTTGTAGTAACTGAGCAGGGTTGTGTTTGTTGTCCCCTCCGCCACCGAGGAGATGGCCACCTGGGCCTCGCGCAGGGCATACATGGCCAGGGTCGTGGTGTTGTCGCCCGCGTTCATCTCGCCTGCGCCATTGACATGGCCGGTGGCCAGATAGTCGAGATCGCCGGTAATCTTTTCGTTCACCTGAATGTCCATGGGCGAGGAACCCTTGAAAAAGGTGTTGATGCCCAGAGCGGCCATGAGTCCCGCGCTATCGTTGCCAAAGGCGAAGGCGTATCCCTCTTCGGCTTCGAGATGCAGCTTGTTGTTGATTATTTCGGCTTTTATGGCCCCTGCGAAACTGGAGTTGACCGCGTCCGCCACATCGGTAAGCGAGTGGATCTTGGGGTCGAAGCTGCCCCCGCTAAAATCCAGAGAAGCGGACGAAGCGAGGAGCCCGGTTTCCTCGTCGTACACATAGATGAAGGTGTTGCCTGCCTGGAGCTTGTCGCCGAAGACCAGCCCGGTGGAGTCCGAACCAAGGGCCTTGGTGATCGAGGACACACCGTAGGTGCCATCCACCACGTTGAAAGCCTGGAGTCCGGCTCCCTGGCTGTGTCTGCGGTTGGTCTCCCAAACAAGGGTTTCAGTCAGGTTTTCCAACTTGTCGCGGTACTTGCCAATGTAGTTGTCACGAAATGAGAGCAGTGCTGCCAGACTGCCGCCAGTGAGCCGGGTGGTGTTCTCCTCGCCGTTGAAATGAATCTGGGGTGTGATCTCCAGCTTGCTCGACGTATTTTCCACCCAATAGAGTCCCTGATGCGGACTGATGGTGAAACGGTCGCCGACAGCGAACTGTCCGGAGGGGTTGCCCTGGGAGCTGTTGGCCGAACCGAACCAGATCTGGAGCCCTTCCACATTGATCCGTGATTCATAATCCCGGGCATTGAAATGACGTTCCTTGCCGTCTGCGTCGGTAAGCCAGGTGACACCCCCGTCCAAGGAAACACGGAACTGGGCCGCGGTAGCGTCCGAGGCGGCCGGTCCGTCTTTCACGAAATCAATGGTGTATTCGAAATCATCGTTTCCATCGAAATAGATGTCGCCCGCAAAGGTGGAGCCGGAGCGCAGATCCGAGCTCTTCTGCGGGGCGAGGAACTCAAGGCTGAAATGGCTGGTGCCGTCCACCAGGGTGTGTCCGGCCTTGGTCAGAACGGTGAAATTTCCGCCGCCGTTATCAATGGTGGAGATGTCCATCAATTCCGCCAGCTCGCGGACCTTGCGCGCCCGTTCGTCAAACAGGCCGTTGGCGTTGTTGGACCCCTCGATATTGTGGACCTGGATCTCCTTGTTGAGTTCCGAAATCTCCACCATCAGGGAGTTGGCCTGCTTGACCTGGGCGGCGACGGTGGAATTGATGCGCTGCTGCATGAGCGAAAGATCGGTGTCCACCTGACGCAGGGTCGAAATAAGAGTTGCCGTGTCATTGACAACGGACTGACGCGCCCCGTAGTTGTCCGGGCGCTGGCTGACCTCGTTCCAGGAGTTGAAGAACTGGGAAAGGGTATTGCTCACTCCGGTGCCGCTCGACTCGTTGAGCAGATTCTCAACACCCCTGAGCTGCTCCCACAGCGTCCCCCATTTGTCGCGCATTGCCGATTGACCGAGATACATGGCCTCGACCATCTCGTCGAAATGACGCACCACCTCAGTGGCCTTGACGCCTGTTCCGAGCTGACCCGGAGAATAGTCGATGTACGGCCCTTCCTGCAGCACCGCCGACTGGCGCGAATATCCCACGGTGTTGACATTGGAGATATTCTGGCCGGTGACCTGGAGCTGCACCTGCGAGGCGAACAGGGCCCAGCGGCCCATATCGAGAATCGAGTTGGCGCCAAAGGACATTTAGAGCCTCCCGGTCAGCAGCCGGGCCGAGCTGGGAGCCCGTGCCAGACGCCCCGAGGGGGCATAGGCTCCCGAGTTCTTTGGCTTGATCTGATTGTGCATGAAGGTGAGCAACTTGCTGCTCTGCTCAAAGAGGGCCATGGCCATCTCGTTGTTCTTGGCGGCCTGGACAGCGCATTTCTGCTCGGTATCATCAAGCATTTCGAGCAGCTTCTCCAAGGTTTCCGAGGTTTCCGGCTTCAGGGTGACATACAGCTCGCGCACCCGCACCGCGCCCGGCACGAGCGTATCGATCTTGGCACGCAATGACCGTCTTTCTGCAGCCACCTGACGCATCAGCTCCTGGATGGACAACTCTATCTGGGAAACCCCCTGGGGCTGGCCCTGATTGAGCCTGGAAAATTCTTCCTCCAAAAGGACGAAGAGGAGCACCATTGCCTTGTTCTGGCGGACCAAGTTTTCCTCAATGAGACGAATCATGCCCGTCACCAGCCTTTGCATCTAGCTAAGAAGATTAATGAAATATTAACTCCCCCTGATACGCGACCACTTTCGGTCAGCCGTTTCTTGCAAAACTCCGGCCAACTTTGGCTGCCTCGTCCACGCCAGATTCGCGCCCATAGGTTCTGGCCCGCTCCCGGGATTCGCCGACAAGGCCTTCGCGGATGCGCTCGGCATCCAGCCGTCTGGTCAGGGCTTCAAGGCGCGCCTTGACATCCACATCGGTCATGGGAGCATGGAACGCGGAGCCCTGAACGTCTCGAACAAAGGTCCCCCCGTTCCCCTCGCCCGATCCGCCCCAATCCTCCAGGGTCTTGCCCCGGTTTTGGTTCAGGGCGATGGGATCCTGTCCACCCATGGCGATGGGCTGGGCCTTCAGCGGCCGGATCTCCACGGCACCGGGCAATGCTTCGCGGCTGGTTTCCTTGAGCTTCTCACTGAGTTGCTCGTAGATCATATCCGCCAGTCCGATGCCGCCCGCCTGGGCCATCTTTTCGGCAAAGTCCTTGTCAAACATCGAGAGATACATCTCTTCCTGCTTGCTCTTGGTGTACCCGTCCTTGGGCACGGTGTTGCGCATCTCCTGCCACATCTTGCTGATGAACACGGCCTCGAAGCTCTGGCAGGCCTGGCGAAGCTGCTTTGACTTGTCACCGGAATCCCCGGCCAGCCGATCCTTGAGTCCGTCCATCTCCTGCTTGAAGCGAACGAGATCGCTGGTGTCTGCCTGTTTGGCGAGGAGTTGCGGGTCTATCCCTGAACCGAGCATCTTAAATCACCTCCACTTCCGCGTGCAGCGAGCCCGCGGCCCTGAGTGCGCGAATGATGGATATCAGATCGCGGGGGGTGGCCCCTATGGAATTGAGACCGTCCACCAACTCCTGAAGGGTGGCGCCCTCCATGAGCATGAGCGGATTGTTCTGCTCCTCGATGGCCAGATCGGTTTCGGGAGTGACCACGGTTTGCCCGTCCGAGAAGGGGCCGGGCTGGCTCACGTCCTGGCTCTCTGCAATGACGATCTGCAAGTTGCCGTGAGCCACGGCCACCCGGCTCAGGCGCACCTCGTGGCCGAGGACCACGGTGCCGGTCTTCTCGTCCACCACGACCTTGGCCCTGCCGTCCGGCGCGATATCGAGATTCTCAAGGGAGGCCATGAGAGGGACCATGTTGCCCAGGTATCTGTCGGGCAGGTTGAGTTCCACGGTGGAGATGTCACGGGCCGAAGCGTAATCCCCGCCCATGGTGGCGTTGATTTTGTTGACTACCTGCATGGTGGTGCTGAAATCCTGCACCATGAGGTTGAGGGTCAGGGTGTCCTGATTGTTGAACTTGAAAGGAACGCCGCGCTCCACCGATGCGCCGCTTGGGATACGCCCCACTGTGGCAATGTTCTTCTGGGCCGTAGCCGCCTCGCCCTCGACGGCGAAACCGCCGATGGTCAGGGGGCCCTGGGCCACGGCATATACACGGCCATCAAGGCCCTTGAGGGGAGTAAGCAGAAGAACGCCGCCGAGCAGACTCTTGGCGTCACCCAGGGAAGAAACCGTGACATCAAGCGTGGAGCCGGGCCTGGCCGAGACCGGCATCCTGGCCGTGACCATGACCGCTGCCACGTTCTTGGGCTTGAGTTTGTCCGGGCTGGCCTCCACTCCCATCTTCTCCAGCATGTTGGACATGGACTGAAGCGTGAAGGTGGAAGAAGTGCCGTCCCCGGTTCCCGAGAGGCCAACCACCAGGCCGTAACCCACCAAGTCGTTGTTGCGCACGCCGCTGAAGCTGGCGATGTCCTTGAGTCGTGCCGCCGAGGCGTCGCCAGGGGCGACGATCAGGGCCAGAGCCAGAACCGCCGCACCCAGCATGAGTAAAAGCTGGCTGCCCAACGCCCGCGTGTTCCGAGTGTGCATGGTCATGATTCCTGTCCTTGTGCCTTGGGTGTGCATCGTCTCCACCTAGAAGGGGTAGATGTTGTCCAGAATCCTCGTCAGCCAGCCCGGACGCTGCTTGTCGGCCAGGACGCCCTGTCCGAATATCTCGATCTGCGCCTCGGCGAGACTGGTGGAGGGAATGGTGTTGTTGGAGGCGATGTCCCGCTGGCGAATGAGTCCCCGGACCACCAGGAACTGGGTCTCGTTGTTGACCCGGATGCGCCGTGCGCCCTCGACCTGGAGCAGATTGCCCGGTAGCCTGCGCACGATGCGCGTGGCCACCACGGCCTCGAACTCCGACTCCTGCTTGGTCTCGCCGTTGGATTTGAGATCGGTCACGGTGGAGGTGTCGAGTTCCATGCCCGCCTTGGCACCCAGTGTTCCAGCCAGGGGCATGTGGCCGATCAGGCCGGTGCTTGGCATGGCCGTGACCGATATGTTGTTGGAATTGTCCTTCTTGGCCTTGGTCTCGGACTTGATGCGCGAGTTGGATGCCTCGGCCACCTGGACCAGGACGATGTCGCCCACCCGGCTGGCCCGGTTGTCGTCATAGAGAAATTCCGAGCGGTTGGCGTCGAACAGCGAGCCGGGGTTCTGGGCCGGGTCCTGCTCCTCGTATACCGGCTCCGTCAGCACCGGCATGGGCATCTCCTGATACCGGGAGGCACACCCTGCCATCAGGGCGAGGGAGGCCAGCATCATGGCGGCCATAGCGATCAGAAACAAACGTCTCATGACTTTCTCCTTTATTACCGGACCACGACCGTTTCGTTGTCCACCACGGTCGCCACGATCACCTTGTTGCTTTGCATGTTCCGCACCGACACCTGCTGCCCCATGTCCGCATCGGCCAGGGCCTCGGCCTTCATGGTCAGTTGTATCCGCTTGCCTTGATAAACCAGAGTGACCACATCGCCCTTCTCGATGGGCGGCACCCGCTCCAGATGGGCCATGGAAAAGGGCTGGTTGCGGCCAAGGGGCCGGACCATGCGCCAGGGACCGCCCGTGCCGTCCCACAGATCCTGATTGTAGGCCAGGTTCATACGCATGAAGGTCACATTCTCCCTGCTGACACGCTCGAAACGGTTCAGCGGCTTGGCGGCCACGGGCACGGCCTTCCATACATCAACAAAGACGTTGCCAGCCTTGGTGGACACGGTGCGGCCGTCCGGGGACACGCCCCGCAGCCTGATCTGATTGCTGCCGGGCCTGAGGTCGCCCTCAAGCTCCACTGACAGCGTGTCGTAGTCGTTGGGGAAAAAATAATACAGCGGCAGCCGCAGGTTGCGAAACTCGAAGTCGTCGCTCAGATCCCTGGCTCGCGGCGTCAAAAACGCGACAACTGCCGCCTCCAGCTCCTCGCCCGAAACCACGGTTCCCCCGGTCTGAATCGTGAGCTGACTGGGCAGCACGAGATTGCGCACCATGTCGCCCATGTAATACCGCAGCACGCCGAGCAGTTTATCGCGATCGATGGTCACGGGTCGGCCGATCCGGTCCGACGCCTTCCACAGCTTCACCTTGCTCACGGCCTCCCAGGTACGCTGGTCAATGGCGTCCACCGGATCGGCAATCTCGCCCAGGAGCACATCCGGCCCGCGGACACAGGCCACGCTGCGAACCAGAAGCTTCCAGTTGTCGCCCGACACCGGGCGTGTGCCCGCGCCTGGCATGGTGGCCGTACCCGCGACCAGAGCGACCGCCAGCGCCAAAGCGCGGACCATGCGGCCCAGACGGCTGTTCCGTTTCCGTGTCGTGCCTGCCATGTCTCGTCCCTTTCTCCGCCGCCAGCGCATCCGCTAGCGCTTGATGTTGATGGCCGTCTGGAGCATGCCGTCTGAGGTGGTGATCGCCTTGGAATTGATCTCGTAGGCGCGCTGGCCCACGATCAAACCGACCATCTCGTCCACCATCTCGACGTTGGAGCCCTCCAGAAACCCCTGGGCCAGAGTGCCGAAGTTGTCATCGCCGGGCGTGCCACCCACGGCAGCGCCGGACGCTTCGCTCTCTCGGTAGAAGTTGCGCCCGATGGCGGTCAGACCTGCCGGGTTCTGAAAACGGTAGATGTCGAGGTCCGCTTCGGCCAGGGCCGCGCCCTCGCGATCCAGGGCGGCGATATGGCCGGTCTCGGTAATGACCACGCTGACGGTCTCCGGCGGCACAGTGAACTCGGGCTGGAGCACGTGGCCGCCCGCCGTGACCACCCGGCCCTCATTGTCGAGCTTGAAGGCGCCGTCGCGGGTGTAGACATCCTCGCCATTCATATCCACAAGAAAGAACCCTTCGCCCTCAATGGCCATATCGAGCGCGTTGCCCGTGTTCTTGAAGTCTCCCTGAGTGAAGAACTTGTGCACCGTCACCGGCCGCACACCCATGCCGATCTGCATGCCCACAGGCAGTCGGCCGCCGCTTTGGGTTTCGGTGCCCGCGATCTGGAGTGTCTGGTACATCAGGTCCTCGAACTCGGCGCGGCTTTTCTTGAAACCCGTGGTGTTCACGTTGGCCAAGTTGTTGGAGAGGGTGTCGATGTGTGTCTGCATGGCGACCATTCCGGTCGCGGCAGTCCAAAGTGAGCGCATCATTGGCTATTGCCTCCTGGTTGTCATAAGAGCTTTCCGATCTTGACGATCATATTCCTGTCGAGACTATCCGTGCCCTGAAGCATCTTGGAATACATCTCAAAGGCGCGTTGGGTCTCGATCATCTGGACCATCTCGGTGACCACCTCGACGTTCCCCTTTTCGATGAAACCCTGTTGAACGGTCAGGTCCTCGGGCGGTATCTCCTCCGCTCCGGGAGCCGCCCGGTAAAAATTGCTGCCCACGCGCACGAGGGCTCCGATGTTCTCGAAAGTGACGAGATCAAAGGCTCCGGCCGGTTCGCCATTGATGGAGATCATGCCGTCCGACTCCACGCTCAACGTGGCTCCGGGCGGCACCACCAGAGGGCCACCCTCCACCATGACGGCATGGCCGTCCTGCGTGACCAGGGTTCCCGTGGTGTCGACCAGGAAGTTGCCCGCCCGCGTGTAGAGCACATCGCCACCCACCTGGGCGCGGAAGAACCCCTCGCCCGACAAGGCGAAATCAAGCTGGTTGCCCGTCTGGTGCATACCGCCCTGGGAGAAGTCCACCGTCTGCTCCGAAAGCCGGGCCTTGGCCATAATCTTGGGATCGGGAAACATGTCCTTGTCGCGCAGAAACGACTTGGTGGTCACCACATAGTCATGGGCAAAGCGCGTGAAGACATCGTGAAAGGCCATATGGTCCTTTTTGAAGGCGGTGGTGTTCACGTTCGCCAAATTATTGGCGATGGATGACATCCTCATTTCATTGGACAAAGCGCCGAACAACGCGCTCAAGCTGCTGTCTCGCATGGGGCGGACCTCCTGTCTGCCCGATGGATTGCACTATGTATGCCAACCCGATGCCGGTCATCGGCTGCGGATTTCACCGAAAGGCGGCTGTTGACATTGGCTGCGGTTATGTATAAATAGGCACGCTTCCGAGCGGGTGTAGCTCAGCTGGTAGAGTACAAGCTTCCCAAGCTTGGTGTCGCGGGTTCGACCCCCGTCACCCGCTCCAACGCCTTTCGCAGGGTCCGTCATGGCCCCTGCGGGGTTCGCACAACAGGGTGAGCTCGGGCTCGCCTTTTTTATTGGCATCGGGAGAAACCATGCGTCCGACATTCGAGGATACACTCGCGGAACTCATCCGCCCGGAGGTGGAGGCCATCGGCTGCCGCCTATGGGGGCTCACCTCGCCAAGCAAGGGCCAACGACGTATCATAAGGATATATATCGACGGCCACGACGGGGTGACCATTGACCAGTGCGCCGAGGTCAGCCGACAGGTGGGCCTGCTTCTCGAGGTGGAAGACATCATCCCCGGCGCATTCATTCTCGAGGTCTCCTCGCCCGGCATGGACCGGCGGTTCTTCAGCACGGCCCAGATGAACGACTATACGGGCAGCCAGGTCGCCGCCCTGCTTCACGAGGCCCGCGACGGCAGACGCAAGGTGATCGGCACACTCGTCCGGGTGGACGAGACCGAATTCACCGTGAAAGAAGACGGGCAGGAGACGACCCTGGCCTGGAACGACCTGAAGGAAGTCAGGATTGTTCCTGAGTTTTAGGGCATATCAGCAATATGCACCGGGACGGAGACTGACCCCGGGCGAAGCGGAGGTTTGATCATGTCGGAGCTGAAAAGAGCCATCGACCAGATTAGCAAGGACAGAGGTATCGACCGCGACCTGCTCATCGACACCCTCGAAGAGGCCGTGCGCTCCGCTGTGGCGCGCAAACACGGCGACACCATGGATATAGAGGTCGCATTCAACGAAGACAGCGGCGAGATCGAGGTCTTCGAGTTCAAGGTGGTGGTGGCCGAGGTCCACGACCCGGTCAGCGAGATTTCCCTTGAAGACGCCCGGGAGCATGATCCCAACGCTCAACTCGACGACGAGATGGGCTTTCCCGTCAATATTGAAGACCTGGGCCGCATCGCCGCCCAGTCGGCCAAGCAGGTGATCATCCAGCGCATGCGCGACGCGGAACAGGAGATCATCTACGAAGAATACAAGGACCGCATGGGCGAGATCGCCAGCGGCATCGTCCAGCGGCGCGACCGCACCGGCTGGATCATCAACCTCGGCCGGACCGAGGCGCTGCTGCCCAAGGACGAGCAGATTCCGCGTGAACGCTACAAGCGCGGCGACCGCGTCCAGGCGTACATCATTGACGTGCTCAAGGAGTCGCGGGGACCGCAGGTCATCGTGTCGCGCTCCCATCCCGACTATATGGTCGAGCTGTTCAAGCGCGAGGTGCCCGAGGTGGCTGACGGCACGGTCAAGATCATGGGCGTGGCCCGCGATCCGGGCCTGCGCGCCAAAGTTGCCGTCATGTCCCGCGAACGCGATGTCGATCCGGTGGGCGCCTGCGTCGGCATCCGTGGCTCGCGCATCCAGAACGTGGTGCAGGAGCTCAAGGGCGAGCGTATCGATATCGTGGTCTGGAGCCCGGACATCGCCATGTACGCCCAGCACGCCCTCTCTCCGGCCGTCATCACCCGGATCACGGTGGACGAGGAGGAGGAGACCCTCGAAGTGGTCTGCCCCGACGACCAGCTCACCCTGGCCATCGGACGCAAGGGACAGAACGTCAAACTGGCCGCAAAGCTCCTCGGCTGGAAGATAGACATCTTCACGGAATCCCGCTACGGCGAACTCAACGCCTCGCGCAAGGGCATGGACCAGATCGCCAGCGTGGCCGAAATATCCATGGAGAGCTTCTTCAACGCGGGATTTGAATCCCTGGAATCCATCGTTCGCGCCAGCGACGAGGAACTGCTGGCCGTAAGCGGCCTGAATGAGCGCAAGATCGCCGACATCCGGCTGGCCATCAACATGCTGGCACCGGAAATAGCCGCCCTGGCCACCGAGACCGGCGCCGACGCCGCCAACGACGACACGAACGACACTCCCGCCGATGGCGAGGAGACGAAATAAGGGCCGGTCAGCAAGGACACGCGGGCATGATGAACGCAGGACACCAACCCGTCCGCATGTGCGTCGTCTGCCGCCAGCGCTTCCCCAAGGAAGAGTTGACGCGGTATGTCCGCCCGGCCGACAGGGAAATGCCGGAAACAGACGATCCGGTTTCCGACCCGGAACAAATCAAACCGGGGCGTGGGTTTTACGTATGCGTCCAGGCCCGGTGCAGGGAATTATTCCCGAAAGTGTTCAAGGGCCTGATGAAGAAACGCAAGGGGGAAAGTAGATGACGGCACAGGTTCGGGTAGAAGACTTGGCAGCTGAGCTTGGACTCAGCACCAAGGAAATAATACAACACCTCCGCGAGATCGGTATCCAGGCCAAAAGCCAGATGACCACCGTCGACGCCGAGGATGTGGACCGCCTCAAGGCGGAACTTAAGAAAGGCACCCCCACGCGGCGGGAAGTGCGCCGCGTGACCGATACCGGCGTCATTGTCAGGCGCAGGCGCACCAAGACGCCGACAGCCGGAACCAAGGCCCCGGCCGAAGAGACCGAAGAGGCCGTGATCGCGGAGAGCGATGAGACGGTAGAAGCTGTCACGTCCGGACCGGCGGAGGTCCCCGCCCCCGAGCCGGAGCCGACCGCCAAGCCCGCCGCCGCTCCCCTCAGGAAACGCGAAAAGCCCGAGCCCCAGGTCAGGATCATCAGACCCGCGGCAGAGCCGACGCCTGAACCCGAGACCGTTCCCCAAGCTTCCCCCGTGGCAGAAGAGGCCGCGCCCGAACCCGCGCCTGAAAACGCCGCGCCCGTCGCTGTGGACCAAACCGTGGACGACACCATGGAAATCGCCCCGGCCAAGGAAGAGACCCCTTCCACCCCGGAAGACGAGGCTGTAGAGGCCGACAAGGTTCCCGTCGAAGCGACCTCGGATGACGTTATCGCCGCCGCCCCGGGCGAGGCGGACGAGCAGCCCAGAAAAAAGAAGAAACGCAAGAAGGAGCCCGAGGCTCCGAAGGTCAAAATAATTTCCATGCCCGACCCTGTTGAGGTCAGGGCCCGGGAGGCGGCCAAGCTGGCGTCCGAAAGCACCCCGCGTCCGGCCCGTCCGAACGGTCCGGGCGGACCGCGTCCCGCTGGCGGCCGACCGGCCAGCCCGCGCCCAGGCGGCTTTGCCGCCCCCGGTGGCCGTGACGATGCGCCCCCCATGGACCCGTCCATGCCCGATGGCCGCAGCAAAAAGAAAAAGGGCAAGAAGGACCGGCGCGTGGTCGAATTCGCCGCGGGCGGCAAGACCGACCGGGGCGGACCGTTCAACGACGGCTTCCCCCAGGGGAGAAAAGGACGCAAGGGACGCAAGGGTCAAAGGCCGCTGACTCCCGATCAAAACATCCAGCCCATGAAGGCCGCAAAGCGCAAGATCCGCTTCGACGAAGCGATCCGCCTGGCCGACATGGCCCACCAGATGGGCGTCAAGGCCCAGGATCTGATCAAGACCCTTTTTGGCATGGGCGTCATGGCCACCATCAACCAGGCCCTGGATCTCGATACCGCCTCACTGCTGGCTGCCGAGTTCGGGTATGAGGTGGAAAACGTCTCTTTTGACGAGCAGGAATTCCTCACGCCCACCGAGGCGGACAAGGCAGAGGATCTCAAGCCGCGCCCGCCCGTGGTAACCATCATGGGCCACGTCGATCACGGCAAGACCTCCCTGCTCGACGCCATCCGGCTCACCAACGTCACCGACGGCGAGGCGGGCGGCATCACGCAGCACATCGGCGCGTACCACGTCAATACCGACCGCGGCGAAATCGTGTTTCTCGATACTCCGGGCCACGAGGCGTTCACCACCATGCGTATGCGCGGCGCCCAGGTGACGGACATCGTCATTCTCGTGGTGGCGGCCGACGACGGCGTCATGGACCAGACTCGCGAGGCCATCAGCCACTCCAAGGCCGCTGGCGTCCCCATCGTGGTGGCGGTCAACAAAATGGACAAGGAAGGGGCCAACCCCGACAACGTCAAGCGCGAACTGGCCGAGCTGGGCCTCATTCCTGAGGAATGGGGCGGCGAAACCATCTTCGCCCATGTCTCGGCCAAGATGAAGACCGGCCTTGACGAGCTTCTCGAAATGATCCTGCTCCAGGCGGAAGTGCTGGAACTCAAGGCCAATCCCGACAAACACGCGAGAGGCCACATCGTGGAGGCCAAGCTCGACAAGGGACGCGGCCCGGTGGGAACCATGCTCATCATCGAAGGCACCATCAACCAGGGCGACAGCTTTGTCTCGGGCATCCACTTCGGCAAGGTCCGGGCCATGTTCGACGACCAGGGCCGCAAGATCAAGAGCGCGGGTCCGGCCATGCCTGTGGAAATCCAGGGCTTCGACGGACTGCCCGAGGCGGGCGACGAGCTCTTCGTGGTGGATGACGAGAAAGTGGCACGTCGCATCGCCCAGACCCGAGCCATGAAGCAACGCGAAAAGGTGCTCTCCGCCAAGTCCAAGGTCACGCTGGAATCCTTCCTGGCCAGCCGCCCCAACGACGAAGCCCAGACACTCAACCTGGTGCTCAAGGCCGACGTGCAGGGCTCCCTCGAAGCCGTCACCGAAGCGCTCAACAAACTCTCCACGGACGAGGTCAAGATCAACGTCGTCCATGGCGGTGCAGGGGCAATCACCGAATCCGACATCCTGCTGGCCAGCGCCTCGGACGCCATCACCATCGGCTTCAACGTGCGGCCCAACCTGAAGGTCAAGGAGATCGCCGAGCATGAAGGCGTGGAGGTTCGCTTCTACGACATCATCTACAAGCTGGTGAGCGAAGTGAAGGACGCCATGAGCGGCATGCTGGCCCCGGACATCGAAGAGGTCTACCTCGGTCAGGCCGAGGTGCGCGACACCTTCAGTGTGCCCAAGGTCGGCACCGTGGCAGGCTGCTTCGTGGCCGACGGCAAGATCACCCGCAACTGCAAGGTCCGGCTGCTGCGCGGCGGCGTGGTCATCTACACCGGCTCGGTCTCATCGCTGCGCCGCATCAAGGACGATGTCAAGGAAGTCACCAAGGGCTTCGAGTGCGGCATGGGCCTTGAAAAATTCAACGACATCAAGATCGGCGACGTGATCGAGGCATTTGAGACCAAGGAAGTCGCCCGCACCATAGACTAGACACACGGCAATCACGGCGGGCGGCCCATGACCCATGGGACCGCCCGCCTCTTTTTTTGGACCAGACATGATCATCGGCGTCCTGACCCTCGAATTCCGGCTCCACGGCAACCGATCCCTCAAGGAGAAGCGCCGCGTGGCCCAGAGTCTGAAACAGAAGCTGCGCAACACCTTCAACGTGGCCGTAGCCGAGGTGGAGGCCATGGACATCCACGACAGGCTGGTGCTCGGGATCGTCACCGCGGCCAACCGGACGGACAAGGTGGAAAGCCGCCTCGGCAAGGCGCTGGCCATGGTGGAAGCCATCGCTCCGGTCGAGCTGACCCGGTGCGACACGGAAATATTCAGCGACAGCGAATGAGGACACATCCATGAAGGCATCCAGTTCCCGCCGGGCCGTACGCATGGGCGACCAGATCATGCGCGAGGTCGCCATCCTGCTGGTGGAGGAGGCCCAGGACCCCAGGCTCCAGTTGGTCACCCTCTCGGGCGTACGCATGAACGCCAATCTGCGCATCGCCGAAATATTCTACACCGTCTCCGGCGACGCCGAGCATCGGCGCGAGGTCCAGGCCGGGCTTGAAAAGGCCACGGGATTCCTGCGTTCCAATCTGGGCAAGCGGCTCAAGCTCCAGTACACCCCGGAGCTGCGCTTCGTCTTCGACGAATTCCTTGAGGACATGGTCTATGCCAGACCCGATGCGTCGCGTTAGCGAGATCATCCGCAACGGCGACGACTTCCTGGTGGCCGCCCACGTCAACCCCGACGGCGACGCCATCGGCTCCACCTGCGCCGTGGGACACATCCTGGCCCGTCTTGGCAAACGGTTTCGGCTCTACAACCCTTCGGGCCTGCCCGCCAGCTACGACTTTGTCCCCCTGCCTGCGCCGTTTGAGACCGATCTTCCGGCAACAATGCCCGCCTTGACCATCGTTCTCGACTGCGGCGCGATCGAGCGCATGGGGCCCGAGCTTCTCGCCCGAACCCGCGAGACACGCATCATCAACATCGACCACCACCTGGGCAACGGCGACTACGGCGACGAAAACTGGGTAGCCGTGGACCAACCCGCCGTGGGGTCCATGATCGCTCTCCTCGCCAAGGACCTGGGACTGCGCCTTGACGGAGGGCTGGCTGAGTGTGTCTACCTGGCCGTGTCAACGGACACCGGGTTCTTCTCCTACGGCTCCACCACCCCCGAGTCGCTGGAACTTGCGGCCGAGATGCTGCGCGACGGGCTTGATCTGGCCCGCATGAACATGCTCATCAACAAGCAATGGACCGAGGCGAGACTGCGCCTCTGGACCGAAGTCATGGGCAGCGTCGCTCTCTTTGCCGGCAAGCGGGTGGCCATCGGCGTCATCACCCGCGAGATGTTCCGACGCACAGGTACCGACTCCCAGGACACCGAAAATCTGATCAACACCATCCGCCGCCTCAAGAGCGTTCGCGTGGCCGTCATCCTCCGCGAGGAAAAGCCGGGAACCTACAAGTTCAGCCTGCGCTCCTACGGCGAGGACAACGTCCAGGCCATTGCCGCCCTCTTTGGCGGCGGAGGCCATCGCAACGCCTCGGGCGGCACCATTGCCGCTCCCCTTGAAGAAGTCCGCCGCCTTCTGGTGGACGCCATTACCAAATCCCTGGAGCTTGCCTGATGGGTCGCCGCAGAAAAAAGCGCAGCGCCGAGCAGCTCGACGGCCTGTTGGTCCTCAACAAGCCGTCCGGCCCCACTTCGGCCGCCTGCCTCAACGACATCAAATACCGGCTCAAGCAGTTCAAGATCGGCCACGCCGGAACCCTGGACCCCTTGGCCGAAGGGGTCTTGCTCGTTCTGCTCGGCCATGGTACCAAGCTGGCTACATACCTCAGCGGCGCGACAAAGACCTATCGCGGAACGCTCAAGCTCGGACTTTCCACCGATACCTATGATATTCAAGGGGAAATAGTCTCCGAAACAGCGGTTGAGGCCAGCGCCGAGGATGTCGTAAAGGAAATTTTGCACTGGAATCTGTTGACAGAGCAGGAAGTTCCAGCCTATTCGGCTGCCAAACACGAGGGCACGCCGCTGTATGCCATGGCCCGCGAGGGACTGGCAACTCCGGTCAAGACAAAGCCCATTGTTATTTCTCATGTGGAAGTGCTGGACGTGCGAATGCCGGAGGCGGTGTTCAGGGTCAGCTGTTCCGCGGGCACCTACATACGATCCCTGGTCCACAGCTTGGGGATGCGAATGGGGTGCGGCGCAGTGCTGACCGGCCTGACCCGCGAGCGCAGCGAGCCCTTCGGGCTTGATGCGGCTCACGACCTCTCGGACGTTCTGGAGAATGCGGACTCGTTCGCGGACAAGGTGATCCCCCTGCGGGACACCCTGCCCCACTGGCCCCGCTTCACGCTGACGCGGCCTCTGGCCGGACTTGTCAGAAACGGGGCCTGGCTGCCCGTAGCCGACGATCCGGCCCGGGGGCTCTACGGCACCATCGGCGATCGGGCGTTTCTGCTCGATCACGACGGAGCGCCGCTGGCCCTGGTGGAGGCAAAAATCCAGGACGGTAAGCCCAGGTGGGCCATTCTCAGAGGTCTGTGGGGCGAGGACTGACCCGCCCGCCGACGCACCGAAGGCTATTTGATACGAAACACTCAATTAGGAGGATACCGCTGTGGTCATGACTGCCGAAGACAAGCAGAAGATCGTTGAAGAGTACAAGACCTGCGAGGGCGACACCGGCTCTCCCGAGGTCCAGGTCGCGTTGCTGACCGCCCGCATCCAGTACCTGACCGAACACTTCAAAACCCACAAAAAGGACTTCCACTCCCGCACCGGCCTGCTGAAGATGGTCGGACAGCGCCGGAAGCTTCTGAAGTATCTTCAGAACAAGGATGTCCAGCGCTACCGCGACCTGATCGGTCGCCTCGGCCTGCGCAAGTAGTTCTTTGAAACACTGATGTCGGGGGAGGCGCCAGCCTCCCCCGGTTGTTTGTCACTTTCTGCGGCGGAGCCGACTTTTGTTGCTCCGCGCAAGACCCCCTCACGCGACGTTTAGTTGGCTGCGGAAGGCGTTTTTGGACACGAATTTCCGGTCCGAACTCTCCAAAAGCTCCTCCCCAAGCCGGCTAACCCCAAAGAGGGTCAATCGCAGGAAGTGATCCACCCATTACCTAAAGAAAGGTAGGATTATCCATGCTGAAACCCTTTGACAGCACCAGCCTGACCACCACGGTCGGCGGCATCGACATCACCATCGAAACGGGCAAGTACGCCCGTCAGGCCAGCGGTGCCGTGACCATCCGGTCCGGCGGCACCGTCATCCTGGTCACCTCCACCACCCAGCCGCTGGAAGTGGACCGTGGCTTCTTCCCCCTGACCTGCAACTACCAGGAAATGGCCTATGCGGCCGGTCGCGTGCCGGGCAACTATTTCCGCCGCGAAGGCCGCCCTTCCGAGCGCGAAACCCTGATCTCCAGGCTCATCGATCGACCCATCCGGCCCCTGTTCGCCAAGGGCTTTGCCGACGAGGTGCAGATCATCGCCACGGTCCTCTCGGCCGACAAGCATGTCAATCCCGACGTGCTGGCCCTGACCGGCGCCTCGGCAGCGACCCACATCTCCAAGATGCCCTTCCTCGGCCCCATCGTGGGCGCTCGTGTCGGGTATGTGGACAAGCAGTTTGTCCTTTTCCCGTCCTACAAGGGGATGGAGGAGCTTTCCAGCCTGAATCTGGTCTTCGCCGCCACACGCGAGGCCATGGTCATGGTCGAAGGCGGGGCCAACTTCGTCAGCGAGGAGCTGGTGGCCGACGCCCTGGCCTGGGGCCACGAACAGGTCCAGCCCCTTTTTGACATTCAGGACGAACTGCGCGCCAAGGTCGGCGTGCCCAAGATGGAAGTCACCCCGCCCAAGCAGGACGAGGAGCTTGTCGCCTTCCTCGGCGAAATCATCACCGACGACCTGCGCACCGCCGTGACCACCCCGGAGAAAATGATCCGCTACGCGGCCAAGGACGCGGCCAAGCAGAAGGCCAAGGAAGCCGTGGCCGAGAAGTTTCCTGACGACGAGGCCAAGCTCAAGGCTGTGGGCGACGTTGTCGCCGACCTGACCAAGAAGATCGTGCGCGAGCGCATCGTCAAGGAAGGGCTGCGCATTGACGGCCGCGACACCACCACGGTGCGCCCCCTCTCCATCGAGACCGGCGTTCTGCCCATGACCCACGGTTCCAGCCTGTTCCGCCGCGGCGAGACCAGCGCCCTGGCCGTGGCCACCCTGGGCTCCACCCGCGACGAGCAGCGCTACGACTCCCTGCTGGGCGACGCCACCAAGCGGTTTATGCTCCACTACAACTTCCCGCCCTATTGCGTGGGCGAAGCCCGCATGCTGCGCGGCACCAGCCGCCGCGAAGTGGGCCACGGCGCCCTGGCCGAACGCGCCATCGCTCCGGTGCTGCCCAACCAGGACGAGTTCCCCTTCACCATCCGTGTGGTCTCGGAGATCATGGAGTCCAACGGCTCCTCGTCCATGGCCTCGGTCTGCGGCGCGACCCTGTCGCTGATGGACGCGGGCGTGCCCATCTCCGCCCCGGTGGCGGGCATCGCCATGGGCCTGTGCAAGGAAGGCGACCAATTCTTCGTGCTCACCGACATCCTCGGCGACGAAGATGCCCTGGGCGACATGGACTTCAAGGTGGCCGGAACCCGCGAGGGCATCACCTCCATCCAGATGGACATCAAGATCTCGGGCATTCCGTCCGAGGTTCTGAAAAAGGCCCTCAGCCAAGCCCGGGACGCCCGTCTGCACATCCTCGACCACATGGCCGAGGTGCTGCCCGAGCCCCGCGCCGAACTCTCCGACCTGGCCCCGCAGATGGCCGTGGTCTACATCGACCCCGAGAAGATCCGCTCGGTCATCGGACCCGGCGGCAAGAACATCAAGGCGATCACCGCCGAAACCGAGGCCGACATCGACATCGAGGATTCCGGCAAGATCTCCATCTTCGCCCCCACCCTCGCCTCCATGGAAAAGGCCAAGGAAATGGTCCTCTACTACGACCAGAAACCCGAGCCGGGCAAGAACTACCTCGGCACGGTGCGCAAGGTGCTCGAAGTGGGCGCCCTTGTCGAAATCCTGCCCGGACAGGAAGGCATGCTCCACGTCTCCCAGCTCGATTTCGAGCGGGTCGAGCGCGTTGAGGACGTGGTCCAGCTCGGTCAGGAGGTCTGGGTCAAGTGCATCGCCCTTGAGCCCGGCGGACGCATCCGCCTCTCCCGCAAGGCATGGCTGATGGAGCAGGCCGGGCAGGAGGTTGACCTTGAGGAGTTCAAGCGCCCCGCTCCACGCGGCGACCGGGACGGCGGACGCCGCGATGATCGCAGCGGACGTGGCCGTCGCGACGACCGCGGGGGCGACCGCGGAGGCCGTGGCCGCCGCTAGACGCTTCCTCTGAATGAAAACAAAGGCGACCGTCCCCGGACGGTCGCCTTTTGCGTTCGAAGATTCTCGGCAGACGCCCTAGCCCACCAGCACGCCCGCGTAGCCCACCACCTGATCGAAATCGCCGGACGCCTCTCCCGAAGTGGCGTAGGCTGCCAAGTGCCCCCAGGTCGCGCCCATTTCCAGAGCCGCGAACAGGGCCACGGTCATGGGCAGCACCCCGCACATGGAGATGGAGTGCGAGCGCACCGTGTCGAACAGGCCCCGCGGATCAAGGGCCAGCACAGCATCAAGGGCCAGCGAGTCGAGCCGCCGGGCCTCGTCGTGGGACACATAATGGCTCATATCCGAGCTGACCACCATGGACACCGGCCTGGAATAGGCCGCAAGGGTCCGGCCAATGGCCCGCCCCACCCCCTCAAGATCGGCAAAGGAGCGAGAGGCCACGGCCAGGGGAACCATGGTCACCAACGGGTCGAGCCGGTGCAAAAAGGGCAGGACGACCTCGATGGAATGCTCGCGCAGGTGGGCGGCCGTGTCCGCCTTGATGCGCTGATCGGCCGCGAGCAGGAGCGAGGCCAGCTCCTGGTCCACGGGAAGGGCTGCGCCCGGAATATGCCAGTTGCCGTCGGGCCAGAGGGCGAATGGAAGGCCAAGGCCGGTATGATTGGGGCCAAGAAGCAGCACAGTGCTGGCCAGCGCCGCCCCCGCCAGGGTCATGCCGCAAACGCCGCCCGAGTAGATGTATCCGGCGTGGGGCACCATGGCCAGAAGGGTCCGGGCGCCCTCGGGTGCGTGCTTTTCAGGAAAACTTTGCGGCGAGAGAAGGCCCTGCACCACCGCACCAAGACGAGCCGGGTCGGCATCGTAGAAACGTCCGGCCACAACGGGCTGTCTGTCCATGACTCTCTCCTTCTCCCTAGCGTGGAGCGGGTGCGTACTGTTGCGCCTTCTGCTCCAACTCATAGGTGTCCAACGCCGATTTCGCCAACTGGGCCTGAAGGCTCTCGGGTTTTTTCTCGACAATGTCGCTCAGGAGCTGCTTCCACTCGTCCATGGCACCTGCCTTGCGATAGATCCGCGCCAGCTTGAACCGGGTCGAGGCCCACTCGGGATTGCCCACGTCAATGTAGCGGTCATACTCCCTGGCCCACTTGAGGGCCTCCTCGTAGCGCCCGGAGCGCTCTGTGGCATAGATGGACATGAGTACGGCGTCCTTGACCTTCTCGGGATCGCCCCGGGTCTGCAACAGCAGGGACAACGCCTCCTGAGCATAGACGAATACCCGACGAAGATCCTGCTCCTCCATGGCCGACTTGGCCATATAGTACATGGCGTAAGCGCGAAAAGCCGGGTCCACCTTGACATCCTTGGCCAGCTCGGCCCACATCACCAGCGCTTTGGACGCCTCCCCGAGATTCTGCAGCGACATGGCCCTGGCGTACTCGAACTGGCGCAGCCGCTCGGGCGACAGGGACCAGTTGGTCCGGGCCATCTCTACCACATCGGCTATCTCCTTCCAGGCCAGCTGGTCGAGATAGATATTCACGGCAAGCCCCAGAGCCTCGTCGGACACGCCGGGCTTCTGCTCTGGCACCAGGTAGGGCCTGATCAGCTCAAGGGCCTTTTCCGGCTTGCCTATCCGCGAGTAGCTGAGGGCCACCTGAAGAATGACCGCATCGTCGACCTTGGTATCTTCCTGCCCGATGAAGTCGTAAGTCTCCCAGTATCTGACGACCCTGCCAAAGCGCTCCTCGGCAACCATGCCGGGCACGGCCAAGGCAAAGACCGAGTCGCCCAGGGAGCGCGCCCTGGCCACCAGCGGACTGGAGGGATACTTCTCTATGAGATCCTGGGCAGCGCCCAGGGCTTCGGGATACTGGCGGTTAAAGGCATACCACATGGCCAGCTTGAGTTGGGCCACCGGGGCCAGCGGGCTGTCCGGGAACTGTTCCACTATCTGTTGGTATATCCGCTCGGGACGCAGGTTGTAAGGCCGATCGAAGACGCTGACCATATCCATCATGGACGGGTCGTCATAGATGCCCTCCTCGGCCAGACGCATGCTGGCCACCAGCCCGCCTTCCTTGGTCGGGAATTCCAGCACGGTCCGCTCATATATCTGCTTTGCCGCGTCCTTTTCACCCAGATGCAAGTAGATGTCGCCGATGCGGGCCAGAACCACATCCGCGCCCTCGCTCTCTGGATTGAGGTTGTAGTAGGTGAAGAAATGGTCCTTGGCCTGAGCCCACTTCTCAAGAGCCATCTCCACACCGCCCGCCAGCCGCAGAAATTCCATGTTTTCCATGTAATAATCCGGCCAGCGTTTATCGATGTAGTCCACGATCTGATAGGCCTGCTCCACGAATCCGGTCCGGTTGAGGGACTGGGCCAGATAATAGGACGCGGGTTTGGCCAACTGGTGCTCGGGATAGGTCTGAATGAGATACTGGAACTGGTCCGCTGCCTTGAGATACTCGCCCCGGCGATAATAGTATTCACCCCAGTAGTAACTGATGGAGGGGATGTTGTCGTCATCGGGGTAATTGTCCTGCAGAACCTTGAAATATGCCTTGGCTTCGGGAAAATTGTTCACCTGGAGGTTGAGCAGGCCGAGGTTGAGCAGGGAGCTGGGCACACGGGTGGATTGAAGATTGGCGTTCATGGCCTCGATGAAGGCCTGGGCGATCTCGCCGAAATGACCTGAGAGGTCATGACCATAAAGCTGTTTCTTGATGTCGGCCACAGCGTAGAGCGTCTCTTCGCGAATATCCAGAGGCACCTCAGGCTGTCTGAGAATATCTTCGAAAAGCGGCAGGGCCTCGCCCAGCTTGCCGCTGAACATGAGGGACTGGGCATCCTGGACCTGCTCGGCCAACTCCCGCTCCCTGATACTTGCCGGAGTTTCGGATTCGGGCTCGGGCAGCGCTTCGGGCGCCGGAGCCTCCTGGGCCAGAGGCTCCACCGTGACCGCCGGGCCCTGCTCTGCCACCTGGGCCGCCTCCTCAGGGCTCAGAACCGGAGGCGGCGCACCCTGCACCACGGCGGGCGGCGCGGCCAGATCTCCGGCCATGCCTTCCTGGTGGGATGGGTCCCCAGGCACCGCCTGAAAGCCATCAGACTCCTGGGTCTGCTCCCGGAATCCCGGGTCGATTTGAACCGCACCGGGAGGCGGCGCAACGTGGCCGCCCACCATGGAACCGTCGGACCCTGGGATGGGCGAGGCGTCCACCACCTGGGCTCCGCCGGAAAACGGACCGGCCAGCTCCGCGAACTTGACCTCATCGGCCGTCCGGTTTTGGGCCCTGAATCGCAGGGCGCTCGATGCCGGATACTCGCCTGTCCGTTCAGGGGAGGCAGCCACCGGAGCGGGGACCTGCGCCCCTGACGCATCAGGGACTGAAGGGACCGGGGCCTCGTCTGAAACAGCCACGTCACCAGGCGGAGCCACCTCGGTGCGCACGGAATAAGGCACGGCAAAGAAGGGGCGGCGGTCGGCGGGAACGCCTGATTCCGGGGGCAGCTGGGTTTCGGCAGGCCCACTCCCTTGCACCGGGACGGCTTCGGAGGTCGGCTCCGCAGCCTCGGCGGGCTCTGCGGTCGGCCTGGGGGCCTGAGCAGCCTCGGACGGCGGACGCCAGCGCGCTCCGATGGGGTCGCGGAAAATCTGAAGCACAAACTCCGGCCTGCCCGGAGTGGGCAGACTGATGAAGCCAAAGGCATCGGTCTTGGTGGTGATGAGGACGCCCTCGTCGTCGGAACGGATGGCCTCCACCAATTTGCCCGGCATATCCTTGGTTCCTGGCCGAGGCTCGGTATCCCAAATGGTCGCCGGGAGTTGGACCCGAAGCTCCCGCGGGCCTGTCCGACGCACTGAATTTTCAGGCAAAGAGCCGGAATCAAAAGAAAAAGTGAGCCTGTCAGAATCCCCCTGAGAGGCAAAATTCACGCGCAGGGCCGCCGCCGGATCAGGCAGGCACAACCAGGCAATCAGGGCCAGCGCAACGGGCCAGGGGGTGAATTTGGCTCTTTTCACAGTCACGTCGAGCAGTTATGCAATTGTCGTGCTACACGGCGCATCGGAGATAATGCAGCCATGGGCGACGGGTCACAGCAGATCCCGTTTCTTCAGCTTCTCAATGAGGGTCGTGCGTTTGATCCCGACCATCTCTGCGGCCTTGTTCTTGACACCGTCACACTGATCCAGCGCCTCTTCCAACAGCCTCCCCTCAATGGTTTCAATGAAGTCCTTGAGCTTGAGCCCCTTGTCCTCCATATCCTTGAGCGTAGGCCAGACAAACCCAGCTGGCCGCAAGGACTCCACTTCGACCACCTTGCGCAGCGGCTTTTCGCCGATGTCGTGAAACATCTTGTCCGGCAGATCCTCGGGCGTGACCTCACCGGCATCGCAGAGGATGGAAAGCCGCTCCATGAAGTTTTCCAGCTCGCGGACATTGCCCGGCCAGGAGTAGGTCAAAAGCATCTCGCGGGCGCGTTCCGAGAGGGTCAGGGGCTTGCGGTCCTTGGTCTTGCAATGGGAGGAAAGAAAATGCTGGGCCAGAAGCAGGATGTCGCCCCCCCTCTCGCGCAGGGGCGGCAGATGCAGAGGGATGACGTTGAGCCGGTAGAAGAGATCCTCGCGGAACCGTCCGGTCCGAACCTCTTCCTCAAGATCGCGATTGGTGGCGGCCACCACGCGAACATCCACCTTCTTGACACAAGTGCCGCCGACCCGCTCGATTTCCTTCTCCTGCAGGGCACGCAAAATCTTGACCTGCAGGCTCAGATCCATCTCGCCTATCTCGTCGAGAAAAATGGTACCGCCGTCTGCCAGCTCGAACCGGCCCGGACGGGTGCGGATGGCGTGGGTGAAGGCGCCCTTCTCGTGGCCGAACAATTCGGATTCAAGAAGCTCCCGCGGAATGGCCCCGCAATTGATGGGCACAAAGGCGTTGTCGCGGCGGGTGCTGTTGCGGTGCAGGGCGCGCACCAACAGCTCCTTGCCCGTGCCGGATTCGCCGGTAACGAGCACGGTGCTGTCCGTAGGCGCGACCTTGGCCAGCACCTTGAACACTTGGGCCAGGGCGGAACTGCCGCCGATGATGCCATCCAATTTGAGCATCACTTCTCCTTGCGTAATGGCGTGGAAATTCTGCCAAAGGGGGCTGCCCCGCATGGCCTTATCTGCACCTTGACCATCACTGTCAACAAAATGACGGCGTGTCAACAGGTCCGGACAACATTGGCCCGCTTAAGAACCTGCGCCGGAGCTGTGAGAGGGAATGGATATCCGGTGAAACGACACTGGACCTCAGCGGGGGATGTCAACAGTATCAACGGCCTTGATGGCCTGGTTTACGCGCTCGATGACACTGGCAGGCACTCCTCGGCTGAACATGAGGTGGCGCATGTTGCCCGAAGGGATGTCCGGCAGGGCTCTGCTGCCAAATATATCCGCGGGCAGTCCGTTGACACGGATCAGGGAATCCTTCTCTTCTGGAGCGACAAGGATGCAGTCGAACCGCTCCATGGCCAGCATGCGGACCAGTTGGGCGTAATCGCCATTAACCCGTGCCATGCCTGGACGTGCCCGGGCGATGGCCTCGTCAACCGGCGCACCCAGCGAATACCCTTCAAGCACTCCCAAGCTGATGGAGTGGTCGGCAAGAATACCGGCCAGGGTATGCGTGCTGTCCCATATGTCGTTGTTGTTGATCAGATAAAGCACTTCCAACGGCTTGTTTTGGTATATCGGCCGGGAGAATTGTGCATACTGTTCCCGCTGCGGGGTTTTGAACCAGCCGATGGAACAGACCGGCTCCTCGGAGTGCATGAGTTGCAGAATCCGCTTGGCGGGCATGGACTGGAACCTGGGTTTGATCCCGGCCACGCGCAGGATGTTGGCCGTCTTGCGCAGCAGGAAGCCTTCCGGCCTGCCGGTGGAAGTGGTGTAATAATAGGGAGGGAACTCGAGATACACGACCAGAAGGGTGTCGCCGTCCTCATTGGCCGACGCGGACAGCGGTACGGCCATCAGGCACAGGACAAGGGCAAGCAGACGAAAGGCGATACGCATACGATCCCCGTGAGCTGGTTGTATCCCATCCAGACACAGGCTAGCCCAATCGTCAGAAAATGAAAAGCCCGGACCGGCCGGGCTGTATTCATCACTTTATGGACGGCGATTCCTACGCCCGGCGCAGGATCTCCTTGGCCGGAACCAGGGCCGTGGCGGCCGCGCCCACGATATTGCCCGCCACCCCGGGGCCGTCGCCCGCCACAAAGAGGCCCTCAACGGCTGTCTCCAGGTGTGCACGGGTTTCCACCTGGGTGGCGAAAAACTTGATCTCCGGGGCATAGAGCAGTGTCTCGTCGTTGGACACGCCGGGCACCACATTGTTGAGCTTCTCCAGGCCGTCCATGAGGTTGGTCAGAATACGCTCGGGCAGGGCCATGGCGATATCGCCGGGAATGGCGTTCTTCATGGTCGGCTCAATGTAGCTGTGGCGGATACGGTCCCAGGTGGAGCGGCGGCCCCGGCGCAGGTCGCCGTACCGTTGCAGGATGGGCTTGCCTCCGCCGATCAGGGTGGCCAGCCTCCCGATGGCCTCACCGTAAGCCTGATTGTCCTCCACCGGATCGTTGAGCACAACCTTGGAGAGGAAGGCGAAGTTGGTGTTGTCGGACTTGGTGTTCATGAGCGCGTGCCCGTTGACGCAGACGAAATCCTGATAGTTCTCCAGGGCCACGAATCCGCCGTAGTTGGTGCAAAAGGTGCGGGTCAGATCGTCGTACTTGGTGGTGCGCACGAAAAAGGTCGGGTCGTAGATGACCGAGCAGATGTCCTGCATGATCTCGTTGTGCACCTCCACCCGCACCCCCACCTCGATACCGCGCTGAGAGACCTCGATGCCGTGTTTGCGCACCAATGAGCCCACCCACTCGGCCCCCACCCGGCCCGGCGCCAGGATGACGTTCCTTGCCGTATATTCCTGCCGGTTGGTGATCACCCCGGTGACGCGGCCGTGGCTGACCGACACATCCTTGACCGTCTCCGAGGTGTGGAAGGTCACGCCCCTGTCCTGGATATACTCGGCCATGGCCGCGATATGGCCGGGCAGATTGTCGCTGCCCAGGTGCTTCTGCTTGATGACCAGCAGGTCGATGCCCACCCTGCGGGCCTGCTTGCGGATTTCCTCGGCCTTGGTCATGTCCGTGGGGAAGACCTTGCCGTCCATGTTGAAGCGGTTGAAGATGGCCTCGGTCTCGTCGATGAGCGCCCTGGCCTCGGACACGCCCATGAACTGGGTCAGGTCGGTCTTGCCCAGGGTATGGATGAAATTGAGCTTGCCGTCGGAGAAGAGCCCTGCCCCGCCGATGCCGCTGAGAATGTTGCAGGGGCGGCACTTGATGCACTCCTGGTCGCCGGAAATGGGACAGTTGCGGGCCAGGGGCCGCTTGCCCTTTTCGATGACCAGCACGTCGAGCTCGCCGTGCTCGGCCAGATGGTATGCGGCAAAAAGCCCTGCCGGGCCACCGCCCACGATGATAACGTCGAAATCGGTCCTGACGGTCTTGTTCATTTTCTTCCTCTCGGGTTGAGCGCAAGTATGGCCCGCGTTGCGCCGCACCGGATTCGCAGTGCACACAAACGGGCCATTATCTACCGTAAGACACGGGATGCGGAACTGTCAAGCCGGGATCAGACAATCATGTTCAACAGATGGCCGGTCATCTCCTCGGAGGCGCGGACCACCGCCGTATTAGCCGAAAAGGCGTGGCCCGTGGTGATCATGTCCACCATCTCGGTGGCGATGTCGGTGTTGGCCCCCTCCACTCCGCCGATGAAGGGCGCGGGCGCGGAACTCTCGCGAATGGCCGAAACGCGGACACCCTGGTCCCCGGGACCGGATTCGAGCGTCACCGAACTGGCCCTGAAGCCCTCGGTGTTGACGTTGGCGATGTTGTTGGCCGAGACCTGCTGGACCGTTGAGAGCGCCGAGAGCGCGGAAAGGCTGATGTCGGACATGTTGTGAGACCCCCTCTTCGGCTTCGGGGAAGCAGCCAGGAATAACCATACCCTGTCCCGACGCGGGAGGCAAGCCGCCTAGAAGGTGGCCGAGCCGGGCCAGGCCAGGATAAACACGTTGGCCTCGCCGAAGAGACGCCGGGTCAGCGTCTTGATCTGACCGCTCAGGTCGCGATCCGCGCCAACGACAAAGGCGATGTTCTCCTCGTGGACGATGCCCTCGGGGTGCATCTTGCCGCCGCGAGACGGGCCGAGTTCGGTATAGCCGCCCGCAAGACGGATCAGTTCGGCCCGGAATTCGACCAGGGCCGGCCCAGGGTCAGAGCCGTCTGGCATGACCGCGGGGATCACGGTGAAGTGGACGTGGCAGGGCTTGGCCTCCCCTGCACGGGCCTCGGTCACGCAAAGGGCAAAGGCAACGGTCATCAGAACCAGGGTGAGCATGGCAATGCGTTTCATGATCGACTCCTCGGGTCGGTGATTATCCCTCCCCTTACACGGATCAACCCCCGCTTTCAATAACCGCGAAGGCCGAGTGATTGTGGATGGACTCGAAGCTCTCCACCTCCACGCGGTACCAGCGGATCTGGGGATGTTCCTCCAGTCCCTGGGCTGCGGCGCGGACCACGTCCTCCACAAAGGCGGGGTTGGCGAAGGCGTGTTCAGTGACAAACTTTTCGTCCTCGCGCTTGAGCAGCGAGTAAACCGGGCACGACCCGGCCCGCTCACCGATTTCGATGATGTCCTCAAGCCAGAGGAAGCCCTTGAACCGGGTCTGAATGCGTACCTCGGCCCGTTGGGAGTGGGCACCCTCGTCCGAGATGGCCTTGGAGCAGGGGCATACGGTCATGACCGGTACGTCCGCGCCCAGAGTGAAGGTCAGGGTGTCGTCGCGGTATTCGCCGTCCACCCGGCAGGTGTAGTCCATGAGGCAGTCGGCCCCGCTCACGGGCGACTTGCGCCGCAGGAAGTACGGGAACACGAAGCGCACATGGGCGCTGCGGGCCTGGAGCCGCCCCACGATGTCGTCGAGCAGGGTCAGGAAGGTGTTGTAGTCCAGCTCGCCGGACCAATGCTCCAGGGCCTCCACGAACCGGCTCATGTGCGTCCCCTTGAACTCGGCAGGCAGGTCCACGGACAGGGAGACCTGGGCCACGGTGTGTTGGATGCCCGACTCGCGGTCGCGGACGATGATGGGCAGCCGAAGCCCCTTGACGCCCACCCGGTCGATGGGCATGGCGATGTCCGCCACATGCTTTTGTACGTCTTCCATGTCTCTTTCTTCCGTTATCTCCGGGCACGGGGACACGACGGACGTGACCACGCCGGAAGAGGGTGAAGCCGTGCCGCCGAAGCGTTGTCGGCGGGCCGGGCTAAATGAGGTCCTTGCCCGTGGTGGTCAGGGCAAGATTGCCGTGTTTGACGCCTTTGGTTGAGATGAGTTGCTGCCCCAGAGTCTTGATGGCGTCGGCGTCGCCTTTGAGAATGATCACCTCAAGGCAGTTGTGGTGGTCCAGATGGACATGCAGGGACGACTGGATGACCTGATGGTGATCGTGCTGGATCTCTGTCAGCTTCTGCGAGAGGCCCGACTTGTGGTGGTCGTAGACCAGGGTGAGGGTTCCGGCAAGATCCCCTTCGGCCTGCTCCCATTCGCGTTGGACCAGAGTGTTGCGAATCAGGTCGCGGATGGCCTCGGAGCGGGTCTGATAGCTGCGCTCCTCGCAGTGCTGGTCGAATTTTTCCAGCAGTTCAGAATCCAGAGACACGCCGAAACGAATGGTCTTGCCCATGCTTCCCTCCGATCAGGTTGCGTTCAGGGTATGGTCATTTCCCACAAATTTACCGTGGCGTTCTGGCCGCACAGGACCACTTTCTCCACCGTCAGCAGTTCGGCCGAAAAACCATGACGCCGCACCATCTCCCACACCGGCCTGGACACGCTGCGCACCGGCTCGCCGATCCATATCCTGCCGCCTGGGGCCAGGGCTTGGCGAAACAGACGGATGATCGGCTCAAAGAACCGCTTTTCGTAGAGCACATCGCCGCCCCATATAAAGTCGAAGCCGTTGACGCGCACGGCAGGCTCGCGCCAGTCCATAAGCGTCCACAACGGCTGGGGAACACTGTTCAGGGCCGCGTTGCCACGGGCGAATCGCACGGCGGGCCACTCGTAGTCAAAGGCCACCACCCGCGCTCCGGCATGGCTGGCAAGGATGCCGGTCAGTCCCAGACCGCAACCCATATCCAGGCAGGGCCTGCCGCGCAGCGTATCCGCGTTGCGCAGAATATGCCGCCCCAGCAGTACGCTGGCGGGCCAGACCTCGGCCCAGTAAGGCAGCCGCTCGTCCTCGCCCATGTCGCCCTCGCCCATCCGATCCCACAGCGCCTCCATGTCGGCCTCGCGCTCGAGAACCCACACCCTGCCGCCAACCTCCACGGACACACGCGAAGGACAGTCTGGCTGGTTTCCCATGTTGGACGCGGCTTCACGGCCGTCGACAGTAGAATCGCCAATCATACGCATGAAGGAGGGTACATGCGCAACGTGCCATGGTCAACGGTGTTCGTATCACTTTATACCACACCATGAGACATCCTCTGGCAAGTGGATGGGTGTCATATTTTTGGCGACCGACACACAAAATTCGGAAAATGGACATACGGGCAGAAAAAGCGTCATATTTTTTACTATTTCCAACGGCATTGGAGCGTGGTACGTTTACAGGATAGCTTTTGTCGATCAGCTTTCTTCCGACATATTATTTTTAAGGAGATGAACCACCATGATTCCCGACAATCTTCTCTACGCCAAATCCCATGAATGGTGCCGCATCGAGGGCGATGTGGCCACGGTGGGCATCACCCACTTCGCCCAGGAGCAACTGGGCGATTTGACCTTCGTGGAACTGCCCGGAGTGGGTGACACCTTCGAGGCCGGAGCCGAGATGGGCTCGGTCGAGTCTGTCAAGGCGGCCAGCGAGATATACGCCCCGGTGGCGGGCGAAGTCATCGAGATAAACGAGTCGCTGGAAGACGCCCCGGAAAAGGTCAACGAGGCTCCCTACGGCGACGGCTGGCTGCTCAAGTTCCGCATCGCGGCCGCTCCCGAGGGGTTGCTCGATGCCAGGGGCTACGCCGCCGTGGTCGAGTCCGAGAGCCACTAGCGCCACATTTTCGGCCGGAGCGCACCTGCTCCGGCCGCTTTGATTTTCACCACCACCCAGCAGGTATAGCCCATGCCCTATGTTCCCCATACCGAAGATGAAGTCAGGGAAATGCTCGCCGCCATCGGAGTCGCCTCCATCGGCGACCTCTTTGCCGAGATCTCGGCCGAGATGCGCCCGGCCAGCTTCGACATCCCCGAAGGATTGAGCGAGATGGAAGTCCTGGCCAGGCTGGAAGCCCTGGCTGGCAAAAACGCCATTGACCGCACCAGCTTCCTCGGGGCCGGATTCTACGACCATTACATCCCGGCCGCGGTGGACGCACTGACCATGCGCGGCGAATTCTACACCGCCTACACGCCTTACCAGCCCGAGGCATCCCAGGGAACGCTCCAGGCCATCTTCGAATACCAGACCGCCGTAACCCGGCTGCTGGGCATGGAATGCGCCAACGCCTCGGTCTACGACGGAGGAACCGCGCTCTACGAGGCGCTGATGATGGCGGTACGCAAAACCAGGCGGCGCAAGATCATCGTCTCCGAGGGGCTCAACCCCATCTACCGGGTCATGCTCGGCTCCTATACCTCGAACCTGGACCTTGAGCTTGTCACCGTTCCCCATCTTGACGGCCAGACCGACCTGGCCGGACTTACGGCGGCCCTGGACGATGACACCGCCGCCGTGCTCGTCCAGAATCCGAATTTCTTCGGGGCCATCAACGACTTCACCGACCTCTTTGCCGCTGCCAGGGCCAGAGGGGCCGTGGCCGTCATCTCGGCCTACCCCGTGCTCCAGGCCCTGCTCAAGACACCGGGCGAAATGGGCGCGGCCGTGGCCGTGGCCGAGGGCCAGTCCCTGGGGCTGCCCCTGTCCTTCGGCGGCCCCTACCTTGGCATCATGACCTGCACCAAGGAGATGATCCGCCAGATGCCCGGCCGTATCGTGGGCCGCACCGTGGACGACGAAGGCCGCACCGGCTACGTGCTGACACTGCAAGCCCGCGAGCAGCACATCCGCCGCCAGAAGGCCACCTCAAACATCTGCTCCAACCAGTCCCTGTGCGCCCTGCGGGCCTTGGTACACATGTGCGCCCTCGGCGAACTGGGGCTTAAACGCGCTGCCCGACTCTCGGTGGAACGCGCCCACCTCTGCGCTGAACGGCTCACGGCCATCCCCGGCGTGTCCATGCTCACCAAGGGCCCCTTTGGCAACGAATTCGCCGTGAACCTGCCGGTCAACGCCTTTACGGTCATCGCCCGGTTGACTGAACGGGGCTTTGTACCCGGATTTCCGCTGGGCAGGTATTACGAAGGACTGGAAAACGGCCTACTCGTGGCCTGCACCGAAAAGACCAGCGAGGAGCAGATCGGCATCTTCGCCGAAATGCTCCGGGGGGTGCTCAGATGAAGACAATATTCGACACATCCGTGGCCGGCCGAGAAGGATGCTGGCCCTGCGAAGGCAAGTCCGAGGAGGCGTTCATCCCGTCCGACCTTCTGCGCCGGGGCGACATAGGGCTGCCCTCGGCCTCGGAGCTTGACGTGGTACGCCACTTCACCCGGCTCTCCCAACGCAATTTCGGGGTGGACGGCAACTTCTACCCGCTCGGCTCGTGCACCATGAAATACAACCCCAAGTTCACCGAGGTGGCGGCCGCCCTGCCCGGCTTCACCCGGCTGCACCCGGTGCTGCCCCAGCTCCAGGGCGCGGGCGGCCAATGCCAGGGAGCCCTTGAGGTCATGCACGAAACCGAGCGGCTGCTCTGCGAGATCACGGGCATGCACGCCTTCACCCTGCACCCCATGGCCGGGGCCCACGGCGAACTGACCGGCGTCATGCTCATGGCCGCCTATCACAAGGACAAGGGCAACAGGAAAACCAAGATCATCGTACCCGACTCGGCCCACGGCACCAACCCGGCCTCTGCGGCCATCGCGGGCTACACCGTGGTTTCGGTGGAGTCTGTGGACGGCATTGTGGACCCGGCCGCCCTGGCCGCGGTGCTGGATGACGAGGTGGCGGGCATGATGATGACCTGCCCCAACACGCTGGGCCTGTTCGAGAAGAACCTGCCCGAGATCGTCCGCCTGCTGCGAGAGGTGGACGCCCTGCTCTACTACGACGGAGCCAACCTCAACGCGGTCATGGGAAAGATGCGCGTAGGCGACGTGGGCTTCGACATCGTCCACCTCAACCTGCACAAGACCTTCGCCACCCCCCACGGCGGCGGCGGTCCCGGCTCTGGCCCGGTGGGCGTGTGCGAAAAACTTGAACCCTTCCTGCCCATCTCGCGGGTGGTCAAGCTCGAAGACGGCCAGTTCTTCCTCGACTACGACTACCCGAAATCCATCGGCTACGTGGCACCTTTCTACGGCAACTTCGGCGTTGTGCTCAAGGCGTATGCCTACATCCTGCGCCTGGGCCGCGCCGGGCTGATTCGGGCCACGGAAAACGCCGTGCTGGCGGCCAACTACATGCGCAAGCGGCTTGAGAAACACTTCGAGATTCCCTTCAACCGCATCTGCATGCACGAATTCGTTGCCAGCGCGGCCGAACAGGCCAAAACCGGCGTACGCGCCCTGGACATTGCCAAGGCGCTCCTGGACAAGGGATACCACGCCCCCACGGTCTATTTCCCGCTCATCGTGCCGGAATCCATCATGATCGAGCCCACCGAGACAGAGAACAAGGAGACCCTGGACCAGTTCATCGACGCCCTCATCAGTATCGCCGAGCTGGCGGCCACAGACCCGGCAGCCGTTCAGGCCGCTCCGCGCACCCTGCCGGTCTCCCGTCTCGACGAGACCCGCGCCGCCCGCGCCATGGAGCTGACCGATGACCTATGATCTCGTGGTCCTGGGCGGAGGTCCGGGCGGATTCGACGCGGCAGTGGCCGCGGCCGGGCATGGCCTGAAGGTCGCCCTGGTGGAAAAGGGCTTTCTCGGCGGCACCTGCCTCAACCGGGGCTGCATCCCCACCAAGCTGTGGCTGGGCGCCACGTCCGCCATCGACGAATTGCACAACCAGGCCAGAATGAAGGTCGCCTCGGGCGAGGTGGTCGTGGACTTCCCAGCCCTCCAGGCCCGCGTGACCAAACATCTGGCGGGCACACGCAAGGCCATGGTCATGCAGCTTGGCAAGCTCGGCGTGGAGTTGGTGGAAGGAATGGGCAGACTGGCGGGCCAAGGCACGGTGGAGGTCGAGACGGCCGACGGAACCAGGACGCTTACATCCGCCAATGTCGTCATTGCCACCGGGTCCAAGCCCATCTTCTTTCCGGGCCTTGAGCCGGACGGTGAGTGCGTGCTCGACTCGGACATGTTCCTGGCCATGAAGACCATGCCCGCCTCCCTCATCGTGGTCGGGGCAGGCTTCATCGGCCTTGAGATGGCCCAGGTGGCCCACCGCCTCGGGGCCAGGGTCACGGTCATCGACGCCATGGACCGGGTTGCCCCGCTGGAAGACCCCGAGGTCTCGGCCGCCCTCCTGACCATCTTCAAGCGGTGGAAATGGGACGTACTGCTCGACAAACGGGTATCCGGCGTCCGAACCGCAGACGGCCAAGGCGAGCTGACCCTGGACACAGGCGAGAAGCTCGCGGCCGACATCATCCTGGTGGCCGTGGGACGCGGCCCGACGACCGACGGGCTCGGCCTCGAAACCGTGGGCATCGCCACCCCCATGCGGCGCATCGAGGTGGATGACCGCCTCCGGGCCGCGCCGGGCATCCACGCCGTGGGCGATGTCAACGGCATCATCCAGCTGGCTCACGCCGCATCGCATCAGGGCCATTACGTGGCCGCCCTGGTGGCCGGAAAGACCGACGCCCCCTACGACTCCGGGCCGGTGCCCAGTGTGCTCTACGGCGCACCCGAGGTCATGCGCGTGGGCCGCATGGAGAGCGAAGTCCACCTGGCCGACGAGGGGTGCGAGGTTTCCCGCGCTCCCCTGGCAGCCAATCCCATGGCCCAGGCCCATGCCGCCACCCAGGGATTCGTCAAGGTGATCTGGGCCAAAGGCCGCGTGGCAGGGATCACGGCCGTGGGCCACGATGTGTCCCGCCTGACCACCCCGGCCACCATGATCGTGCGCCAGGGCTGGACCGCCGACGACCTGCACTCCATCGTCTTCCCCCATCCCTCCCTGGATGAATCGCTGCTGGCCGCGCTTCAGGCCGGACGTACCCCGGTGGAATAACCCGCACCCCACATCCGAGAGCACAAAGAGGGGAAGGCCATGGCGGCCCTCCCCTCTTTTTCGCCGTGTCGGCTTGCGCTCCCCGGCTACCTCGGAAACGACCCGTTGTTGATGTCCAGGCAGGTGCCGTTAATGTATTCCGGGCAGTCGGTGGCCAGCCAGAGAATGGCCCGGGCCACTTCCTCGGCCCTGGCGAAACGGCCGGTGTACACGGCCTGGAGAATCGCCTTTTTCCGGGCCTCGGGGATGACATGAAGCATGTCGGTCTCCACGGGGCCGGGGGCCACGGCATTGACCACCACCCCGCTCGGGCCGAGGAGCTTGGCAAAGCTCTTGGTCAGGTTGATCAGCCCGGCCTTGGTCACGCCGTACCAGATGTCCGGGTGGCCGATCTGCCCGGCGATGGACGCGTTGTTGACGATGCGGCCATGGCCCTGGGCGGTCATGTGTCGGGCCGTCTCGCGAATCAGGGCGGCCGGAGACTCCAGGTTGAGACGCAGGATGGTACGCACCTTGTCTTCTGGATACTGGTCGTAGGGCAGGGCGTACATGACGCCCGCGTTGTTGACCAGTACGTCCACGGGGTCGAGCCGGGCCACCAGGGCAGGGATGCCCTCCACATCGCTCAGATCGTACTCCACGGCCGTGACGGCAGCGTTCCCGGCCAGCGGGAAGCTGGAAAAATCACGGGCCACGACGGTGACGCGGCAGCCTCGTTCGATGAACAACATGGTGGTTTCCAGGCCGATACCCTTGTTGCCTCCGGTGATCATGATATGTTTTTTCATGGGAAGTCACTTCTCCTGTGTTTGATTCGATGTTGCATTTCTGATGCTACCCGCACGCGGCCCGAGCGTCCACCCGCCGACGACCGCCCCACTCAGGCACCACTGCCCGCTTCCCTTCAAGGACAGGATGTGATTGAATCGATAAAAATCCACCCGCAACCAGCGAGGCTTCCGTGATTCTGGACACCCTGGCAAACGCCGACCGTTACGCAGCCCTCAATCCCCGCTTCCGGGCCGCCTTCGACTTTCTGCGCAGAAGCGACCTGTCCGCCTTGCCCTTGGGCCGGGTGGACATTGACGGCCCGCTTTATGCCATGATCGCCAAGGGGTCAGGCCGGACCCCCATGGAAGCTCTCATGGAGACCCATGACCATTATATCGACATCCACCATGTCCTGAGCGGTTGCGAGACCATCGGCTGGAAGGCGCGGCCCGACCTCGGCCCGGCCACAGCAGAGACAGATACGCGAACGGATGTAGCCTTCTACCACGACAAGCCCGAGGCATGGACAACGGTATCGCCCGGCATGATCGCCATCCACTTTCCCGAGGATGCTCACATGCCCATGCTCTCAGGCGGCGAGGTGCACAAGGTGGTGGTCAAGGTGCCCGTGGAATAAGGGGGAAGGAAAACCCGCCACAAGAACCGGAAAGCCCGCAGCGAGCCAACTTACGGCATCACAGGATCAATCAGCGGGGAGAGGCGGCCGTAGCTCAGTGGACCACCTGCTCGTCCATGTCCGCCGCGTAGAAACCTCCCTGTTGGGGCATTTCCAAGGCCATGAGCCCCTCCACGGACAGATCCGGCCCGGCCCAGAGGACGCCTTTCACGGCAAATCCCCGCGCCAGCCGCTTGGCGTGGTCCAGAGCCAGGGCGACCTGCTGGACGTACTGCTCACGAGAAAAGACGAACTCTGCGTCGTGGGTCCAGTCGGGCATAGGCTCCTCGGCAGGCCAGGAGATGGGGTTGCGCAGCCGCCACTTGACCGTGTCGGCAGTATGCGAAACCACGACACCGTCGTCGATGCCCAGGCAGGAGGGATCGCCGCAGTCGCAAGTGTAGATGAAGAACTCGCCGGACATGGTTGAGGAGGTGACGAGGTCCACAGGGTCCACATACACATTGGGCTCGTGCAGGAACTGACCGTCCACCGACAAGTTGAAGTCGATGTAGGCATCCTCGGGGTGCGTCTCATCCAATGACAGCGTAACGGAAATCCTGATCTCGTTCATGGGTAGTGTTCCTGGGCTCCTTTGGCCGCAGGGGCGGCCGCCGACAGGCATGTAGCACATTCGCGCACCCTTCACAACGCCGGGAATCACCCCCTCCCTTCCGCCCCGAGGCGCGGCTCTTCCCCCCATCCGCCACATGCTCATACGACTTGAGACCCGAGGCGAAAACGGGTATCCACAGTATCCTTCCATGACACCACACGAGGAGACCATCCATGGCCGCATACGAGATCACCCCCCTTTCACCCATGCCCGAGTTCGACATCATGTACTTTATGGAAATCGCTGGGGAAACCCGCGTGGACCACGAGGCGATGGAAGAGTTCGAACCTTTCTGGGACAAATGGGCCGCCAACAACCTCAAGGCATACAAGCTGACCAACCCCGACGGAGCGGGCAGCTTTCTGCTTATCTTCCTTGATCAAGAGGTCGAGGACACCATTGAAGGCGTCTGGCAGGACTCGCCCACCCATGGCCTGCTCTTCCACGCCCTGGCCATCACCATGGTCATGAGCGCGGCCCAGGGTTTTGTTCCCGAGCTTTCTGACGGCAACTGTGCGCCGCTCCCCAGACCCGGCGAGGGCGTACTCGGAGCCTTTTCCGAGCTGGGGCTGACCTGGAACCAGGAGGGCACGGTCAACCGGAAATACGCGGTACTCACGCCCTATCCCTATGCAGGCGGGTGCGAGGTGTGCTACCTGAGTGCGTCATGTCCCAAAAGCACAGCCAGGAGCAACTGACCATGCCCTTCTCGGTCAAGGATGTTCTTTCGATGCAGGTGGCCCCGGCCCTGGGCTGCACCGAGCCGGTGGCCATCGCCCTGGGCGCTGCGGCCGCCGTGTCGATATTGCCCGACACGGGATTCGATTCCATGGAAATATTCCTGGACCCCAACGTCTACAAGAACGGCTTGGCCGTCTCCATTCCCGGAACAGGCGGGCTCTCGGGCCTGGACATGGCCGCCGCCCTGGGCGCATCCGGCGGCGATCCCTCCCTGCGCCTCGAAGTGCTCCGCCCCATTCTTGACAGCCATGTGGCCGAGGCCAAGGCCACCCTTGCCGCCGGGAAGATCACCGTCTCGCTGCTCAAGGACCGCCACGGACTCTTCGTACGCAGCGTGATCCGGCGCGGCGACGATGTGGCCGAGAGCGTTATCGAGGGGCTGCACGACAATATCACCAGCCTGACCCTCAACGGACGGCCTGTGCCAAGCCCGCTGCTCAAGCCCCACGGCGAGGACGGCCACGCCAGACTCGTGGAGATGGAGGAATGGCTCAAGGGACTCTCCCTGACCGAAATCATGGCCCTGACCGATGACCTGGACGAGGCAGACCTCGCCTTTGTGCGCGAAGGGGTCGATGTGAACATGCGTCTGGCCGAGCAGGGTCTCAAGTACGGGCTGGGCCTTGGCGTGGGCAAGACCCTCGAGCGGCTGGTGCGCCAAGGGCTGATCAAGAAGGACATGGTCCTGGCAGCGCGCATTCTCGCCTCCAGCGCGGCGGACGCCCGCATGTCCGGCGTGCCGCTCCCGGCCATGAGCTCCGCCGGATCGGGCAACCACGGGCTGACTGCCATACTGCCCATCTGGGCGGTCAAGGACTTCATCGACGATGCCGACGAGAAGACCGTGCTCGAAGCCATAGCCCTCTCACACATCGTCACCGCCTTTGTGAAGGCCCACACGGGCCGACTCTCGGCCATATGCGGCTGCTCGGTGGCGGCCGGGGCCGGGGCCACGGCAGGCATCACCTACCTGCTCGGCGGCGATGCCGTCCACATCGCCGGAGCCATCAAGAACCTGCTCGAAGACCTGGCGGGCATCATCTGCGACGGGGCCAAGGCCGGATGCGCCCTCAAGCTGTCCACCGCAGCCGGCACGGCGGTACAGGCCGCCCTCTTCGCCCTGCACGGGGTCAACGTCCACTCCAGCGATGGCATCATCGGCGATTCTTCCGAAGACACCATGCGCAACATCGGCACTCTGGCCGTGGACGGCATGATCCAGACCGACCGGACAATCCTCGACATCATGCTGCGCAAGAGGCTTGCCGAGGCATAGCCCCGCCTCCACGAAAAAGCCCTGCCCACGCAAGCGGACAGGGCTTGAAACCACTGTATCGAAAAAGTCTAGAAATAGACCAGAGCCTGAGGCGGGGTCTTGCCCTCGAAGAAGGCTTCCACCCGCTCCCTGTCGGCCACGCTGATCCTCAGATCCGAAAGGTGCAGCGGCATTGCGAGGCCGCCGTAGGTCCTGACCGCCCTGTCGATGAAGTCTGCGTCCACAAAGGCGGCGCGGATGGTCACAGGGCGCCCTCCCCAGCCCACGGTAAGGCTCACCTCAGGCTGACGGTCAGGGCTCCTGGTGATGAAGTTGCCGGTACGGACCAGGCACTCGGAAACCTGATCGGGAAACATCCCGGCCATGCGACCCAATTGATCGACAAAGGCAGGCATCACCGCCAGATAGTGCAAATGATCGATCTTGCAGGCAATGGAGCGGCCGGGCATGTTCAGCATCCAGGGCTCCTCGGCAAATCCGCGCCCAAGAGCCCGTTGCACCCTCTCGACCATCTCGGCATAATCCTTGATAGGCATGGCGCCCTCCCCCGCAATGACGTTCCAGCCGCCCAGGCGGCCCCAAAAAGAAGACGCCCCGGCAAGCGGGGCGTCGTTCGCTCACTTGGTGCTGGTGGAGAACTGCTGCATGTACCGGGCGTTGAGTTCGGCATTTATTTTGGCCTTAATGGCCTTGACCTCGGCCGCGCCCACATCCGGGGCGAGCTTGTGGAGCGTGTCCGGCAGAATGCGCTCGCAATACTCGCTACGTGCATAGGTGTTCAGGTTCTCGTGCTCGGTGCTGGTTGCCACATCGTAGCAGACCACTATCTTGGCGGCGTAGTAATTTTCGTAGGCCCCGGCAGCATCACCCGCATTTTCAGCGCACTTCGCCTTGAGAAAATAGGCATAGGCGATGTCCATGGTCTCGTTGGGCCGGGCGATGGTCTGGTCGAAGAACGGCTGGGCGGCGGCGCAATCCCCCTGCTTATACAAAGCAACCCCTTGGTCCAGAGCGGTCCGCTGTCCACCGCATGCGGCCAGCGCAGCGGCAACACCCAGCAACATGGCAACCATCAGTATCCTCTTCATCGTCACATCCTCGCTGGCAAGGTTATAATTCTTCAGCATGTCCAATCATTAGTCCAATCTTGTCGTGAAGTCCATACATCAGGCAACAGGCGTGGAAACTCAGATGGAAATGACCAGGGGGACAACCACCGGGTCGCGCCCGAGCACCTTGCGGAAAAAACGGCGCAAGGCCGAACGGATGCGTTCCTTGAGCTTGGTCGTCTCGCCAGGGGCGATATTTTCGTGCACATCCAGCACGATACATTTGGCGTCGTCGAGCAGGTGCATATACTGCTGTTCGAAGACGAACCCCTTGGACATGATGTCAGGCCCCATGCTGATCTCCCCGGTGGCCTCGTCCACCACCAGGACCACGATGACCATGCCCTCGCCCGCCAGCAACTGGCGCTCGCGCAGCACGCTCTGGCCCACATCGCCGACCCCCTTGCCGTCCACCAGAATCTTCTCTGCCCTGAAGGGCCGACCGAAATACATGGAGCCGTCGGCCTCAAAGGCCACCGACTGGCCGTTCTCCACCACCAGGGCATTTTCCTCTTCCACCCCGCACTCGAATGCCAGCCGGGCGTGCTTGACCAGATGACGATACTCGCCGTGAACAGGAATGAAATACCGGGGCCGCACGGCTTCGAGCATCAGGGTCAGCTCGCCCGCATGGGCGTGGCCCGAGGCATGGACGCCGTGCATCTTTTCATAAAGCACCTCGGCCCCGAGGCGATAGAGGTTGTTGATGACACGGGTGATGGCCCGCACGTTGCCCGGAATAAAACGGGACGAGAGAATGCACAGATCGCCGGGTTTGACCGTGATCTGCCGGTGCTCGCCCATGGACATGCGCGAAAGCGCGGCCAGGGGTTCGCCCTGGGAGCCGGTGACAAGCAGCACCAGCTCGGAATCGCCGAACTCGTCCAGCCGGTCCAGCTCGATGAGGGTTCCCTTGGGAATGCGCAGGTAGCCCATGTCGCGAGCCAGCTCAATGTTGCGCAAGAGGGATTTGCCGGAAACGGCCACCTTGCGCCCTTCGGCGTCCGCCAGATCAACGACCTCCTGGATGCGCTGGATGTGGCTCGAGAAGAGCGAGACCAGGATGCGTCCCTTGGCGGTGGAAAAAATCTCGCGCAGACTGACCTTGATCTCCCGCTCCGTCAGGGCGAACCCCTCCCGGGCCACGTTGGTGGAATCCGAGAACATGAGCAGCACTCCCGGCTCGGAAAACCGGCGGAAGGCATTGAGGTCTGTGGCGTGGCCGCCGAGGGGATTGCGGTCGATCTTGAAATCGCCGGTATGGACCACCCGACCCGCCGGGGTCTCAATGCCCAGACCATACCCCTCGATGATGGAATGGCAGACCGGAAAGAAATTGAAGGTGAAATCGCCAAGGAGCACACGATCATGGGGCCGGACCGGCCGAAGATCGGCCCAGCGGGCGAGATCGTGCTCGCGCAGCTTGTTCTCCACCAGCCCCAGGGTGAACTGGCTGCCGTAGACGGGCACGTCCACATTCTGGAGCAGCCAGGGCAAGGCGCCGATGTGGTCCTCATGACCGTGGGTGAGCACGATGCCGTGAAGCATGGCCTTGTTTTGAAGCACGAAGTCGAAACAGGGAATGACCACGTCCACGCCAAAGTGGTAGTCCTCGGGGAACATCAGGCCGCAGTCCACCAGCACCATGGAGCGCGGCGTCTTGAAAGCCATGCAGTTCATGCCGATCTCGCCCAGCCCGCCCAGCGGGTGAACGCTGAAACAAGGAGAGTCCGTCATTTAGGCATCCTTGGCGAGCAGTTCGCGGTAGGCGGTGCGCATCATCTGGCGCAGGTCGTCCTTGAAGGCATCGCGGTCCTTGATGGTGTACTTGGCCGGGTCAATGACCGGCAGGGCCTTGAATCGGATCAGATGACGATTGTCGATGATTTTCGACCCCTTGGGCATGATCTTGCCGGTGCCGGTCATAACGAAGGGTACCACGGGCAGACCGCACTTGAGCGCCAGGATCATGCCGCCGATCTTGAACTCCATCAGATCGTCCAGTTCGGTGTTGCGCGTGCCCTCGGGAAAGATCAGCGGCGAGATGCCGGAGCGGGCCGTCTCCACTGCGGCGCTCAGGCTCTCCATGGCGGCCCGGCGGTTGTCGCGGTCGATGGAAATGTGCCCAGCGTGGGCCAACGCCCGGCCATAGAGGGGAATGTCAAAGAGGCTCTTCTTGGCCACGAAGCGAATCCTGTTGCCCTTGAGCAGCGTAAAGAGCACCGGAATGTCCAGATTGCTCTGGTGGTTGCCGATGAAGACATAGTGGCCCTTGGGGTCGATCTCGCCCATGTCGGCTTCGATTTTGACCCCGGCCAGGCGCACGGCGGCCGCCCCCCAGGCCAGCCCCCAGAAGTCGTACTCCTCGGGCGTGGAGTTTTCCCGGTCCACGCGAAGCATGCGGATGCTGTAGTAGATGGTGACAGGTATCAGGAGCAGGATAAAAAAAACGCGTCGAAACATGGGCATCCTCGTGGTGTTGACTCACGACTGAGTAAACCATATTCCTGCGCGAAACAAGTGCGCAACCAGCCCATTACGAAGAGCCGGATGTCTGCGGACGCCCGAAAAGAAGACGGGACGACGGAATGACCCGCCGTCCCGTTATTGCCTGGGTTCGGTCCTACTCGTCCTCGCTGCCCTTCCTGTGGGCGGCGATGACCTTTTCCGCCTCCTGGGGCGGGCATTCCTCGTAGGAGGCAAACTCCATGAAGAAGGTGCCCTGGCCGCCGGTCATGGAGTTGAGATCCGGGGCGTACTTGAGCATCTCGGCCATGGGCACATGGGCCTTGACCTCGGTGATGCCGGCCTGGGAGTCGGACCCCAGCACCTTGCCGCGCCGCGAGGAGAGGTCGCCAATGACATCGCCCATGAAGGAATCGGGCACGGCCACGGTGACGAGCATGATCGGCTCGAGCAGAGCCATCTTGGCCTTCTCGCAAGCCTTCTTGAAGGCCAGGGAGCCGGCCACCTTGAAGGCCATTTCCGACGAGTCCACGGAGTGGTAGCTGCCGTCGTAGAGCGTGACCTGGAAATCAATGACCGGATAACCAGCCAGCACACCCCGGGCGGCGGTCTCCTGGATTCCCTTGTCCACGGCCGGAATAAACTGGCGCGGGATGGAGCCGCCCACCACCTGATCCACGAACTCGTAGCCCTCGCCCGAGCCCCTGGGGGCGACATGAATCCAGCAGTCGCCGAACTGGCCGCGGCCGCCGGACTGCTTCTTGTGGCGGCCCTGGATCTCGCGGGCACCAGTCTTGAAGGTTTCGCGATACGGCACCTTGGGAGTCTTGAGCACGATATCGGTCTTGTAGCGCCGCTTGGCCTTCTCCACCGAGACCTCGATATGGTTCTGGCCCATGCCCGAAAGCAGGATGTCGCCGGATTCCTCGTCGCGGCTCAGGGTCAGGGTGATGTCCTCGTCAAGGAGCTTGGCCACGGCGGCATAGACCTTGTCCTCGTCGCCCTTCTCGGCCGGAGCCAGGGCAAAGGTGATGAGCTGCGGGGACATCTCTGGCTTTTTGAGCACAAAGCCGCTTTTCTCGGCCGTCAGGGTGTCGCCGGTCGAGGTGTTCTTGAGCTTGGCCAGGGTAACGATGGAGCCGGGGCCCATGGGTGTTTTGGACTGGGTCTGCTCCTTGCCGTTCATGAGCAGCAGCTGGCCCACGCGCTCCTTCTCGCCATTGCTGGCGTTGAGCAGGGCCGAATCGGGCTTGAGTTCACCCGAAAGGACGCGAACCACGGTCAGCTGCCCGGCAAAGGGATCGGCCAGGGTCTTGAAGACGAAGCAGGCCAGGGGCTCGTCCGGGGAACCGGAGCGCTCGCCCTCGTCCCCCTCCCATGGCTTGTGGGCCAGGGGGCCGGGTAACAGGCTCTGAACGGTGTCGAGAATCATCTGGCCGCCCTGGTTGTTCAGGGCAGAGGCCACGACCACGGGCACCAGCTCGCCCGCGGCCACGCCCGCCTGCAACCCGCGGGTGATGTCGTCCGGGGAGAGCTGCCCCTCCTCCAGGTACTTTTCCATCAGTTCCTCATCGCTCTCGGCGATGTTTTCTATCATGGCCTCGCGCAGGGCCTCCACCTCGTCGGCCACCTCGTCTGGAATGGCTTCCTCTGATACCGCGCCGTCAGCGCCGAACATCAGCGCCTTGCCGGACATCATGTCCACCACGCCCCGGAACTGCTCCTTGCTCCCCACAGGGTAGTAGAGCAGCGCCGGGCGGGCGCCCAGGGCGTCGGAAATGCCAGCAAAGGCGGTGTCGAACTCGGCCCGGTCGCGGTCCATCTTGTTGATCACGATCATGGCGGGCAACCCCATGCCCTGGACCAGCTGCCACACCTTGCGGGTCTGCGGCTTGACGCCGTCCACCGCGTCGATGACCAGTACCGCGCCGTCGGCAGCGGTGAGAGAGTAGGAAAGATCCCCGGAAAAATTGGAGTCGCCCGGAGTGTCGATGAGAAAATGGTCGTTCTTCTTCCACTTGAAGGTGGCGACGCCGGGCTGGATGGACCCGCGCCGCTTGATCTCCTCGGGCTCGTAATCCAGAACAGTGCTCCCTTCCTCGACCTTGCCCAAACGATTTATCACGCCGGCGTTGAAAAGCAGCATTTCGGCAACCGTGGTCTTTCCACTGCCGCCGTGACCGACGAATGCGTACGTTCTCTGTGTCTTCAGGTCAGGCATTTTCTACTCCACTGGTATTTATTGGTTTTTCCTATGATCAGGGGAACCTCCGGCCCCGTGGCATCACTGGCACTTGGTTTTTCACAGGTTTAGTCCTATAGGAAGAGCAACGCGAGATTGTCAAGGGGGGCGACCCGAAAAACATGCCCCCATGACACTGTTTTTTTTGGCAATTTTAGCGGAGTACGCCAATAATGGGCAACAAAGTCCCGCATTCCCGAACGGTTATCCCCCGGCAAGCACACAGCAGGAGCCCAAAGTGCATCTTTCAAACGAGACAGTGACCACCCCGGCCAGCGCCATCCGCACCGCCGGGACGCACCTCTTCTGGGCCACCGCCCCTTCTCCCGCCCTAATGTGCTCCCTCGAACGCCACGGGCAGATTCAGCCGGTGCTCGTCCGTACGACTGCAGGCGGGCTGGAGCTGGTGGCCGGGTACGCCCGGGTTGCGGCTCTGGGCCGACTGGGCCGCCCGGTACTGGCAAGACTGGTGGAAACGGAAAACCCGGCCGAGCCCGGCCTACTCTATCTGGCCGACAACGCCCAGCGCCCGCTGGACGATGCCATGCGACTGGCCGCCTGGCACCACTTCCGTCCCCTGCTCGATGATGCCCGGCTGGCCGAAGAAGTCCTGCCCTGCCTGGGTATCACCCCCGGCAGCCGCGACGCGAAACTCCTGGCCGACTGGCTCTCCCTGCCCAAGCAATGGCAGGGCAACCTCGCGGCCGGACGCGTTCCCCTGGCAGCCGGAACCGTTCTGTCCCGCATGACCGATGCGGACCGGCAGGCCGTTGCACCGCTCTTCGCCGAATTGTCCTGGTCACGCTCCAATGCCGTCAACCTGCTCACCTGGCTTTTCGAGGCAGCAAGGATGACCGGCAGACCCGTGGCTCGGATCATGACCGAACAGGGCATGGAGCAGACGACACAGCGCGGCCTCTCGCCCAAGGACGCCATGTCGCGGCTGGCCGCCCTGGCCCGCGAGGCTCGCCATCCCACCTTGAGCGCCATGCAGGCACGATTCACAGCCGCAGCCAGCGACCTGACGACAGGCACCCGGTGGCGCATCACCCAACCCGACCACTTTGAAACAGACGGGGTCGAACTCTCTGCCCGCATCGCCAGCCCAGACCAACTCGAACGCGCTGTCCGCGACCTTCAGATCATGGCCGAACGCCCGAGCTGGCATCAACTCTGGAAGGCCACCACAGACCATGACTGATCCCGCACAGCTGCCCCCACACCTGCGCCGCATCGCCCAGGTCTTTGTGGACGAATCCATGGCCGACTCGCCTCTGGCCCGCCGTGTCCGCAAGCGGCTGGCCGCCTCCACCCACGCCCAGGTTCCCTGGACCGTGGTTCCGGCAGGAACCGACCGGGTCCTCTTTGACCAAGGCGATGCCCAGGCACTTTATCTCAAGGATTACAAAGGAAAATTTCTGCGCTTCTGCCCCGGCACCCGCGCCTACCACTGCTGCGCCTACCGTATCATCCATATCGGCGAGAACTGCCCCATGGCCTGCTCCTACTGCATCCTGCAGGCCTATTTTCAGGACCGCGTCCTCAAGATCTGGGCCAATCAGGACGACCTCTTCACCCAGCTCGCCGACGCCTTCGGCGCCGACCGCACCACCCGGTTCCGCGTGGGCACCGGGGAGTTCACCGACTCCCTTGCCCTCGAACACCTCACCGGATACAGCCGCGACCTGGTTTCCTTCCTCAATGACCACGAAAACGTGGTTCTCGAACTCAAATCCAAGGTGGTGGATCTCTCCTGGATGGACGCGGCCAAACGCACGGATCGCGTCCTGCCCGCCTGGTCGCTGAACGCGCCCTTCATCAACGAGCACGAGGAGTTCCACGTCTCCACACTGACTCAGCGCCTGAAAGCGGCCCGCATCTGCGCCCAGGCCGGATTCCGGGTCTGCCTCCACTTCGATCCCATCATCCACTTCCCCGGCTGGCGCGAGGGGTATGCCCGGACCATCGACATGATCTTCGATTATCTCACGCCGTCCCAGATCGCCTACATGAGCCTCGGCTCCTTTCGCTGCATGCCGCAGCTCACGCCCATCATCGCCGACAACTTCCCACAGGCCACATACATATATAACGAATTCGTTCCTGGTCTCGACGGCAAGGCCCGCCTGCTCCGCCCCCTGCGCCTTGAGCAATTCGCCTTCATGGTCAACCGTCTGCGCGGCCACGGCATGAACAGACAGCTCTACTTCTGCATGGAATCCTCGGAAGTCTGGCAACAGGTCCTCGGCTACACCCCGAAAGACCTCGGCGGACTCGCCAACCACCTGATGACCAGGGCCTTCGGTGCACAGCGTGGAAAGGAACCGGCCTAAACTCCGGCCTTGCGGAAGACGGCGTCCACCATGGCCCGGGCCTCGCGCTGGATGGCCTTCAGGTGATCCGCGCCCCTGAATGATTCCGCATATATCTTGTAGATGCTCTCGGTACCCGAGGGACGAGCGGCGAACCAGCCGTTGTCGCTGACGACCTTGAGGCCGCCGATGGGCGCATCGTTGCCGGGTGCGCGGGTGAGCTTGGCGCGGATGGTCTCTCCGGCCAGGGTATCGGCTACTACCATGTCCGGCGTGAGGCAGCAGAAAGCGGCCTTTTGCGCGGGAGAGGCCGGGGCGTCCATGCGCTCGTAGACCGATGTGCCGTGTTCGTTTTCCAGTTCGCAGTAAAGCTCGCCGGGATCGCGCCCAGTGCGGGCCGTGATCTCTGCGGCCAGCAGGTCCATGATGATGCCATCCTTGTCCGTGGTCCAGACCGTGCCGTCGCGCCGCAGGAAGCTGGCCCCGGCCGATTCCTCGCCGCCGAACCCGCATGAACCGTCGAGAAGTCCGTCAACGAACCATTTGAAGCCGACCGGCACCTCGTGCACACGGCGGCCCAGGCTGGCGGCCACCCGGTCTATCATGGAACTGGATACCAGGGTCTTGCCCACGGCCGCGTCGGACGACCAACCGGGACGGTGGGTGAAGAGATACTGGACGGCCACGGACAGGTAGTGGTTGGGGTTCAGCAGACCGGAGCTTCTGGTGACGATACCGTGGCGGTCGTAGTCCGGGTCGTTGCCAAAGGCGATGTCGTACTCGTCCTTGTGCCGGATGAGCGAGGCCATGGCCCAGGGGGAGGAGCAGTCCATACGGATCTTGCCGTCCCTGTCCACGGTCATGAAGCCAAAGGCCGGGTCCACCGCATCGTTGGTGAGAGTCAGGTCAAGACCATACATGTCTGCCAGGGGCTCCCAATAGGCTATGCCCGACCCGCCCATGGGGTCCACCCCGATCCGAACCCCTGCGTCACGGATGACATCAAGGTCCACGGCATGGCGCAGATCGACGATGTAAGGGGTGATGTAATCATAGTGCTCGGTGGCCGGGCTCTTCAGGGCGCGGTCAAGGGGCATTCGCCTGACCCCCGCAAGCTTGGCCCCGAGCAGTTCGTTGGCCCGGTCCTGAATGGCTCTGGTGGTCATGGTGTCGGCAGGGCCGCCCTCGGGGGGATTGTACTTGTAGCCGCCGTCACGCGGCGGATTGTGGGACGGGGTGATGACCACCCCGTCGGCCAATCCGGTCTTGCGGCCGCGGTTCCAGGCGAGGATGGCGTGGGAAATCACCGGGGTGGGCGTGTACCCCCCATCGCGCTGGATACGCACCGCGACCCCGTTGGCGGAGAAGACCTCCAGGGCTGTAGCCAGGGCGGGCTCGCTCAGGGCGTGGGTGTCCATGCCCAGGTGCAGCGGGCCGTCAATGCCCCGGGACGCCCGGTGTTCGCACACGGCCTGACTCACGGCCAGGATGTGGTTCTCGTTGAATGTTCCGTCAAGAGACGACCCCCGGTGGCCGGATGTGCCAAATTCCACGGCACAGGCAGGATCCGCCGGATCGGGCTTGATTTGAAAATAAGCCGCCACGAGCCGGGGGATGTTGACGAGGATGTCTCTCGGGGCGGGCTTTCCGGCCAATTGGTGAGGCTGCATGGTCATGTCTCCGTTTCGTTGCCGTCGTTCGCGTCCGTTGACGGACAATACCACCACAGCACCCCCCGTGTCATGTCTTGCCGTATTCACGGAGTTATTCTCTTGCCGGCCGACAAGACAAGGGATAAAATTAATAGTAATCATTATACAAAAATTCATTATAAAAGGATAATCCGATCTGATATGGCAATGAAAACGTGCTGCCTCGCTCTGCACATGGCGCTGATTGATCAATCGGTCATCGGCGACGGGGAGGAGTGCCATGGCGCGGCAGCGGTTTTCTCGAGAAACATGGCCGCTTCGGCGGCGAAAGACAAAGGAGAGTCGCAGAATGTTTGATTTCGTGAACAGGAGACTGGCGAGCGCCGTGCTGATCCCCGTCATCGCCTCCATCGTCCTGGGCGTAGTCGCCTTGGTCGTGTATGTCCGCCAATCGTCCTACGCCATGAGCCTGGAAAGCGAGACCCGGGCCGCCGAAGGACAGGCTGTCAGCGTGACGGCCGCCCTCGACCTCTTTGTGCAGGACACCCTGGCCGCGACCCGGGCCATGGCCGAGCGAGGGGAAATCGTCGCGACCCTCGGCTCCGGCACAGGAGCAGCCCAATCGGTTCTGGACAACTACGTCAGAGACAATCCCAATCTCTTGGGAGGGATGGCCTTCGACACGACCGGACACGCCACAGCGGGCAGCATGAACGACGGATCAAGCCTGATCGGCCTGTCCGTCTCGGACCGCGACTATGTCAGAGCCGTGCTCGGCGGCGAAGCCTTCTTCGTATCGCGCACGGTTTTCAAGTCCAGAACCGACGGCTCCCTCACCTTTGCCCTCAGTGCACCAGTGCGCGACGACCACGGCAGGATCATCGGCGGCGTGGCGCTCTTCTCAGCCTGGGACGAGTTCGGGAAAAACTTCGTGGACCCCGTGGCCATCGGCGATGAAGGATACGGGTTCATCCTTGATGGTACGGGAAGGCTGGTCTATCACCCTGTGGACCGCTCCTTGGCGCTGACGGATATCAGCAGCAACGAGTTCGTGCGCCGGGCCATAAGCATGCGCAACGGCGAATTCTCCTACGACTGGGAGGGCCAGGCCAAGATCATGGCATTCCGGACCCATCCTGTCACGGGATGGATCGTGTGCATGTCCGCCTACGAGTCTGATCTGGCGGCTGGCGCAGTACGCCAGGGATACGTCCTCATGGGCATCGGCGCGGCCATCGCGCTGGCCGTGTCCGGGCTGGTGGCGTTTTTCATGAGCCGCCTGGTGGTCACGCCGGTAACGCGGGGCATGCACGCCTCGCACAATCTGGCCAAAGGCGACCTGACCATGAACCTCCACAGCGACTCCCCCAATGAATTGGGGCGGCTGACACGCGCCCTGGGCGAAATGATCGGCTCGCTGCGCAGCGTGGTGGGCAACGTCAAGTCCGCGGCTGAAATCGTGGCCTCCGGGAGCGAGGAAATTGCGGCCTCGGCCGAACAGATGAGCGAGGGTACCACCGAGCAGGCGGCCAGCGTCGAGGAAATATCGGCATCCATGGAGCAGATGGCGTCGAGCATCCGCCAGAACATGGAGGTGGCCCGGCAGACCCGCGACATGGCTGTCAAGATGGCCAGCGATGCGACAATGGGCGGCGAGGCGGTGTTGCAGACCGTGGCCTCCATGCGCGACATCGCGGACCGGACCTCGGTCATTGAGGAGATCGCCCGGCAGACCAATCTGCTGGCACTCAACGCGGCCATCGAGGCGGCCCGGGCCGGCGAGCACGGCAAGGGCTTCGCCGTGGTGGCCGCCGAGGTGCGCAAGCTGGCCGAGCATAGCGGCGAGGCCGCACGCAGGATCAGCGAGCTGACCGGCAGCAGCCTCAAGGTGGCCGAGGAGGCCGGAGAGATGCTCCAGAAGATCGTGGCCGACATCAAGCGCAACGAACAGTTGGTGAACGAGGTGGCCGCCGCCAGCCAGGAGCAGGACTCGGCAGCCGTGCAGATCACCCAGTCCATCGAGCACCTGGATATTGTGGTCCAGAAGAACGCCTCCTTCTCCGAAGAGCTGTCGGCCACTTCCCAGGAACTGTCCCAGCAGGCAGTGCAGTTGCAGCAGACTATGGAGTTCTTCACGGTGGCCGACGATAACGGCCGGGACCGCACAGGAGAAATCCGTGTGGTGCCTGGAAGTTCTCCCAGGGCGCTGCCCCGTGGCAATGACGGCCTCGAACGCATGTAAATCCCGCCAAAACCAATGGGGCGGCGCTTCCGGCATGACCGGGAGCGCCGCCCCTTTCCCGGCCGGGCAGGTGCGTGTCACACGGTTGTTTCCAGGCACTTGCTAAAACAGTCCCCCTGTATTAGCCTACGGCGGAACCATTTTGTCTCAACCGTCGGGAAAGATTGATCGATGCCAACCAACAAGGTCACTGCCAAGGACATCCGCGAGGACATCGCCCGCGCCCGCGCCTACGCGGGCAGGAACGATTACATGCGCACCCTCAGCTGTCTGGCCAACGCCGTTCGAGGATTGGTCTCAAGCCAGATATTCGGCGCGGAAAAATTCGAGATATACGCCCACATGGAAGAGGCCCTGCGTGATCTGAACAAGATGAAAATGATCAAACGCCTCTTCCCCGACGGTCTGCGCTTCACACGCGGCAAGGAGAAGTCCTTCTACCAGACCCTGACACGGCTGCACGGCAAGCTCGGGGAAGCAATGGAAAAGGCGCGGCTGACCAAGATGCGCCAACGTCTGGCCGTGCTGGACGACAACATGATCAAGGCAAGTCAGTTGATCAAGGAAGGCAACAGGCTCGACGCCCGCAAATTATACCGCAAAATCTCCGAGTATTTCCAGGACATCGAAGGCATAGACTCGGACATCGGCAACAGATTGGCCATGTCCGGCATGTTTCCCGAGGCCGTCGAGTATCTGACAAAGGCGCTGGCCGTCTCGCCTGCGGACACACGCGCCCACAACGCCCTGATCCTCTGCTATGAGGGCATGCGCGAACATGCCAAGGCCATGGATGCGATCAAGGAAGCCATGCGCCGCCTCGGCCCCAGCGAGGGGCTCTATCTGCGGCTGGCCAAGCTGCATCTGCTCAAACGCGAATGGGGCGAGGTCCATACCAACGCCCAGGCCGCGCTGGATCGCAATCCGCTCAATTCCGAAGCCCAGAAGCTGGTCAGACAGGCACAAACCAAGGTCTTTGCCGGACGCTCCGTCCCTTCGGCATCCGGCACTCCCCCGGCAACGCCCGCGAGCAAACCCCACAAGCTCGAATTCTAGGACATGGCCGCCCGCCGTCTTCAACGAAGCATGGCCCGCAACCAGAGCTGAAAGCGCGGTTCGATTTCGCCCGGCGTTCGCGAAATGGCTGGCCGCTGGCGGGCATAAAGCACATCGATGCGCTGTCCCGGCCGGTAACGCTCCCACTGATCGTAAGGCAGACTGGCCGTGGCTGTACGCACCAAGCCGTCGGTGTCCACGTACTTGTACTCCACCAAGAACCGGGAACCGTCGTTGCCGCCCGCTTCGGCACGCAGGACGGTGACCACGCCGACCGTGAAGGTTTCTCCATAGATGCGGAATCGCTCGGCACGCAGGATGTCGTAGGGGACCATGGACAAGACATAGACGATGAACGCGACTGCGGCGCAGCCCGTGAGCCCGCGCAGCACTCGCTTGAGCGGAGTGCGCCTGACGCCTTTGCCCGAAAGAAAGGTCATGCCATTGGATACACGGCCCGGCACCCCCACGCAAGAAGCGAAAAAGCCGAATCGGCGGCTTCTCCCCCTTGCCATCCACATCCGGGCCGGTCTACAGTGGAGCGATGGCACAAAAGAGCGAGAAATTTCGGGCGACGGCAAGGTCGGCTCCTTCCCCTGTCCCGGCCGCAGACGCCATTGCCCTTATCGAGGGGACCATTCTGCGCATGACGGCCTCGGTGCGCCGGGAGATGGCCGGCAGCCCGGCCCCCGTAGCTGGCGCGGCAGCGGGGGCGGACAACAGCGAAGCGCTTGAGGTGCGCCCGCTTGGCTGGTGGGTGCTTGTTTGCGGCGAGCCCCTGAACGAACGCTCCCTTGCTGCCCGCGACGCGGCTCGCGACCGCCTGCTTGATCAGGTCCGCGCCAGCGGGCTGGTCCTGGCGGAAAACATCTGGGTTTGGGACGAAACCGGCATGGCCCAACTGGTAATCAGCACCGTGCCCAGCCTCAAACGTGCCGAACGGCTGGCCAGCCATCTGCGCGGCAAGGGGCTGTCCGTCCGCATCCGCCGGGAAAAATTCTAAGCCGCTCCCCTCTTCGGTTCCCTGGCCCGAAGGCTCAGTCGATGAGCCCGAGGCGGCGCAGTTCCCGCTCAACCACTGCCTGACACACGGGCTTGGCGATGCAGCCCGTGGCGCCTCGAGCCTCCGCCCCCAAGGCCCCCTCTCCTTCGTCCAGGGCAGAGGTGACGATCACCTTGACCCGCCGCGCCGCGGGCACACCCCTGCCCTGCTCCAACCGGCGCATGCGCTCCAGGGTCTCCAGGCCGTCCATGCCGGGCAGCATCACGTCCATGAAAACGATGTCAAAGGGCGTGGCGTCCAGCGCTCCGGCAAAGAGGTCAAGGGCCTGCTCGCCGCAGTCCGCCTCATGGCACTCGCCAAAGGCCGAGAGAATGAGCTTGAGGAATTCCCGGTTGATGAGGGTGTCCTCGACGATGAGCGCACGCATGGGCTGGTCAGGGTTCCCGCGCCAGGAAGGGAGTCAGTTCGGCCACGGCCTCGAACAGGAAGTGGTCCACAAGATGGCAGAGCATGTGCCCGGCGGCGATGTGGATCTCCTGAACAACGGCGGTATCCCCTGATGGAACGGTGACGAGATAATCCGACACGGCGGTCATCTCCCCGCCGCTCTGACCCGAGAGGGCCACGGTGGCGATGCCGTTGCGCCGGGCCTCGCGCATGGCGCGGATGACGTTGGCGCTGGTGCCCGAGGTGGAGATGCCTACCAGGATGTCGCCGGGACGGCCCAAGGCCTGGACCTGCTTGGAAAAGACCTCGTCAAAGCTGTAATCGTTGGCAATGGCGGTCAGGGCCGAGGTGTCTGTGGTCAGGGCCAGACCGGGCAGGGGCGGCCGCTCCAGCCTGAAACGGTTGGTGAATTCGGCGGCCAGGTGCTGGCTGTCGGCCGCGCTGCCGCCGTTGCCGCAGAACATGACCTTGCCGCCGTTGGCCAGACACACGGCCATGGCCCGGGCGATGCCGACCACCAGTTCCGCCTGGGCGTCAAAAAAGGCCTTACGCGCCTCAAGCCCGGCCGCTGCGTGATCCATCACCTTCCTGAGAGCGGTTTCTGACATATGTGGTATCCTTGTGGTTCTCCCATGTGAGCGAGGGCATACCCTAATGCAAATCATGCCGACACGCAATCGCCCCTGGCAGTGCCCGCCCGAGGCAGGGGGGAGCAAAAGGCTTTTTTTCGAACGGATTTTAAGGTACAGCCCTCGATCAACCCGGCCGGATCACACGGCCGTAACCCAAGGGAACAAAAGCGACGAAAGGCCATGACAGAATCCAAGGAAAGCACCGTCCGCCTCCTCATCACCTGCCCGGACCAACCCGGCATCGTGGCTGCGGTCAGCGGTTTTTTGCACAGGAAAAACGCCAATATCATCCACTCGGACCAGCACTCCACCGATCCGGAGGGCGGCCGCTTCTTCATGCGCAACGAGTTCTTCCTGCCCGGCCTGGACCTGGACGGTCTCACCCGGCTGCGCGAGGAATTCGCCGAGGTGACCAACGGATTTGTCATGGACTGGAGCCTCAGCCCGGTCTGGATGCCCAAAAAGACGGTCATCCTCTGTTCGCGGGTGGACCACGCCCTGATGGAACTCCTGTGGCGATGGAAACGGGGCGACATGCGGGCCGACGTAACCATGGTCATCAGCAACCACCCGGATCTGCGTCTGTCGGTGGAGCACTTCGGCGTCCCCTTTCACCACGTTCCGGTAGGACCGACCCTTCGCGACAAGGTCCACGCCGAGGACACCATGATGTCTCTGATGGAGGGACAGGCCGATCTCGTGGTGCTCGCCCGCTACATGCAGGTTCTGACGCCAGACTTCGTGGCCCGGTTCGACCGGCGGATCATCAACATCCACCACTCGTTCCTGCCCGCCTTTGTCGGCGCCGACCCATACCGCAGGGCGCACCAGCGCGGGGTCAAGCTCATTGGGGCCACCGCCCACTACGTCACCGAGGAGCTGGACGAAGGCCCGATCATCGAGCAGGATGTCATCCGCGTCACCCACAGTCACGACATAGACGACCTCAAGCGGCTGGGTGCGGACATCGAGCGCCATGTCCTGGCCAGGGCCGTGCAGTGGCACCTGGAGGACCGCGTCATCGTGGACGGCAACAAAACCATCGTCTTTCGCAGGTAGATCAAGGGCTGACGCAAATCAGATCCGAGCAGCACCCCGAAAGGTCGCCCGCAATCCGGCCGGTCACGTTTCTGAAGCGCTTTCTGTCCCGTCCACACTCCGACCCTCGTCCTGCGCAGGAGCATCCGGCAAAGGCTGCACCGGGTCGGCCGCGCCGTCGCCCCCCGGCTCCTGCGGCCGTTTCGCCACGCCATATTTCTGCAAAATGCCCGCCAGCTTGGCCTTGAGGTTGGTGGTCGTCCTGGCCACCTGCTCCAGATTGATCAGCACCATGATGTCCACACGAAAGAGGGCCTTGCCCCATAGGGAGGCGATGGATTCCTTGAGTTCGGACTCCAGGTTGAGCATGTCCATGGCTGCGACCAGTTGCTTGCCGGTCTTGAGCTTGAACAAAAGCGTACCCTGACGGGTCGCGTCATTGGCGAAGAGCTGCGCCTTGCGGATCTTGGACATGCCGGGCAGACCGTCCACGGCCGCAACGGAAACGCGCCGCGCCCGACCGCTGCGCACCTGAATCTTGCCCCCCTCCTCGCGGCCGGTCTCGGCGAGAATGTGAACGGTGTGGTTCTCTAGCAGAAAAAACAGGAGTTTTTCCAACGTGGGGATGCTGAAGTCCTTAGCCAGAGGACGGATGGCCTCTATCTGGTCGGGGACGAACTCCGCAAGGGCATGATAGAAATGGTCGCTGGTACGGCCGATGGCAATGGCCGCGCCAAGCCCCACGGCCACTACCTGATCCAACAGAAACCTGAACTCCGTCTGCTCCTGCCTGCGCTCATCCTCCCCGATCGATCCTTCGCCCGAGGCGCGGGCCAGGGCACGCTTCTCGTACAGCTTCTCGAAAATCTCGCTGACCGGGTCGATGCAGGTGACGCGGGCTGCCTGGAGGATCTCGCCATCGCCGATATCCGCAGCCTGGGACAGCTCGGACACCCCGCGGGAAAGCACCGACTGAAGGAGCTTGACCCGCCTGCGCCCTTCGAACTCGGTACGGCTGGCGATGAAGCTTTTCTGGATGCGCGTCTTCTCAATGACCTGATTGGTGGGATTGAGCCCGGCCAGGATATCGTCAAAGAGAAAACGGATGACCAGAAAGCTCTTCTCCTTGGTCACGGTGAATCGTTCACCCGCAAGGATGGCCCCATGGGCGTCCGCCACGCGTTTGGCGATGAACTGCTGGACAAAGGCCCTCCAGAACCGCTCGTCCAGCTCGTGCTGCTCAATGAGGGCGCTATATTCGCGCAAGGCGTCCTTGCCGAAATAGCGCAGGACGATCTCCTCGAAATTGTCGGTGATCAGGGCCATGGCGTAGACAATGCCCTGCACGCACTTGATGAGCATGGACTCCGTATTGACCAGCCCGGTGCGCAGCTCGTCCGCCCTGCCCGTATCGCCCGCCCTGACGGCTTTTTCGTAATGCCCCAGCTGGACGATGAAGCCCGCGATCTGCTTGTGGATGTATTCGTAACCGGGGTGCCCGGCCCGGGCGCACAGCAATTCGATGACACTCGCCTGCTGGGCTTTGAGCAGAGGGTATTCGCTGATGTTGCCGTGGTTGACCCTGATGAATTCCAGCAGCAGATCGCGCTCCATGACCTCGCGCAGGGCGGAGCGCTCCTTGAGGATACGCAGCTTTTGCTGATAGGCGGCCAGCCGCTGATTCTTGTCCAACTGGGGGGAGCCGGACTCGGAAGAGGATGCGCTCATGCTTACCCCATGTCACGGGTCTTCGGGATGGGTATCCTCAGAAACCTACGCCATATAAGATTTTTTTGCAAAACATAAATGCCCCGACAGCCCACCATTGAAGGGAGCACAACGGGAGGGACGGCCTGTCCCCTCAGGCGGCGACGCGGACCGGCTCCTGGCGGCGGGAAAGACTGCGGCGCAATCCCTTGCGATACTCCCGGCCGTGCTCGTCCAGGATAAGGCCCAGGTAGAGCATGTTGCGCCGGGCGGCCTCGGTATAGGGATCTCGCTCCACGCCGAACCGCGCCTTGAAGTGGGCGGACATGCAGCCGATGGCGTTGGATAGACAGTTTTCCATCCTGGCACGCATAAAGGCGTGAAACCCCCTGGTGGAGGCAGCCAGCTCAAAACGCGAACCAAATTCGGTGATCCCCGCCTCTACAAACTCATCAAAAAGGAGATCCAGTTTTTCCAAATAGATGTCGTCCGCCATCTGGGCGATGATGTCGGCGGTAGCCAGAACGTGCGCGGCCAGCATCACCTCGATGTTGGCATGGACCACGGCAAGGGGCGAGGCAGCGAGTTCGGTGCAGCGGATCATGCTCTCCATGTCCAGCATGTCGGCCACCGGCCAGTTTCTGGCGTCTGCATAGGATTCAAGCAGGTCAATGGACCGCTCCACATGCCCGACGGCGAACCGCGCCCCGGTGCCGATGCGCTCTTCTTCGCGACGGATGTAGCCCGTGTCGTGGAACAAAGCCGCGATAAGGGCCAGCTCGACCGTGCGCGGCGACATGCCGTGACGGACGAGGTGAACGCCGTGGAGCAGACGGGCCGTGGCAAGCAACACACCGAGGGTGTGCGCAAAGTCGTGATAGCCCGTGTCACAATGATGGTAGCCCTCCATGGAGCCGTGAAAGAGCCGCTCAACGTCGGCAAAGGCGCGACCATAACGGCCCGGCTCGAATCCGGGAAGCATGGAGGCGACGATGTCACGGACCTCGCGGTCCGCTTCGGACGGATTTCTGATGATCAGGCGTACACTGCGGGTCATTCTCGAAACAACACCTTGCAAGAGAGTTTCCGATGCTGTTTTCACAGAAAACAGCCCGCGTCAACTGTCTGGCCGCTCCCGACAGGATAGGCGCATGGAATTCCCAATCAGCGTCTTGGGGACAAATCGATAATCCATCCGGCGCAACTTGAAATGCCTTTGCCCAGCGTGGTCAGAAAGCTGACAAACTTCACGCCCGGCCTTGCCTCCTTGACAATTTTTTTCTATGAAAATAAAGAGTTGATATTTCTCGCCAACAGGGCGGGCACAAGGGGAGCATTCCCCATGCAATTCGAGGGGTTGTGCGGCACCGTCCAAAAAAGCCACAAAACCGAAAGAAGGCGCGATGGCATCCAAAGTACGTATCCAGCGGCTGGGGTTTTCTTTCCTGATGGCAATCCTGCTTCTTGGAGGATGCGGCAGCGAAAACGCGACCGAGCACGGCAACACCGCCCAAACGGAAGCCGTGCCCATGAAGGTGATCAGGGCCGAAACCCGCGACATGCCCTTTTGGGTCGAGTTCATCGGCCAGATCAACGCTGCGGAGACCGTGGACATCCGTGCCCGCGTGGCCGGCTTTCTGCTGGAGAAGAACTTCAGGGAAGGCGCGTCAATCTCCAAGGGAGATCTCCTATTCGTCATTGATCCCAAGCCGTTTCAGGAAACGCTCAAGCAGGAGCAGTCGGGCCTGGACTACAACATGGCCTTGATCGAAAAAGCCCGCAGGGACTACGAACGCTTCAAAAAGCTCTATGAGGAGGGTGTGGTCAGCCGCGACGAGTATGAGAGCTACCAGACCCAATTGGCAACGCTCAAGGCCCAGGTCAACGACAACAAGGCCAGGGTGGAGAATGCCAGGATAGAGCTGGGCTACACCAGAATATACTCGCCCATAGACGGGGTCATCGGCCGGGTGCAGGTGGATGTGGGCAACCTTGTGGGCCAGGGGGAGAACACCCTGCTGGCCACGGTGTCCACCGTGGACCCGGTCTACGTCAACTTCAGCGTCAGCGAAAGCGACTACATCCGCGCCGTGCGCAACCAGTCCGCCAAGGACAGCCGCGATTCCCAGATCAGGATGATCCTGGCCGACGGCAGCGAGTACGACCACGACGGTGCCTACGACATGGTGGACCGGGCCGTGGACTCGCGCACAGGGACCTTGGGTGTGCGCGTCACCTTCCCCAACCCGGCGCATATCCTGCGACCCGGACAGTATGCCAAGGTTCGGGTGCTGTTCGACACGGTCAAGGACGCGGTGGTGGTTCCGACACGTGGGGTGATGGACACCCAGGGCATGAAGTCGCTCCTGGTGGTGGACCAGGCAGGCACGGTGCACAGCCAGCCTGTGACCCTCGGCTTCGAATTCAAGGAGATGGTGATTGTCAGGGAAGGGCTTTCGCCGGGCGACCTGGTCATCGTGGACGGCATCCGCCGGGTCAGGGCGGGCATGACCGTCAAGCCTGTGCTGGAACCCATGGATGCGGGCAACGGCCCAGCCACGCCCAAAGCCGATCAAAACGCCACGACACCCCCTCAGGCCGGATAGCCTATGTTCGTCAGATTCTTCATCGACCGGCCCATCTTCGCCTCTGTGGTGGCCATCATCATCCTGATGGTTGGCGGCCTGAGCATCCTCGCCCTGCCCGTTGCCCAGTATCCACAGATCTCGCCGCCTTCGGTCCGGGTCACGGCCAGCTACACCGGAGCGGACGCCCAAACCGTGGAGCAGTCGGTGGCCACGCCCATCGAAGAGCAGGTCAACGGCGCCCAGGACATGATGTATATGAACTCCATCTCGTCCAACGACGGCTCCATGAACCTCACCGTGACCTTCGACCTGGGACGCGACCTGGAGCTAGCCACCGTGGACGTGCAAAACCGGGTCAACCTTGCCCTGCAACAGCTGCCCCAGGAGGTCCGCAACACTGGCGTCCAGGTCAAAAAGCAGTCGCCCGAATTCGTGCTGATCATCAGCCTGACCTCGGACCAGCCCCAATTCGATTCGCTCTTTCTGAACAACTACGCCAAGATCAACCTGTATGACGCCATCAAGCGCATCGACGGCGTGGGCGATGTCAACCTGTTTGGCGACCAGGATTACGGCATGCGCCTCTGGCTTGAGCCGGACAAGCTGGCCTCCTACGGCCTTACGGTCACCGACGTGATCAACGCGGTGAACGAACAGAACGTCCAGGCCCCGGCCGGCCAGCTGGGGATGCCGCCCGCGCCCAAGGGCCAACAGTTCCAGATGACCCTGCGGGTCAAGGGACGGCTGACGGACGCCGAGGAGTTCGGCAACATCATTCTCAAGGCCAACGAGGACGGCAGCACGGTCAAAGTGCGCGACGTGGCCCGTGTGGAACTGGGAGCCAAGAGCTACTACACATTCTCCAGGCTCAACGGCAAGTCCACGGCCTCGCTGCTGATCTACCAACTACCCGGCTCCAACGCCCTGGACGTGTCCAAGAATATCAAGAAGACCATGGCCGAACTCGAAGCCTATTTTCCCCAGGGAATCGAATACTCCATCCCCTACGACATCACCCGGTTCGTCAATTCGTCCATAGACGAGGTCATGGATACCCTGTTCGAGGCCCTGCTGCTGGTCTTCCTGGTGGTCTTCATCTTCCTGCAGAACTGGCGCACCACAATCATCCCGATGGTCTGCGTGCCCGTCTCGCTCATCGGCACCTTTGCCCTGTTTCCGCTGCTCGACTTCTCCATCAACACCCTGACCCTCTTCGGTCTGGTCCTGGCCATCGGCATCGTGGTGGACGACGCCATCGTGGTGGTCGAGGCCACGCAGCGGATCATCGACGAGGAAGGACTCTCGCCCAAGGAGGCCACCAAGAAGGCCATGACCGAGGTCACAGGCCCCATCATCGCCTCCACCCTGGTGCTTGTGGCGGTCTTCGTTCCCGTGGCCTTCATGGGCGGCATCACGGGCCAGCTCTACAAGCAGTTCGCCTTGACCCTGTCGGTGTCGGTGATCATCTCGTCCATCAACGCCTTGACCCTCTCTCCCGCCCTGAGCGCCCTGCTGCTGCGGCCATACACCCCTATCCGGGGTCCGCTGGGCTGGTTCTTCGGCCGGTTCAACGCCGTCTTCGACGCCGTGAGCCGCCGCTACAACGCGGCGGTCGGAGCCATAGTCAGGCGCTCGGCCCTGGGCATCCTGACAGTGGCGGTCTTCGGCATCGGCTGCGGCGGGCTCTTCTCCATCCTGCCATCGAGCTTCGTGCCCGACGAGGACCAGGGCTACTTCATCGTCAACGCCATGCTCCCCGAAGGGGCGTCGCTGGAACGCTCCAATGCGGTGGCCGACAAGATCGAGCAATACCTCGAAAGGGCTCCGGGCATCAGTGACTATGTGACCCTTGGCGGATTCAACATGCTTACCGGCGCGTACTCGTCCTATTGCACGACCGTGTTCGTCATGCTCGACGACTGGTCGGAGAGGACCACGACGGACCTCTCCTTCGCGGCCGTCCTGGGCCGTGCGCAACAGATGTTCAGGGGTATCCAGGAGGCCATTGTCATGGGCTTTCAGCCGCCGCCCATACCGGGACTCAGTTCCACTGGCGGGCTCCAATTCGAATTGCAGGACCGCACGGGCGGCTCCATCGATGACCTTTCGGCCGTGGCCGAGACCTACATGCGCGAAGCGGCGAAACGTCCCGAGGTGGCCAACCTCTTCACCTCCTTCAGCGCCCAGGTGCCGCAGTACATGGTCGACATCGACCGCGACAAGGTCAAGAAGCTCGGTGTGCCCCTCAAAGAGGTCTTCCAGACCATGCAGACCAACCTCGGCGGCTATTACATCAACGACTTCAACAAGTACGGCCGCACATACCGGGTCATGGCCCAGGCCGAACCCCAGTACCGCACCCGGCTTGACGACCTGAACCGCTTCTACATGCGCTCTTCCGACGGCCAGATGGTCCCGCTCAGCACCCTGGGCACGGCAGAGAGGATAACCGGACCGGAATACATCCAGCGCTACAACATCTTCCGCACCGTGGAGATCAACGCGGCCACCCCGCCGGGCTACAGCTCGGGCCAGACCATCCGGGCCATGGAGGAAGTGGCGGCAGCCACCCTGCCCGAGGGCTACGGCCATGACTGGACGGCCATCGCCTATCAGGAGAAACATTCCGGCGGTCAGACCGGCCTGGTCTTTGCCCTGGCCATCGTCATGGTCTTCCTGGTCCTGGCCGCCCAGTACGAGAGCTGGGCTACGCCCTTTGCCGTCATCCTGTGCGTGCCCCTGGGCATATTCGGAGCCATGGCCTCTCAGTGGATTCGAGGACTTGACGACAACGTCTATGCCCAGATCGGCCTGGTCATGCTCATCGGCCTGGCAGCTAAAAACGCCATCCTCATCGTCGAATTCGCCAAGGAGAAACACGAGCAGGGACTGTCTCTGCCTGAGGCAGCCATGGCAGCGGCAAAATTGCGGTTCAGGCCCATCCTCATGACCTCCTTTGCCTTTATCCTGGGCGTCATTCCGCTGGTCACGGCCTCGGGCGCGGGCTCGTCGAGCCGCCACGCCCTCGGCACCTCGGTCTTTGGCGGCATGATCGCAGCCACCTGCCTCGGCGTGCTCGTGGTGCCCGCCCTGTACGCCTTTGTGCAGGAAATGGCCTTGAAAACGCGGCAGGCGCTGAAGCGGGGACTGGGCACCAATCAATAGACAGTGTCGACAGGCCGCCCATGCGGCGGTCCGTCTGACGACAATGCCCCAAGGGGGCCGAGCCGCCCTTGCCGCTGTTGCGGTCGAGCAATCGACGTGCTACCCAGCCCCGACATCATGTTGGAGGCAACGCCATGTCATATGTCGAGGAATTCCGGGCTGCGGCAAGCCGCACTGCCAGATGGGGACTGGGCGAATTCGCTCTGGGGGATGCGGACAGCCCCCTGGACCGGGCCATCCTCAACGAGCTTGAGGCGTCAAGCCACATTCCGTTCGGCGAGCGGGCGGGAAAGGCCATGACCGTGAACTTCGGCATGTTTCACATGCTGGTCAAAAAATACAACATGACCGGCTGCGTCATCACCATGGGTTCGGTCTCGGTGGAAGGCAGGGCGCTGATGGACGCGCCCCCGGCCCGCTTCAAATCCATGCTGGCCGAGCAAAGCGGCGAGGAGAACCTCGGCTCCTATCACCTGTGGACCACCCTGCCCGGCGGCGTGATCCTCGACCATGCCATCCTCTCGTCCCTGCACCGCGAGGGGCTTGCCGAGATCAACCCCGTGATCCCGTCGGAACGGGTCGTGTGCGCCCCGGCCGACGCATTGCCTCACGGACTCGCCTACCATCCCGCCGTGGTGGGCGAGGAGTTCCTCGTGGCCTCAGGCACCATCGACCGCGAGGCCATGGACTACCTCATGGGCGGAAGTTTTCCCAAGCAATACTGAGCCGTGAACCGCGATCTTCAATCCGTGCGCCCTGGCCCGAGCGGCTTGCCGCAATGGGGGCAGACGGTGTCGCCTGTCTTTCCTGCGTCTCCGTGTTCCACGAACCCCGCGCTCAAGATGCCCGCTGGCACGGCAAACATGGCGATGCCGAGCAGGGCAATGACCGAGGCCAGCAACCGTCCCATGCCCGTGACGGGGTACACGTCGCCGTAGCCCACGGTGGTCATGGTCACGATGGCCCACCACATGGACTGGGGGATGGAACTGAAGGCTTCGGGCTGCGCTTCGCTTTCGAGGTAGAACATCAGGCTTGACGCAATCATGAGCAGGATGAGCACCGCAATGCAGGCCACCACAAGTTGTTCCTTCTTTTGCACCACCACCCGGCAGAATATCTGGATGGCCTCGGAATATCGGCCGAGCTTGAGTACGCGCATCAGGCGCATGAGCCGCAGGGCGCGCAGAAAGATGAGATCAGTGGGCAGCAGGAGCGGAAGATAGACGGGAAGGATGGCCAGGAGATCAACCAGCATCAGCGGGGTGAGGGCATATCTGAAGCGTCCGGCCAACCCCTGGGCGCGGCCAGGACCACCCACCCAAAGCCGGGCCAGATACTCCACGGTGAAGATGCCGACGGAAAGCCACTCAAACGCCTTGAGCCAGAATTCGAACACAAGGGAAACTTCACGTACGGTCTCAAGAATCAAGGCCGCTATGTTGAGGAGAATGAGGGCCATGAGAAAGATTCTGACCATTCCGGCTCGAGGATTGCGCCCCTCCGGGTCTTCAAGCAGTAAATAAAGTGTCTCTTTCAGCGATTCGCCCACGGCGTCCTCCCAATGGATGAAACTGACTATAGACGCCTTCGGACGCCGCCTGTCAACGAGTCCGGCGCATACGGCTTTGCAAAATACCGGCATCGGGTGTACACCCGGCTGAAACGACCCCTATATCAAACGGATGATTGTGACGATGAGGTTTACGGACAGGATTCGCAAGGAAGGCTACACCCGCTATCGCGGCGCGGTGGACGCCTCGGTGTACGAATACTTCAACTGCGAGCACTCGTGGAAGGCGGTATGGTTCCTCAAGGACGGCCACTACCAGTGCTGCGGCTGCAAGGAACGGTGCGAAACCTCGGACCCGGACGGTTTCCAGCTTTTTCTCGACATCCGATAGCCCGAACAGGACAGGACAGGGAATGCGCCCCATCACACGCCTCATACTCAGCCTCGCCGTAGTGGCCTGCATGGCCGCAACGGCCAGGGCCGACGAATTCCGGGACATGGAGATATGCCTTGGCAGGCAGATGCTCGCCCGTCTGCTGTGCAAGCCCGCCGACGAGATCAACTACGTTTCCAGAATGCGCGATGGCCTCTACCTCTTCTCGGCCTTCTACGCCAACCGCGAAACCCACTTCTTCGTCGGCGTGGACCGCGATGTCATTCGGATTCAGGGCAGGGAGTTCAAGACCGTGACCAGGACCATCCCCTATCACTTCGACACCTCCTCCAAGTGCGCTGTGGTGGATTACAGGACCCCCGGCTGCCCGGTCACCGGCCCCATCGTCTGCTGCGCCGAAAAGACCGAAGAGGATCGGCAGGAGGAGAGGTTCTGGAACCGCCCCATCCCCGAGCTGCTTGAAGAGGACCTGCGCCGGGCCCTGCAGGGCGTCAACGCCACCGACAACGGCCAGCAGCCTGAATAAGGGCTGCTTGAAAGGCAGAGAGAAAAGGGGCTCCTCAAATACGGCGCAGCCAGGCGATCAGCCCGAGCAAGGCCACCGCGGGATACAGAGGCCACCATACTTCGCGGACAACACAGACGGCCCCCACGACAGCAAGCATGAGCACATAGGCCCAGGCCTCCGCCATGCGCCAAAGCGAAGTGCGCGTCCCCGGAGCGATACCCTGATGGCGAAAACGTGAAAGGGGTGCCCCCGGAGAGGCCCCCGTTGGGGCCGTACGCCGCGACGACTGAAGCTTCCTGCCGCATTCCTCGCAGAATCGCGCCTCGTCGTCGTTCTTTGTTCCACAGCCTGTGCAAATGATCACGGCGTGTTATCGCCTTTTCGCCCTTTGTGGTCAAGCTCTGAACGGCCAGGGCGCCCCTCCCCTCACAATCTCAGCATGGGGCAAAGCCATCACCCTCAAGAAGCCGACAGGAAATCTGGCGGTCTGCCCCGTCTGCCCGGGACGCCCCTGTTGACTCCGAAGCCCGCAGCAATTAACACCTTTGGGGGCGGCCAGGATTCCCGGCCGCAAAACATTCACCAGGCCGGTCCAAAGCGGCGCGGCCGAAACACCCCGGACGGCCCGGCGGAGGCGAAGATGGCTGACACCACCTGCAAGGAAAACCCCATGAAGGGGATTCCGCTGGACATCAACTTCACCACCTTCATCTATTCCCTGTCATCCTCGGCCATGGTCGCCTTGGGCGAGGCTCCCGATCCGAGCACCGGCAAGGTCGAGCTCCAGCCGCAAATGGCCAAGCATACCATCGACGTACTCGGCATGCTCAAGGAAAAATTCGAAAAAGGGCTGGATGACACGGAAAGAAAACTGCTGTGCGACATCGTCTACAACCTGCGCATGGCCTATATCAACAAGGTCCGCTAGCCCCACGCACCCCAACGATAAACCGAAGCGGAGACTGTCATGTCCCATATGATCAAGGCGGGGCTGGTCGGCGTGACCGGCTACACCGGCATGGAGCTTGCCCGGCTCATGGTCCACCACTCCTCCATGGAGCTGGTGCGCGTCACCTCCAGGGCCGAGGCGGGCAAACGGCTGGCCGACATCTATCCCTTTCTCCACCGGCTGCCCCTTGGCGAGCTGGTCATCACCCGACCCGACCCGGCCGATCTGGCCGAGGAATGCGATGTGGTCTTCCTGGCCGTGCCCCACAAGACAGCCATGGAGATCGCCGCCACCCTGCTTGAGCAGGGCGTCAAGGTCGTGGACCTGTCCGCGGACTTCCGCCTCAACGACAAGTCAGTGTACGAGCACTGGTACGCCACGGAACACACCCGGGCCGGGCTGCTCCCCGAAGCCGTCTACGGGCTGCCCGAACTCTATCTCGACCAGATCATGGGGGCGCGGCTCATCGCCAACCCCGGCTGCTATCCCACCTCGGCCATCCTCGGCCTGGCCCCGGCCCTGAAGGCAGGCATTGTCGAGACCGGCGACATCGTCATCGACGCCAAATCCGGCGCTTCCGGCGCGGGACGCGGGGCCAAGGTAGGCACCCTGTTCTGCGAGGTGGCCGACTCCTTCCGCGCCTACGGACTGCCCAACCACCGGCATACGCCGGAAATCGAGCAGGAAATTTCCAAGATCGCCGGAACCGGCATCACCGTTTCCTTCAACACCCATCTGCTGCCCATCGACCGGGGCATCCTCTCCACCATCTACACCCGGCTCAAGGGCTCGACATCCATCGAAGAGGTCCACGACATCTTTACCGAATTCTACTCGGACAAACCCCTGGTGCGGGTACTCCCCAAAGGGCTGCTGCCCGAGACGCGCCACGTTCGCGGCACGGTCTTCTGCGACATCGGGCTGGTGGTGGACCAAAGGACCAACCGACTGGTGATCCTCTCGGCCATCGACAATCTCTGCCGGGGCGCCTCCGGGCAGGCGCTGATGAACGCCAACCTCGTCTGTGGACTGGACATTGACGAGGGATTGCCCATGGCCCCCATGATGCCCTAGGCGCATTCCGCCGTCTTGCCCCAGGGGCCGGTCGTCAATGACGACCGGCCCCTGCCCTCCCCCATAAAACCTGATGCAATTCCCGCCACTTTCCGCTATACTTTCTGTAAACCCTTAACCGGACGCTCCATGCCTGAAGCCCGCTACATCCCCACCGACCGCTTTGAGGAACTCAACCTCATTGATCTCGACGGAGTATTCGGGGTTCTTGATGTTTACTGCGACAACTTTCTCCCGGACATGGAGGCATGCCAAGTCTTCCTCGCCCGCATCCTTGGCACCCCCGGAGCGTCGACTCATCCGGCCACCCGGCCCCGAGTGGCCGCGCTGCTGCGCAAGGCGTTGGCCTTCGGCCCCTTCCATCTGCCCACCATGGAAATCGCCCACAACCTGACTGGCAATGCCGAACTGGGCGAACGTATCCGCAAGCTGCGTTCCCTGGCCCTGGATTCTTCCCTCTCCGATCCCCGGGCGCTCATGAGTGACGAGGGACTGTTCCTGCGCAAGCGAAACAAGCTGCTGGACATGCTCGAGGACAAACCGGGCCATGTGACTGCCGCGTCGCATCTCCTCTACCTGGACGCATGCCGGGGCCTTGCCTCCGACCAATGGCTGGCCCGGTTCACCGTACCGAAATTCGTGCGTACGCAATGGGAACGCCGACTGTTGCTGCACTACGCGGCCACGGGCGAGACAGACCGCGCCCTGGCCCTGTGGCCCGGCGTGGCCCAAGGGCCTATCTGCGAGGTGGAGCTCAACTGCGCTGCCGAACTCTTCGCCGCCTCGGGCGACCGGGACCGGGCTGCCACCTGCTACGCCCGGTCCCTTGAGATCGATCCCGCCCAGACCCCGGCGCGGCTGCGGCTGGTCGAACTGCACAGCCCCACCCTGGCCGACGCAAACCTCCCGGCCCAACGCGATGTGACCATCTGCCTGTATTCATGGAACAAGGCCGAGGACCTGAAACGGACCCTGGCCAGCCTTGCCGAGACCAACCTGGGCCGGGCCAGGATACGGGTGCTGCTCAACGGCTGCACGGACGACAGCGCCCAGGTGGCCGAGGCGGCCCGGACGCATTTCCCCGAACGCGACTACGCGGTGCTGGCCCTGCCGGTCAATGTGGGCGCCCCGGCGGCCCGCAACTGGCTGGGTGCGCTGCCCGAGGCCCGCGCCAGCCAGTTTGTGGCCTACATCGACGATGATGTGGAACTGCCCGAAGACTGGCTGGCCCATTTTCTCACGGTCATGGAGCGCCATCCGAACACCGCCGTGGTCGGCTGCAAGGTGGTCTTCGGGGCCGACCCGAGGATGGTCCAGTACCTGTACCGCGCCTTTGCCCTTGCCCGGCCAGAAATCATCAAACTGACCGACCCCTGCCAGGTGGCGCAGATGGACCGGGGCCACTACGACTTCGTCCGGGAAACCGACACGGTCATGGGCTGCTGCCACCTGCTGCGCACCGCCTGCATGCCTGACGGACCTGACTTCGATCTGCGCTACTCCCCTACCCAGGTGGACGATACCGCCCACGACCTGACCCTGAGACTGCAAGGACATGAAGTCCGTTACTGCGGGCTGGTCCGCTGTCGGCACCACCAGAACACAGGCGGCGGCTTCAGACGCCAGATGACCGACGCCCAACTGGGACAGGCCCTGGGCAATGACATGAAATTCCACTATTTTTTCAAGGCGCATCTGGAGCGTATCAAGGCGATCATGGCCAATGCCGCCCGGACCTGAAAGCCGACACCGAAAATCGACACCTGCCCCCTTGCCATCCACCGGGGAATGCGCTAAGTACCCCGGACTTCAAATTCACACATCCCGCCCATAACTCCGGGTGGCCCGTGATGTCACGGGCTCCTTTACAGGCTGCGGGATGGACGAAAAACCCAGGAGATCACCATGGCTTACGTTACCATGAAGCAGATGCTGGAAACCGGCGTCCACTTCGGCCACCAGACCCGCCGCTGGAACCCCAAAATGCGCCCCTACATCTTCGGCGCTCGCAACGGCATCCACATCATGGACCTGCAGCAGACCGTCAAGATGTTTGCCACGGCCCATGACTTCATCGTGGACACCGTCGCCCGGGGCGGCAAGATCCTGTTCATCGGCACCAAGCGTCAGGCCCAGGAGGCCGTGACCCAGGAAGCCCAGCGCGCCGGCATGTTCTACGTCACCCACCGCTGGATGGGCGGCACCCTGACCAACTTCCAGACCATCAAGAAATCCATCGACCGCCTCAAGCACCTGGAGCAGATGTTCGAGGACGGCTCCATCTCCCGGTACACCAAGAAAGAGGCCGTGGGTATGAGCCGCGAGGTCAAGAAGCTCAACCTCGCGCTGGGCGGCATCAAGGACATGAACGACGCGCCCAGGGCCGCCTTTGTCATTGATCCCAAGCGCGAGCACATCGCCATCATGGAGTGCCGCAAGCTCGGCATCCCGGTAGTGGCCGTGGTCGACTCCAACTGCGACCCGGACATGGTGGACTACATCATCCCCGGCAACGACGACGCCATCCGCGCCATCAAGCTCTTCGCCGCCCACATGGCCGACGCCTGCATCGAGGGCGCCGCCATGCAGAAAGATTACGCCAAGACCGCAGACGAGGCCAAAGCCGCCCCCAAGGCCGCTCCCGCCGAGCAGGCCGCGGCGACCCCCGAAGCTGAAACCGCAACCGAAGAAAAAGCCGCGGCTCCCGCCGAGGCCACTACCGAGGAGAAGTAAGCATGGGCATCACCGCATCCCAGGTCAAGGAACTGCGCGAAAAGACCGGCGCAGGCATGATGGACTGCAAGAAGGCGCTGGTCGAATCCGGCGGCGACGAGGAAAAGGCTGTCATGTACCTGCGCGAGAAAGGCTTGTCCAAGGCCGCCAAGAAGGCCGGACGCGCCACCTCCGAGGGTCTCGTCACCCCCTATGTCTCGGCTGACGGAAAGACCGTGGTTCTTTCAGAACTGATGTGCGAGACCGATTTCGTGGCAAAGAACGAGGACTTCCAGTCCTTTGCCGCAGCCCTTTCCGAAAAGATCTCCGGCCTTGACGTGACCAGCGGCGCAGCCGCCGACCTTCCTGCCGAGGTGGCCGACGTGACCGACCTCATCGCCAAGCTGGGAGAAAACATGGGTGTGGGCCGCTTTGTCAAGGTGGCCACCGACGGCGTTGTTGGCGTCTACATCCACTCCAACAACAAACTTGGCACCCTTGTCGAACTAAAAGGCTCCGACGACGAGGCCCTGGCCAGGGACATTGCCATGCACGTGGCAGCCATGAATCCCGCCTGCATCAGCCCCAAGGAACTGCCCCAGGATACGCTGGACAAGGAAAAGGCGCTGTACATGAAGCAGGCCATGGACGAGGGCAAACCCGCCGAGATCGCCGAAAAGATCGTCATGGGCCGCCTGAGCAAGTTCTACAAGGAGGTCTGTCTCATCGAGCAGACCTTCATCAAGGACGACAAGAAGAGCATCAAGGACCTGCTCGGCAAGGCCGAGGTTGCCAGCTTCCATCGACTGGCCCTAGGCGAGGGCGCACCAAAAGACGCCGACAGCGACGACTAAAAAAATGAAAACGGGCCGCACGGCCCGTTTTTTTTGATCGCAAAACATGCTATCGCCAGTGGGCGAGTTCATCACTGACACGCAAAGACCTAGAGGTGAAAATGGAAACGATGCGGTATTCGCGGATATTGCTGAAACTCAGCGGCGAGGCCCTGGCCGGGGAACAGCGCTTCGGCATCGAGCCCGAAGCCATCGGCCAGTTCGCAAAAGAGATCGCCCAGGTGGCCACCACCGGACTCCAGGTGGCCCTGGTCATCGGCGGCGGCAACATATTCCGCGGAATGGCCGCCAGCGCCAAGGGCATGGAGCGGGCGCAGGCAGATTACATGGGTATGCTGGCCACGGTCATGAACGCCTTGGCCGTCCAGGATGCGCTGGAGAAGAACGGTTGCAGCACCCGTGTCATGACAGCCTTCAGCATGGCCGAGGTGGCCGAGCCCTACATCCGCCGACGCGCCATCCGGCACTTGGAGAAAGGGAGAGTGGTCATCTGCGCGGCAGGCACCGGCAACCCCTACTTCACCACGGACAGCGCCGCCACCCTGCGGGCTCTGGAGCTCAAGTGCGACGCCATCTTCAAGGCCACCAAAGTGGACGGCGTGTACGACAAGGACCCCCTCAAGTTCCCCGACGCCGTCCGCTACGACACCGTCACCTACATGGAAACACTGGAAAAAAGGCTGGGGGTCATGGACTCCACAGCCATCACCATGGCCCGGGACAACAATCTGCCCATCATCGTCTTCAACCTGTACGAGGAAGGCAACATCCGCAAGGCCGCCAGTGGCGAGAACATCGGTACCACCGTCCAAGGAGGAAACTGACATGCAAACCGTACTCAACGATGGCAAAAAGCGCATGGCCGGAGCCATTGGCGCCCTGGAAAAGGATTTCGCGAAGCTGCGTACCGGACGTGCCACCACAGCCCTGGTGGATACTATCGTGGTCGATTACTACGGTACCCCGACCCCCATCAACCAGCTCTCCTCGGTCTCGGTGCCCGACGCCAAGACCATCACCATCCAGCCCTGGGACAAGGGTGCCTTCGGAGCGGTGGAAAAAGCCATCCAGACCTCGGACCTCGGACTCAACCCGGTCAATGACGGCAAGATCATCCGCATCGTCATCCCGCCCCTGACCGAGGAGCGGCGCAAGGAACTTGTCAAGGTCGCCAAAAAGTACACCGAGGAATGCAAGATCGCCATCCGCAACGTCCGCCGCGACCTCAACGACACCCTCAAGAAGCTGGAAAAAGACAAGGAAATCAGCGAAGATGAGCTGAAAAAGGGCGAGGCCGACGTGCAGAAGCTGACCGATGACTTCGTCAAGCAAAGCGACAGCGTCCTTGCTGCCAAGGAAAAAGAAATCCTGGAAATTTAGGAAAAACCTCTTTTGCAAAGCATCACACCTCCCACCCATGTGGCCATCATCATGGACGGCAACGGCAGGTGGGCAAAACAGCGCGGGCTGCCCAGGACCGAGGGCCACAGGGCCGGTACCGAGGCGGCCCGCGCAGTGGTCACCCGCTGCCGCGAGCTCGGGGTCGGATACCTGACCCTCTACACCTTCTCCAAGGAGAACTGGGCGCGCCCCAAGGACGAGGTGCGCACCCTCTTCGATCTGCTGACCACCTTTCTCACCCGCGAGGAATCGAGCTTGGTCAAGCAGTCCATCCGTCTCAAGGTGCTTGGCGAATTGGAAGACATGCCCCTGGCCGTCCGCCAAGCCCTCAAGCACGTCATGCGCCGGACCGCCCACTGCGAGGCAATGACCCTCAATCTGGCCCTCAACTACTCGGGCCGCGACGAGATCGTCCGGGCGGCCAAAGCCCTGCTGGCCAAAGGCGTGGCCCCGGAAGCCGTGACAGAGGAGAGGTTCGAGGCCGAGCTGTGGACCGCCGGGCAACCCGACCCGGACCTGATCATCCGCACCAGCGGCGAGCAGCGATTGTCCAACTACCTGCTCTATCAGTGCGCCTACGCAGAATTCTACTTCACAGACACCTACTGGCCCGACTTCACCCCTGACGAACTGGACAAGGCCATTGCGGAACTAGCCGGGCGGCGGCGCCGTTTCGGCCTGACCGACGAGCAACTCGACTGATCTGAAACGAGCGGCGGCTTGGGCGGGAACAGGCTCCGCGCCTTGCCCCCACGCAGCAAATAGCGTACACAGTTTCCACTCGCCACCAATCCGAAATCACATGAAAAGCGCCAAAGACAAGCTATGACCATCGCCCTGCACAAAAAACGGCTCGCCACCGCGGTGTGCCTGACGGCCATCCCGGCGCTTGCCCTCGTTTTTCAGGGTTGGGTGCTTTTCGTGGTCCTGGCCCTGTTCTGCTCCCTGACCCTCTGGGAGTTCTACACCATGTTCCAGCCCATGCCCGGGGCAACGACCATCAAGGGGCTGGGGGCGGCATTCACCTTCGTGATGCTGGGCGCCTTTGCCACCGGAGAACCCGGCTACCCTGCCATGGTTTTCCTCGGGGCCTTCTGGACGGCGGCGGTTTTGTTCCTCCTCCGTTTCAGCAGCGATTCGACCTCCTCCTTCAAGCCCTTTCTCGTCTTTCTGGCCGGACTGATTTACATCCCCCTCAATTTCCACTTTCTCCTCTCCTTCTCCCGCCACGAGATCCTGCTCGTCATCGGGGCCGCCGCCATCTCTGACACGGCGGCCTTCTACTGCGGCACTCTCTGGGGCAAGAAAAAAATCTGGCCCAAGGTCAGCCCCAAAAAGTCCTGGGTCGGCAGCCTCGGGGGGATGGCGGCCTGTATGCTCGCCACTACCGCCTTCGGCCTGAGCTTTGGCACAGCCCACATCTGTCAATGGCTGCTGCTTGGCGCAGCCCTCAACATTGCCGCGCAGATGGGCGATTTTTTCGAGTCCGCCCTCAAGCGCTCCCTGGACATCAAGGACTCCGGCTCACTCCTGCCCGGCCACGGCGGCCTGCTCGACAGGGTGGACAGCCTGCTCCTGGTGGTGCCAACCTACGGCCTCATCCGCATGGCCCACACTTTCTTCTAACCGGGTAGCACGGTGAAGACATACATCTCCGCCTGGCCGCAAGCCGCCACCCTGCCCGACTTCCCGCGCTCCGTCGCCGTGCTCGGGTCCACAGGCTCCATCGGCGTCAACGCCCTGAAGGTGATGGAGACCCACCCGCAACTCTTCAAGATCACAGCCTTGTCCGGCGGACGAAACGGCTCGCTGCTGGCCGAACAGTGCGCGCGGTTACGGCCGCCCTACGCAGCCGTCCTCGACGATGCCGCACGACGCGAATTCGTGGCGCATCTGCCCGCCGGGTATTCGCCCCAGATTCTCGTCGGCCCCGAAGCCTTCGCCACCCTGGCCGCCCTTGACGAAGTGGACACGGTCCTCTCAAGCATCGTGGGCGCTGCCGGATTCGAACCGACCCTGGCAGCGGCCCGAGCGGGCAAACTCATCTGTCTGGCCAACAAGGAGTCCCTGGTACTCGGCGGCCACATCATCCGCGCCGCCTGCCATGCCTCGGGCGCGGTGATCCTGCCTGTGGATTCCGAACACAACGCCCTTTTCCAGGGTCTCATGGGCCATGGCCGCGATCACGAAATAGCCCGGCTCATCCTCACGGCTTCGGGCGGCCCCTTTCGCGGCCGCGCCGCCGCCTCCCTCAGGGAAGTCACCCTCGAACAGGCCCTGGCCCACCCAAACTGGAGCATGGGCGCGAAAATCTCCATCGACTCGGCCACCCTGATGAACAAAGGGCTTGAGGTCATCGAGGCATGCCACCTCTACGGTCTGCCCGTGGACATGGTCCATGTGGTGGTCCACCCCCAGTCCATCGTCCACTCGCTGGTGGAATACGTGGACGGATCGCAGCTGGCCCACCTTGGCATTCCCGACATGCAGATACCCATCGCCCATTGCCTGGGTTTCCCCCATCGCCTCGGACTGAACCTGCCCCGGCTCGACCTGGCCAGCGTGGGCTGCCTGACCTTTGAGGAACCTGATCTGGGGGCTTTCCCCTGCCTGAACCTGGCCCGCCAGGCCCTGGATGCCGGACCGAGCCACCCGGTGGTGCTCAACGCGGCCAACGAGATGGCCGTGGCCGCCTTTCTGGACCGGCGGATAGGTTTTGCAGACATCCCGGCCACCATTGAGACCGCCCTTGACCGTCACCAGCCCATGGACGTATCCACCCCAGAGGCGGTGCTCGACCTGGACAGCGTCGTCCGGGAGGAAATCCGCCGCGCCCTCTGGCCTGTCGCGGATTGATGCTTATCTCTGTAAAAAGCCGCGACAACACCACAGCGGGCGGCCCCATGAGGACTCTATGCTGACAAGCGCTATCGCCATTATCCTGGCCCTTGGAGGGCTGATTTTCTTCCACGAACTCGGCCACTTCGCCGTGGCCCGTCTCTTCGGCATGGGAGTGAGGACCTTCTCCCTCGGCTTTGGTCCCCGCCTGGCCGGATACACTTCCGGGCGCACCGAGTACAAACTCTCGGCCATCCCTCTTGGGGGCTACGTCCAACTGGCGGGCGAACAAGGCGAAGACGAGGAGGAGTTCCCCGAGGACCAACTCTTTGCCGCGCGCCCCGCCTGGCAAAGGCTTTGCGTGGTTGCGGCTGGACCTCTCTTCAATTTCCTGCTCGCCTTTCTCATCTACTGGTTCCTGGCCCTGGCCCAGGGGCAGGGAGTGATCATGCCCACCGTGGGAGATGTCATGCCCGAGAGCCCGGCCTTTGAAGCAGGGCTACGCAAGGACGACCATGTCCTGAGCGTGGACGGCAGGCCCATGGACTCCTGGAACCAACTGGTGGAGACGATCCGCGCCGGCAACGAAACCCCGCTGCGCTTCGAGGTGGCCCGCGGCAATGAGAGGCTGCTTCTCACCGTGACCCCCAGGGTGAACACGGTCAAAAACCTCTTCGGCGAGGAAGTGACCGTGCCCATGGTGGGCATCGGCCAGGGCGGGGTCATTGAATATCGGCCCGTGGAGGGCCTTGGGGCGGGCATGGCCCTTGCCCATACCTGGACCATGTCCAAGGTCGTGGTCAAGGGATTCGTCAGCATCATTGAGCGGCTCATTCCGGTGGAGTCCATCGGCGGCCCCATCATGCTCGCCCAGATGGTCCACACCAGCGCCCAGTCCGGGTTCTATGACCTGCTGGCAATGATCGCCATCATTTCCATCAACCTGGCCATCATCAATCTGCTGCCCATCCCGGTACTCGACGGCGGCCATATCGTCTATTTCCTGCTCGAGATGATCTTCCGCCGCCCTGTCAGTGACCGCTGGAAGGCGGCCGCAACCCGTGTTGGCATCCTCCTGCTGCTGATGCTCATGAGCCTTGCCATCTTCAACGATGTCCGCCGCCTGCTCTCATAAGCCGCATGAGCTGACCCTGGCCCTGTCCGGGGTTGAGGACCGCCTCCAGATGGCGCTTGGCGAGCCGTCGGAAACGGGCTGGACGCTCCTCGCCTCGCGGGAATGGACCGTGCCCGGGCAGTCGGTGCGTTTCCTGGCTCCGGGCATCAGGGAGACCCTGGACGGGTTCGGCGTGACGGCCTCGGCCATTACCCGCATCGCCTGCGTACGCGGTCCTGGCAGCTTCACCGGGCTACGACTGGTCCTGGCCGCAGCCCAGGGCATGGCCGCCGGCATCGGCGCCGCCCTGGCCGGCATCGACCTCCTCCCCCTGCTGGCCTCAGGACCTGGGCCGCTGCTGACCACCCCCCTGCACGTCCTGACCTATGCCCGACGCGGGCTGGTATATCACCAGAGCTTCCACCCCCCGTCGCTGACCCCCCTGACTCCGCTGACGGCCTGCACCCTGGCCGAGTCGGCCGAGCGCATGGTCAGCCCCGACGCCCCCGCCCACCTCTTGGGCAGCGGCCTGCGCCGCAACAAAGACTTCTTCGCCGACCTGACCGCCAGAGCGCCGCATCTATCTATTCTCCCGCCCAGATGGGACACCCCGTCGCCCGAGCTTCTGCTGGCGGCGGCCATGGCGGCCCAATATGCCCACGCCCCTTTGGAGCCGTGCTATGTCCGGCCTTCCGACGCGGAGACGAACCTGCCCCACATTGCCAGGCAACGCGGCCTTGACCCCGATGAAGCGGCACAGCGCCTGCGCGACCTCGGCCTAGGCCGATAAGCCGCCTGTTCCGATCAGTGATAAAACAGCCTCCCGGCTGATGGACGGCTCATGCGAGCCGGTCATCCGGGAGGCCATGTGGGGGCGTGTCCCCAGCCGACGCGATATGTCGACTCAGGGGGTCAGGCGGTCCGCCGTCTTTTCGATCTGACGGCCCAGCGGCGTCTGAAGAGAAATTTCGCGCTCGACCTTGGTGATGCCCTTGAGCACCGTGGAATGTCTGCGGCCGAGTTTTTCCCCTATGTCCTTGAGGGAGAGATCGGTATGCTTGCGGGCCAGATAAAAGGCGGTGTTACGCGCCAGCACGATCTGCCGCTTGCGGCTCTTGGACTTCAGCTCGTCCTCGGACAACCCGTAGCTCTTGCAGATGAACTCCACAATATTGAGAAAATCCGGTGCGCAGTGGTGCACGGCATAGTTGTCGAGCACTTCCCAGGCAAGGCTGAGGGTCACGGCCCTGTTGAGGAGCCGGGCCTTGAGCACAAGATTGTGCAGGCAGCTTTCGAGCTGACGGATATCGGTGGTGATGCGCTCGGCCAACAGTTCGGACACCTCCACAGGCACGACCACCTGCAGCTTGCGGGCCTTTTCCATCACGATTCTGCGCCGGGTCTCCATGTCGGGCCGGTTGATGTGGGCCAGAAACCCGGAGCAAAAACGCGACACCAGGCGGTTGTCCACGCCGGAAAATTCCTTGGGCATGAAGGAACTGGTCAACAGAACCTTGCACCCACGCTCGCGTAGAGCAGTGAGGGTGCACAGAAGCTCCTCCTGCATCTTCTCCTTTCCCTGAAAGAAGTGAACGTCCTCAAGGAGCAGCACATCAAGATTCTCGCGGAACTGCGCCTTGAACACGTCCACCTGCCGGGACTTGATTGCCAGCACCATGCGGGTGGCGAAGTCCTCGGACGACAGGCAGGCGACTTTGAGCCGTTTTCGGTTGGCGGCCCGACACAGCTGATTGCCCACCGAGTGCAGCAGATGCGTCTTGCCCAGGCCGGGGCCGGAACTAAGAAAGAGATGGTCCGAGGAAAAAACACTCTCGCACAGGCTCTTGCTGGCCGCACAGGCCAGTTCATTGGAGGACCCGACCACAAAATCGTCGAAGGAGAATCGCCAATTATGCACGGTGACGGCCTTTGGGGCCTCGGCTATTGGCAGACCGAGCTGGGCGGACGCGGCCTCGCGGGGCCTGGAGGCAGGGGCAGCGGGTGCGGCTGTGGGGGCGGAGGCCACGACAGTGATTCTGGGATCAGTGCCCATAACCTCGGCTGCGGCCTCGCGTATCACCAGAAGCAGACGCTCGCGCACCCAGTTGGCCACGAACTCGTTGGGGGCTGAAAGTGTCAGCCTGCCGCCCTCGACCACGCCGTCAAGGGGTTTGATCCAGACAGTGAAGAGACCGGGGTTGAGGCTCTTTTCAAGCGAAGTGCGTATTTGCGTCCAGGCAGCTTTCATCATGTCGTGTGAGATAGTGGATTGACCGGGCCAAGACAATTCTTGATTTTCAATTGTGAGATCAAAGCCGGGCTGGGGTTATCTACAGTTGCCAACCACAAACACGCTTCGCAACAACCTGAAATTATATGGCATTAACACAAAACGGCTGGCGGAGACGATTCCCGGTCTCAAACCAGTGAAACGGGCGTCCGCCAAGGCTTCCCGGGGTTTCGATTTTTTCTAGATTTTCTATTTATCAACATCCTGTGGATTTTTTTTCAACAGTCACAAATCTGTATTTCGACGAATTTTCAAAGATTGGATGATTTTTCTTTTATCTCGATTTTATTTTCTCACTTTTGCTACCGACACCATTTCCGACCGCGAAGGAGGGGTATATCTTAATTGCTTGAAATAAATCAAAAAATATAAAAAGCAGTGATAACCGTTTTCATCAACGATCACACACTTGTCACACTGCTGCCACACGAGCCCGCCCATAGCAAGGCTCCCGGCAGGAGGACCAATTATGAACACACAAAAATCTTGGAAATTCGAGAATAAAACACCTTGACAAAAAAAGTACAAGGCGTTTCGGGGACCAGCCCCATGGGAAGAAATCCCGGGCTGTTGGAAAAATTTCTAGTCGGCCTGAACTCGGGTCGGATACTTGCCGCAAGCGAATTTCGGCGATTCCGGGCAGTAACCCAACTGTTCGCATCGGGCGCCACCGCTGGCGAACAGGGCCGGGAGCCGCTCGCGGCAGAGTTCCAGCATGGCATCGGCCAGGGCGCGAATCTCCCACTGCGCCCGGTTGCAGCAGCGCAGGTTAAAGAAATGATGCAGACTGCGGCAATTCATGGTCATGACAATCTTGGTTTCGGCCGCCTGGGGAAGGACAAAACGGGCATCTTCGTTAGCCTTGGTCTTGCGGCCATGGGACACCAGGATTTCACGCAGATCGCCGTAGGCCGAACGGACCTCGTCAATGAACCGCTCGAAGCGCTCCCTGGCCTCGGGAATCCTGGCGATGGCCGGAGGCATGATGTAATCAAGGTCGTTTTCAGCCACATAGCGCTGGCTTTGCTGCGAATAGGAGGCAATGCGATGGCGCACTATCTGGTGTGAACACGCACGAGAGACACCCTCCACCGCAAAGGTCAGGGACACATGCTCCACCGGGCTGTCGTGACCGGACTCCATGGTCTTGCGCACGAAATCGGCCTGGGTCTCGCGGTCGATCTCGCCCGAGAGCAGTCGGGGCCACATGTCGCCAACGAACCCGGCGTGGTAGCACTGCCGGAAGGCGGCATAGATAAGCGACAGGGCATCGGGGGTCATGGACAGGAGTTCGACCCTGAGTTTTTTTTCGGGCATAGACGGGGCTCCGTGGCGGCTGGTGTGCATTCGGGTTTCACTGTGTAGCGCAAAGAGTCAGGGCTGTCACCCTCCGGCCGCCTTCCATCCGCGCTTTGGTCTTGACGGGCCGCAAGATTGGGAGCAAAGAGGCCCCATGGAAACCACCACCCTTGTCACCATCCTCCAGGCATCCATCGCCCCCTTTGTACTCATTTCCGGCATCGGCTTGCTGCTGCTCTCCATGACCAACCGCATCGCCAGGCCCACGGACCTCATCCGCCGCCTACTCGAAATGCTCCCCACAGCGCCCGAGCGGGATGTGAAATTCCTTCTCGGTCAAGTGACCGTGCTGCGCAAACGCTGCTCCATCATGCGCTGGGCCATCTTCTACTCCATCCTGGCCATCGTCTGCGTCAGCTGCGTGATGCTGCTGCTCTATGCCAGCCTGCTCTTCGACATCCCGCTGCATTTCATGGTCGAGGTGCTTTTCGGCGGCTCCCTTGTCAGTCTGATCATCAGTCTGCTCTACCTGCTTGAGGACATCCGCATCACCCTGCGCTCTCTTGACCTGGAAATCGAACGCCACGAAGGAAATAGCGACTAGAGCGCGATCTTGGCCAGGGCGTCTTCGGCCATGTCCTCCAAGGAGCCTGCGGCTTGGAGGATGAAATGGAGTACGCCGTAAAAAACCGGCTCCATGGTCTCCAACCGGGCCGAAAGCTCTCGCCACGCAGCATCCCGGTCCTCGTTGCCCTCCCGCTCCACGACCCTGGCTGCCAGGGTTCGTGAATCGGCCATGAGATAGAAGACTTTGCCCGCACCGTGGATATGCGGGTGAATCAATGGATCGGCCACCAGCCCGTCGGCCAGGACAATGACCGCCGCCGGTCCGGTCAGCGCGGACATGGCCGAAGCGGCATCAGCGGGTGTCGCCACATCGAGACCGAGCCGCTCTGCCAGGAGCCTGGCCAAACCATTCCTGCCGCTGCCGGGAAGCCCCACGAGCACCACCCTTCCGGTGGTTGCCCAGGGGTCGGCATAATCCTCGCGCCGCTCACCCCGGCCATGGGTCCGGGTGATTCCGGCCTCGTCCACCTCGACCACTTCCTTGCCCAGATGATCGTATCGCACACCGCACTCCTCGCGCTGACAGATGTTTTCCTTGCGGGAGCGAGGGTATCAAGTAGGATGGGGGCAACGCAAACGGTTTGAGGAGACCATGCCCAAGGATCTGATCCATTTCGACACGGCCAAGCGGACTGCCCGCGGCCTTGCGGACACGCGCTTCGCCCCCTGCCTCGCCGCTGAAGGCCACGGCCTGCTGCTCGGCTCGGTCTTTCACGATGCCCTGTTCTATGCCGCCTGGCCCGGCGACGCCCCCCTTGAGCGGCTGGCCCACGCCCTCCATGGCGCACAGGGAGAAGACACCTACGCTCTGGTCAGGATGCTGACTACCCATGCCCGAAGGAACGGCTCGTCCCTGGCCGTCTCGATACTGGTCGGAGTCGTGTCCCATCTCTTCGCGGACGCGGTCATGCACCCGCTGGTCTGGCACCTGACCGGCGACTACTACGCCACCGATGCCAAAGCGCGATCCCTGGCCCGTCAGCGCCACCGCGCTCTGGAGTCGCTCATGGACATGGTCGCCTGCCCGCACATGCTTGGCCGGTCTCGGTACAGCCTGCGGTTCATGCTGCATCGCTGCCCGGCCCTGCTCGAAAACGGCCTGCCCGTGGCCGACCTCGCCGCCATGGCGGGAATGGATTCGGACGCTGCCCGAGCCGGACTTGCCCGCGCCTGGCGCATCTTCGCCCTGTTCCAGGCAGCCTACTGGTCCCGACCGCTGGCCCTCGCCGCCTTTGCCCTGCGTCCCCATCTGCCGCCGACTGCGGCCGAACTGGCCGCCCTAGCCTACGCGCCACAGCTCCTGCGTCAGGCCCGACCTCTGTCCGGCTCCATATCCTTTCGCCATCCGGTCACGGGCGAAAGGCACTCTGCCACCCTTGACCAACTCACAGACGAGGCGGCGCAGCGGGCTGCCGCCCTGTGCCGCAAACTCGAACCCGCAGTTTTCGGCCCAAAACCCCTTGAGCCGAACAGGATCGCTCCGGGCGAAACCGGCCCTTCCATGGACGCCGGACTGCCCGGGGTGGAAAGCGGCCGCATGCGCCACTTCGCCGATCCGCCCTTCCCAGAACTGGCCTGACCCGGTCAAAGTACAAGACCGTTGCGCTCGCCACTCGGATGGCCTAGGCTGCAGATACTGACAAACACAGGCATTACAGGAGTGCGTACATGAAAAAATTTCTCGTTATCGGCCTTGGCGTGATGGTCATCGGCGTCATCGCCATTATCGTCCTCGCCATTCTCAACCTCGGCACCATTGTCAAAACCGCGACCGAAACCTACGGCCCACGGATCACCAAAACCGAAGTCAGGCTCGGCTCCGCCGACATATCCATCCTCTCGGGCTCGGGTGCTCTCAACAACTTCTTCCTCGGCAACCCCGAGGGTTTCTCCATGCCAAGCGCCCTGGAATGCAAAACTATTTGGGTCAAGGTGGTCAAGGAATCCCTGGCCACAGACACCATAGTCATCGAGGAAATCATCGTGGACGGCCCGATCGTCAGCTATGAACGGCGCGGCAATACCGACAACTTCAAGACCATCCTGAACAATATCAATCAGACCGTGGCCAGCGAGAAAAAAACCGCCCCTGCCGAACAGGAGGCCACCGGGGCCGAAAAAACCATCCAGATCAACAACTTCATCGTCAAAAACGGACGTATCAATGTGGGCGGTTCCCTGCTTGACGCCTTTGGCGCGGACAAGGGCGTGGGCATCGCCCTGCCCGACATCCACATGAAGGACATCGGCAAGGACAAGAAGACCACCCCGGCAGAGGCCTTTGCCCAGGTCCTGGCCGAGATGACCGGCGATGTCGCGGGAACAGTCACCCAACTCGGCCGCGAACTATCCAAGACCCTGGGCAAGGCCATGGAGGGGGCAAGCGAAGGCGCCAAATCCCTGGGCTCCACGGTCAAGGGTCTCTTCGGCTCGGAGTAGTCGCAGACGGGGCCGCGCCAAACCAGGGCGCGGCCCCATTACATTAATATATAGAGCACTGTCCGGGCTCCCGCTCCCCGCCCTGCGAAACAACGCCATGCCACACCCCGCACCCTACACAGCCCATCCCCTCACCGAGCCTGACGGCCTCGTGGATGTCCGCATCCAGATCAACGGCAAGACCTGGCACCTCTGGGGCCGCAAGGGGCAAGAGCGCGAACAGACCCTGGCCGCGACCGTGGAGCCGGGCCGTCTGCCGGTGCTCATCGGGGCCGGGCTCGGCCACTGTCTGCGCTCTCTCGCCGCGCTGGGCGGCCCGGTGGCCGTGGTGGATCGCGAAACCTCCATTGAAAAGATCACCGGGGTACGCCGCCAAATGGAAGAACACCCGGCCGTGACCTGGGTCGACGATGGTGAGCCACAGGCCGTGCTGGACCGGCTCCAGCGCTGGCGTGCCGCCCATGGCCACGCCCCGCCGCAGCCGATGATCATCCCCCTGTATCAAAGACTCGATCCGGCCTATTACGGCTCCATCGCCCATGCTCTCAAAGCAGAGGCGAAAGCGGACTTCCGTGCCGAAGCCGCCTATCCCAAATTCCGCTCGAAGATGCCGCGTGTCCTGTTCCTCGACTCCAGCTACTTCCTGTGCGGGGAGATTGTGGCCGCCCTGGCCCGGCTCGACACTCCCCACCGCACCCTGCCCCTCGGGCGCACCGCCACCGGCAGCACCCGGTTCATCGAAGACCTGCTCCATGCCGTTCTTGACTTCCGGCCCGACTTCGTGCTGACCGTCAACCACTTCGGCCTCGACCGCGAGGGACGGCTGGCCGGTCTTCTGGCCGAGCTGGGACTCCCCCTGGCGTCCTGGTTTGTGGACAATCCGGCCCTCATCCTGCACGACTACGCCCACCCCGGAGCGGACAACACGGCGGTCTTCACCTTTGACGCGGGCAACCTTGCCATGTTGCGTTCCCGGGGTTTCGCCCGCGTACAATACCTGCCCCTGGCCACGGACCCTGAGCGGTTCCGCCCGGGACTCGGCACGACCGCTCCGCCGCAGTGGGCCGCCAGGGTCTCCTTTGTGGGCAACTCCATGGCAGGCCCAGTGGCCCGGACACTGGAGATCGCGACTCTTCCCGAAGCCATGCGGGACCAATACCCGGAGGTGGCTGCCGAGTTCGGCGCATCAGGCCAGACCGATGTACGGGGCTTCCTCCTGTCCCGGCGCCCCGACTGGCGCACCGCCCTTGACGAACTGCCCACCCCCGAGCGCCGACTGGCCCTGGAGTCGCTGCTCACCTGGGAAGCCACGCGCCAATACCGGCTGGCCTGCGTCCGGTCCATCCTCGGCTTTTCCCCGCTCATCGTGGGCGACGAGGGCTGGCTGCCCCAGCTCGGCCGTTCTAACGACTGGCGCAGACTGTCGCCGCTGGACTACTATGCTGATCTGCCCCGCTTCTACCCCCTCAGCGAGGTCAGCCTCAACTGCACCAGCCGCCAGATGGCCGGGGCGGTCAACCAGCGGGTCTTCGACGTTCCGGCCTGCGGCGGATTCGTGCTCACCGACAGGCGCGAGCAGATGGACGATCTCTTCGAGCCGGGAACCGAGGTCATCGCCTATGACAGCCCGGACGAGATCCCGGCCCTGACTGCCGAGCTGCTGGCCGACCCGGCCCGGCGCGAAAACGTCTCAAGCGCCGCCCGTGCGCGCATCCTGGCCGAGCACACCTATGATCTCCGGCTGCGCACCCTGCTTGCAGCCATGCGCGAGACCTTCGGCGGCTGAGCGCCGCCCGCCCCCTCATCCCTGCTTTTTCTCGCCGTCTGGCCACCGTGGCGGCCAGGATTTCCCGCCCATGTTCACATTGACTTCACGATCAAAAAAAACATTCACACAACCTAAAGTTTTCCATTGGCCGGACGATCAGTAGGGCAACACAAGAAAGGTCTGCCCGGTAATCCACACCGCCGGAACAACGGATCTTAGGCAAGGAAGCCGAAACACTTTCAAGGAGGAAATTATGTCCCTGGTTATCAACAACAACCTGATGGCGATGAACGCCGCCCGCAACCTCGGCTCTTCGTACGGAGCCCTGGAACTTTCCACCCGTCGTCTGTCCTCCGGCCTGCGCATCACCACGGCCGCGGATGACGCCGCCGGTCTGGCAGTCCGCGAACTCATGCGCGCGGACATCACCTCCCTGACGCAGGGTATCCGCAACGCCAACGACGCCATCTCCCTCATCCAGACGGCTGACGGCGCCCTGGCCGTCATCGACGAAAAGCTGATCCGCATGAAGGAACTGGCCATGCAGGCGGCCACGGGTACTTACAACTCCGACCAGCGCCTGATCATCGACTCCGAGTACCAGGCCATGGCCTCGGAAATCACCCGTATCGCCAACTCCACGGACTTCAACGGCATCTATCTGCTCAACGGCAACCTCTCCGGCGAACACATCGGCTCCGGCCTGGCCACCACAGGCCAGTTGAAGGTCCACTTCGGTACTGGCAACGACTGCTCCGAGGACTACTACTACATCCAGATCGACAACGCCACGGCCTCGGCCCTGGGTGTCGGCTCCGGCATCGGAAGCGGCGCTGGCCATTCGATCTCGACCCAGGCCATGGCGCAGGCGGCTCTGGATGTCCTGAACAACGCCATCATCTCCAAGGACAAGATCCGCGCCAACCTCGGTGCCCTGCAGAACAGGCTGGAGAACACCGTGACCGTTCTGGAAACCCAGGCACTGAACGTCTCGGCTGCCGAGTCGCGCATCTCGGACGTGGACGTGGCCCAGGAGATGACCCAGTTCGTCCGCAACCAGATCATGACCCAGGCCGCCGTCTCCATGCTGGCCCAGGCCAACTCCCTGCCGAGGATGGCCCTGTCCCTCATCGGCTAGACGCACTCAGGGTCCCAAACCCAGCGCACTCAGGCCGGGCCCTCCCCAACGAGGGTCCGGCCCTTTGCTTTCAACAGGTTATGAAGATCGGCACTGGCACCCGGATTGCATTCCACAAGGCAGCGCATAGCAACCGGAAAAAACTTCCGACAGGAAAACGCCATGGCAGACGGAACATACTCCTCTGGTTCGATCAATTTCTCCGGCCTGGGAAACGGCACGGACTTCAACAAGCTCATCGAGGGGCTCCTTGATGTCGAGCGCAAACGTATCACCCGGCTTGAAAACTGGAAAAGCTCCTGGCAGCAAAAGAACGACCAGTTCTCCGCCCTCAACACGCAGATGCTCAACCTCAAGACAACCCTTGAGGAGTTCGACACTGTCGATGAATTTCTGAAGAAGGTCGTGACCAGCACCGACACCACGCGGCTCACGGCCACGGCCACGAGCAAGGCGCTGGAGACCAACGCCACCATCGAAATCGGCCAGCTCGCGTCCAACGATGTGCTCATCACGGCCTCGGGAGCCAGCTCGCTGAGCACCGCCATCACCTCGACCAACACGTTCTTCAAATTCTCGTACGCTGGCGAGACATACACCATCAACGACATCCCGGCGGGAACAACCCTCGAGAACTTCGTCAATATCATCAACAGCCACCCCGACTCCCGCAGCCGCATCCGGGCCTCCACAGTGTACGACGGCTCGGTCTACCATCTGCAGATCAGCGGGCTCGACCAGGGCAGCGAAAACCAGCTGGTCATCTCGGACGAAGGCGACATCATCTTCGGCGGTTCCTCCTTCCGCGAGACGCAAAACGCGGTCAACGCGCAAATCCGGGTCAACGGTTTTCCCTCTGCGGGCGGCGGCTGGATAGAGCGTTCGTCCAACTCCATTACTGACGTGCTCGAAGGACTCACCCTCAACCTGCACGACGCCGAGCCGGGCCGCACCATCAAACTGACCACGACCACGGACACGGCGGGGATCCGCGGGACCATCGACAAATTCGTCAGCTCGGTCAACGAGATCCGCGCCCAGATCATCAAGCTGACCAAGGTCAACGACGACGGCGAGGGCTCCATCCTCACCGGCAACTACGGCGTTGACATGATCGCCCAAAAACTCAAGAACATCACGGCCGACATCGGAATCGGCTTCACGGTTTGGGACCCGGAGAACATGACCGGAGACCGATTCTCGGCCCTTTCCCAGCTTGGCATCATGACCGACGCGGAACAGGGTTCCCCAACCTACGGTCTGCTCAAGATCAATGAGGACATGTTTGAAAAGGCCATGGCCGAGAACGATCCCGAGGCCATTGCCAAGCTCTTTGCAGCCAACAACTTCGGCGAAAGCCAGTCCCCTGATTTTACCTTCTCATCCCTGATCGAAGGCACCACCAAACCCGGCGCCTACAAGGTGGAGGTGGTCAGCGACGGCACCAAGATCATCAGCGCCACCATCAACGGCGAAGAGGCATCCATCGACGGGTGGGAAATCACAGGCAAGTCGGGCAATGCGCTGGGCATGGCCGTGCGCCTTGACAACATCTCGGCCGGAACCCACTCGGGGACAGTCTCCATCAAGACCGGCAAGGTCGGCGAGATGATCGAGGAACTCAAAGAGCTGACCAAGCCCTACAGTAAATTCACCTTCGAAGGCGGCCCCCTCTCGGTCCTGCAGGACAACTACAAAGACATCATGAACTCCATCGACGACAAGATCGCCTTTGAGACAAAGCGCATCAATAAGATGGAGACCAACCTCAAACTCAAATTCGCGCGCCTTGATGCGCTGCTTGGCCAGTACGAACGAATCCAGGGGCAGCTTGGCTCCTCAATCGCACAACTGGACGCATAGAAGACCACAGGAGGATGGCTGAATGACCAACCCCGCAAGGGCATATCTCACCACCCAGGTCGAAACGACCACGCAGGGCGAACTGCTGATCATGCTTTATGATGCGGCGATCAAGTTCCTCAAACGCGCCAGGATCGAAATGGAGAACAAGGACTACGCCAAAAAGGGCATATACATCTCCAAGGCCATGGCCATCATCCACGAGCTGGCCGAAAGCCTGAATAAGGAAAAGGGCGGCGACATCACGCCCAAGCTGAACCAGCTTTACATGTTCTGCACCTCGCAGTTGCTCAAGGCCAACATCCGCATGGACATCAAGATGATTGATGATGTCATCAGAATTCTCGACGGACTTCGCTCGGCCTATGCCCAGATCATTCCGGGGCAGGCGGGCAAGAGCAACCCAGCCCAGACCGTGCAACGACCAGCCCCGCCGCCCGTGCCCGGCATGGGCTCAATGCCGGCCATGACAGCCAACTCCATGGCGGGCAGGCCCCAGGCGACCAGCCCGGCCGCAGCGGCATCCACGCCGTCACTCGGGCCAGCCGCTCGGGAGGCGGCCCAGCCTGCCGCCCCAGAAGTACAGGCCGGGCCGGAGCAATCGACGCAGCCCGACCAGAAAAAGCAGCCGCAGCAAGCGCCGCCAAGCCTGGCTGAACCGCCAAAGCTGCGCACCGCCTTCAACGCGGCCAAGCTTCGCGCCGCCAACGCCTATACCAATAACAACCGATGATCCCGTCCGGCCCCTTGGAGGGGCCGGACTTACGTCGCCCCATGCGCCGTGTTTACAAGACAGACGCCTTGTGTCACTTTCCGGCCATGCCCCATTCCCCTGTCCGCGTTCTGCACATCGTCAACACCCTCGGGCTCGGCGGGACTGAAAAGGCCATGCAGCTTTTCCTTGCCCACCTGGACAAGAACCGCTTCCAACCCGCCGTCTTTTCTCCCCAGGACGGCCCGCGTGCCCGCCAGATCAGGGCTCTGGGCGTCAAGACATTCATCGGCGGCGACCTGCTGACCGAACTCCAGCGGCTCAAACCGGCCATCGTACACATCCACCGCGCAGGCTGGCCCGAAACGCACACCCTGCGGACAATCCGCCTGGCCAGAGTGCCCGTTGTGGTGGAAACCAATGTCTTTGGCAGGCACGACCCCAGCTCTTCTGCGGAAGTCATCGACCACACCCTGTTCGTTTCGCGCTTCTGCCTTGAACGCTATGCCCGGCACACGGGCATTTCACCGACCGCACATCGGTACTCGGTCCTGCCCAACCCCGTGGACACCGACACCCTCAATGCCGCGTCGCCTTCAAAGCGCGATTTCACCGCCATGGCGGCGGCACGCGTCTCGCGGCCCGATCCGGGCAAATGGTCGCGGTTGGCGCTGGATTTCGTCCCCGAAGTGGTCCGGGCCATCCCGAACTTTCGCTACCATATCGTCGGGGCCATCCCCGATGCCGTGAACTTTGCCCGGACAAAGGGCCTTGATCGTCACATGGTCTTTCACGACACCCTGGCCTCGGACACCGACATCGCCGCCTTTCTCGCCCCGGTCTCCCTGCTGGCCCACGCCAACGATACCGGCGAGTCCTTCGGGCTGGTCATTGCCGAGGCCATGGCCTGCGGCCTACCCGTAGTCACCCACCCCTGCCCCGGCATGCGCGACAACGCCCAGCTCGAACTGGTGGAACACGGCGTCACCGGACTGGTGGCCAGCAACGCCACAGAATACGCCAAAGCGGTAATCCGCCTCCTCACCCACCCGGAGGAGGCGCAGCGCATGGGACGGGCCGGACGCGAAAAAATCGCCGCCCTCTGCAGGGCGCAGACGGTGACGGCACGACTCGAAACCCTGTACCAGGACTTGCTCGCCCGCAAAGGAATACCATCATGAGCGTCTCCCTCCTCGCCACATACACCGACGCGGTACTCGACTTCGCTCTTGGGGCGCCGCCCTCCGCCACCCCGATACCACGCCCCGCCAAACCCTCGGACGAGGACATCGCCGCCTTTGTCCGGCGCACCCTCCGGCTGGCCGAAAAAAGCGGCGCGGATCGCCTCGTGCTGCTGGGTCTCGGCTCGGGCGCCATCCCCGCAGCCCTCAAGGCCGCCATGCCTGAAACCATGGCCCTGACCGTCTGCGAGATGGACCCGGACGCGGCCCGCGCCTTTCTGGACGCCAACCCGGACTGGCGCGACAGCTCGGAACGGGCCTGCGTCATCGCCGACGCCTCGCCCTGGGCGCAGCTGTGTCTGCTGGCTCTCTCGGGTGCCAACGCCCAAAACAGCGCCACAGCCCTGACCCCGGACCTGGAAGCCACGGACCGGGCACGGCTCCAGTCCCTGCAACGCCTCTTTGTCAGCGCCCGGCCGCATCAGGCCCTCAACAGCGCCCTGCTCAGCCATGTGGCGGTTCAGGCACCGGACTTGAGCGTGGGCGTAATCCTCAGCCCGGACGAGCCCGGACTTGACGACTTCTTCGGCCAGTTTCCAGACTGGGTTCGCGAGGTGGTGGTGATATGGGACGCAGAAAATATCCCGGACCGCGCCTACGCCTGCGCCGCTCCGATGCGTCATCTGGCCCGCCCCCTGGACGATTTCGCCACCCAGCGCAACCACATGCTTGCTCACTGCTCGGGCGACTGGGTTCTCTACCTTGACGGCGACGAGTGCTTCAGCCAGGATGTCTGGAGCCTGTTCACCGCGCTCATGCTCATCAAACGCCTTGAAGCATGCTATTTTCCGCGCATGACCCTGTATCCCGACGAGAGCCGCTGCAAGGTTGGCTTCGGCCTGTGGCCCGATCTTCAGTTGCGGCTGTTCAGAAACCGCCCCGGTTTGCGCTTCGAGCGACCTGTTCACGAGCGCCTGTGCGGCATCTCGGGCCGCACCGCCCTGGCCCTGGACGCGCCCATCCTGCACCTGAGCCGGATACGCAAGACCCCGGAACAACTGGCAGCCAAGCTTGAGCGCTTCCGTCAGGCAGGCGGCCCGGTCCATCGACTGAACAGCGAATACCCCCATCTGCCGCGCACCCTGTTTCCCGAGGCGGCCTTCATCTCGGGCGCATTGCAGACCCTGCTGCTGGAGGACAACCCGGCCTGAGCCCGGCGCAACGCGTTGCGCATCGCTTGATTCTTCCATATAAAATGGATACGAGCATGCAGCTTGAACCAAAACGTCATTCAAGGAACGACGATGGAAATACTTTGCCCGCACTGCCAGTTCAGCCGCGAGGTTGACGAGTCGAAAATCCCGGCCCGTTCCCAGATCGCCACCTGTCCCAAGTGTCAGACCAAATTCAAATTCCGCGACCTCCCGGACGAGGAGGATTTCGCGCTGGAAAACCCGGAGCCCTCCCGTCAGGATGACGCGGCCCTGGCCAGCGACAAACGGGAAACCCTACACCGCGAGACCGACAGCGGCCATGACGCGGACATGGAACCGGCCAACGGGATCGAAATGGACCCCGCGCCAAGGGATGAACCGCAATCCATGCCAAGGGTCGAACCCGAAGACGCCTTCCCCGGCCTGCCCGGGGACGACGACACGGCAGGACAGGAAAAGCACGAACGGCCAGCCAGGGACAATGCCGACGCCGAAGACGACGCACTCTGGAACCGGCTCAACGACATGCGGCCACCCCGGACAGGACACCGCTCCGACAGGGACCAACCGGAACAGGCCAACTCCGGCCCCGAGCCTATTCCGGGCTGGACCGGCGAATTCAACGAATCTTTCCCGGACCCCATGGACGATAACCCGACTGACCACAGCGTCGACGAAACAATGGGCGAGGCCGGCCCCCAGGTGCCTCCGCCTTTCGAACAGCTCGACCGCTACGGATTCTTCCCCGGCCTGTTCCTGACCGTCAAACTGATCCTGCGCACACCCCGCCTCTTCTTCGCGGTCATGCCGGTGGGCGGCGGACTGGCCAAACCCTTGACCTTCACCATCCTGGTGACCATGATCCAGGGACTGGCGCAATACTTCTGGCAGGCGGCCGGACTGTCCACCTCCATGGGAGCGGCCTCGCCCGAAGCCGGAGGCGGCGCGGCCGAGGCACTGATGATGCTGCTGTTCATGCCCGCCATCATCGCGGCCGGGCAGTTCGCCATCACGGGCGTCTACCATCTGCTGATGATCGCGATGCGGGCCGACAGCCAAGGCTTCGAAGGCACATTCCGCGCCCTGGCCTACGCCAACGCCCCGCTCATCCTGGGCGTCTTCCCCATGCCCGGAATGCAGGTGGAGATAGGCTGGATGGGCATCGTTGCCGTCTGGGTGCTCATCCTGACCATCATCGGCCTCAAATACATCCACAAGGCCAGTTATTCCAAGGTGGTGCCCGTGGCCCTCATCCCCCTTCTGCTGGGCCTCATCGGCGGAATCATGGCCTACTACAGCCAGTTGGCGACCATCTAGGAAAACGCCGTGGGCTGGTTGCGCGACACCATCGAGGCTTGGCGGGCACGGCGCAAGCTCGCTCGGGAGATAGATCCACGCACCATCCAGAAAATGGCGCGGGAAATCCGCGATCTGGCCATGCTTGCCGCCCAGCTCGGCCCCCGAGGCAAGGATGTCAGGGCCTTGATCCGAAATATCATGACCGAGATGGACCGGCTCACGGAACTGGCCGACCGACCCGAATTCCGCCGCCTCTCACCGGGCAAGCGGCTGCTCCTGCGCCAGGGACTGCTCGAATCACGCGAGCAACTCCTCGAATCCATCGAGTCCAGCCCCTCGCCCACAGAGCGAATCCAATAGCGCAGACACCGAGCCTCAAGCGGCATGCTCTTTGCTAGCTCCCCTCCCAAAGGACCGGGGAGCCTTGCCGCTGGGGCCTGTCTCCCCGTGGACGCCGCAACCACAATCCGGTGTGTGCCATGAAAAAAACTATTGTTTTCGGGCTGTTGTTTGCCTTGATCTCCTGCGGGCACATAGATCCGTCCATCACTGACCAGACCAGGGTCTACAGCGATCCCACTGTCAGAAAATCGCCGCTCCAGGTGGCGGTCCACCCCAAGGGTCGCCAGTACAGACCTTTGACCGCCTACTTCCACCCCTTCATCATCCAACAGGAAAACAGCGACTACGCCCAGCTTTCCGTCTCCTTTGCCAGGATATTCAACAACGTATGGCTCGAGGAGCGGCTTTTCTCCACCATGGAGTTCAGGCCGGAAAACACCTACCAGGGAGTGAACACCGCCCTGCGTCAGGCCAGGATGCGCGGCGCAGACCTGACCATCGTGGGGTATGTGCCCTACTTCTATGCCGGGCACACCTTGGATGACACGGCCATCACCATCCAGATCGACATCTACGAGACGGCCAGCGGAACCCTGGTCTGGACCATGCTCCAGTCCGGCCGCATCGAAAGCAAACTGCCCAAGGACTACATATACTTCCGACACGAATTCCGCATGACCGACGCCCCCTTTGACATGATCATCCGATCCATCGCCTCGGACATGGCCATCCCGCTCAAGGCGTGGCTGCCCTCGCCGGACGCCGACTTCGCCTTTGCCGGCAACGCCCGCGACGTGACGGCAAGTCTCACCGGCACGCCGCCCGCCTCCGCGTCGGCCACAGGCGGCGAGGCCGACCTGCCCCCCGAACCCGTTGTGCGCAAGCCAGCGCCCGTCGCCACGGCCGCAGGACATCCCGAGGATACAAGACCCCACGTCAACGGTGTCAATCTCGACATCCAGTTCGATTTCAACAAGGACACCATCCGCCCGGAATCCTACCCGCTTCTCGATGCCCTGGGCGAAGCCCTTAACGCCGACGACCTGCGCGGCCGCAAAATCATCGTCGGCGGCCACACCGATTCACGCGGCGACGAGAACTACAACCTCGCCCTGTCCAAGCGCCGCGCCGAAGCGGTCAAGACGTATCTCGTCAACAAATGGGGCGTGGCACCGAGCCAGATCGAAACCGCGGGTTACGGCAAGACCCGGCCCATCGCCACCGGCTCCACGGCCGAAGACATGCGCAAGAACCGGCGCGTGGAAGTCCGGCTTGCCGAGTAGCAAACCAACGCCTTGACATTTCGAGAACAATTCTTACATACTGAGGCGACACGGGAAAGGGGAGTGCGAAACTCCCCTTTTTTGCGCTTTTACAGCGTCGACAATGTGTGCTACCTGACAGCTTCACTTCATCAGAGAGGTTACATTCACATGATAGGCATTTCCAAGCTCTATTGCGGTGCCGTGGAGCCGTCCGACGCCCTGCGCTATGGCCGCGAATCCGGGCAGCTGCCCTCCCATCTGCTCCAATTCTCCAAGGACAAAAAACCCGTGGTGGTCTGGAACATGACCCAGCGGTGCAATCTCAAATGTGTCCACTGCTACGCCCACGCGGTTGATCCGAGCAGCCACGCCGACCCCATCTCCACAAACAAGGCCAAGGAAATCATCGACGACCTCGCCCAGTTCGGTGCGCCGGTCATGCTCTTTTCCGGCGGCGAGCCGCTGGTGCGCGAGGACTTGGTGGAGCTGGCCAAATACGCCACCGGCCAGGGCATGCGGGCCGTCATCTCCACCAACGGCACTCTCATCACCAAAAACAAGGCCAGGGAACTCAAGGAGGTGGGTCTCTCCTATGTGGGCATCTCCCTTGACGGCGCCGAGGCTGTCCACGACAAGTTCCGAGGCATCAAAGGCTCCTACAGACAGGCCCTCAAGGGCGTGGAAAACTGTCAGGCCGAGGGGCTCAAAGTTGGTCTGCGCTTTACCATCAACAAGCGCAACTCCCAGGAAATCCCCCACCTCTTCGACCTCATTGAGCAGCTTGAGGTGCCGCGCATCTGTTTCTACCACCTCGTCTATTCCGGGCGAGGCTCGGACCTGATGAAGGAAGACCTGGACCACGCCGAAACCCGGCAGGTGGTGGACCTGATCATGGACCGCACCCGCGCCCTCTTCGACAAGGGCAAGCCCAAGGAAGTCCTGACCGTGGACAACCACGCCGACGGCCCCTACCTTTACTTTCGCATGCTCAAGGAAGACCCGGCCCGCGCCGCCGAAGTACTCGAACTGCTCAAGATGAACGAGGGCAACTCCTCGGGTCGCGGCATCGGCTGCATCTCCTGGGACGGTCAGGTCCACGCCGACCAGTTCATGCGCCACATCACCTTTGGCAACGTGCTTGAACGCCCCTTCTCCGAGATCTGGACCGACCCGAACATCGAACTGCTCCAGAAGCTCAAGGACAAGCGCCCCCACGTCAAGGGTCGCTGCGCCAAGTGCCGCTTCCTCAATATCTGCGGCGGCAACTTCCGCGCCCGGGCCGAGGCATGGTATGACGACTTCTGGGCGCAAGATCCGGCCTGCTACCTCACCGACGAGGAAATCAGCGGCGAGAAGCTGTAGGGGGGAGGATGCCTCCGGCCGTCGGGGGAAGGGGAAAAGAACCCTTTTCAAAGGGTTTTTCCCACTTCCCCCGGACCCCCATCCCCTTTTGCCCCAACTTTTTGGAGCCGCTTCGGGGGGAGAGGAGAAGGTGAGCGGAATGGACGGCATTGTCGGGCGGGCTTGGATGTTGTAGAAGAATTACCGAGTTTTTTACGCGGGAGAATGCCATGATTCCTTTGGATTTCCATCGCGGACGCAGACTGAGGTCCAGCCTGGCCCTGCGCGAGATGGTACGCGAGCATGAGATCAGACCCCAGGATCTGATCATGCCCTACTTCGTGGTCGAGACCGACGACGAGTCCTTCATGAAGGAAATCTCGTCCATGCCCGGCCAATATCAGCTCTCCCTCAGGCAGCTGGAAAAGAAGGTGGGCGAGGCCGTGACCCTCGGCCTTCGATCCTGCATCCTCTTCGGCATCCCGGCGACCAAGGACGAGACCGGCTCCCAGGCATACGCCGACACGGGCATCGTCCAGCAGGCCATCCGTCTGCTCAAGGAGCGATGGCCCCAGCTGATCGTTGTGGCCGACACCTGTCTGTGCGAATACACCTCCCACGGCCACTGCGGACTGGTCAAAAACGGCGAGGTGCTCAACGACCCCACGCTCAACCTGCTGGCCAGGGCCGCCGTGGCCCAGGCCCGCGCCGGGGCCGACATGGTCGCCCCGTCCGACATGATGGACGGCCGGGTGACCGCCATCCGGGCCGCCCTGGACGAAGCGGGCTTTGTGGACACGCCCATCATGTCCTACGCGGTCAAGTATGCCTCGGCCTTTTACGGCCCCTTTCGCGAGGCCGCCGAGTCCACCCCGCAGTTCGGCGACCGCAAGACCTATCAGATGGACCCGCCAAATGGCCGCGAGGCCATGCGCGAGGCGGCCGCCGATTTGGCCGAGGGCGCGGACATTCTCATGGTCAAGCCCGGACTGCCCTATCTCGATGTCATCCGCCAAGTGCGCGACGCCTTTGACGCCCCTGTGGCCGCCTATCAGGTCAGCGGCGAATACGCCATGATCAAGGCCGCGGCCCTCAACGGCTGGATCGACGAGCGGGCCGTAGTCATGGAATCCCTGGTGGCCTTCAAACGCGCCGGGGCCGACCTCATCCTCACCTATTTCACGGAAGACGTACTCAAGGAACTCAAATAAAACGATGACCAAACATCAAGGACACCCCGGCGGCTGCCCGCCCGAAGGACACCCCGGTTCCATGCCCGGCTCGCACCACAGCGCAAAGGGACTTCCCGGAGTCCACCCCGGGGCCGAGACAGCCCCCAAGCGGTTCCTCGACGACGGCGTCACGCCCATCTGCCGACTCATCGCCTGGGAAGTGACCCGCTCCTGCAACCTCGCCTGCAAGCACTGCCGGGCCGAGGCGCATCCAGAGCCCTATGAAGGCGAACTGTCCACAGCCGAGGCCAAGGCGTTGATCGACACCTTCCCGGCCGTAGGCAGCCCCATCATCATCTTCACCGGCGGCGAACCCATGATGCGCCACGACGTGTACGAGCTCATCGCCTACGCCAAGGCCAAGGGACTGCGCTGCGTCATGGCCCCCAACGGCACCCTGATCACGCCCGAGACTGCGCGGATGATGAAAGAGGCGGGCATTGAACGCTGCTCCATCTCCATCGACGCGCCCGAGGCCGCCCAGCATGATGAGTTCCGTGGTGAACTGGGCGCTTTTGACGCCTCCATGCGCGGCATCCAGCACCTCAAGGACACGGGCATCGAATTCCAGATCAACACCACGGTGACCAAGAACAACCTCCACCTGTTCAAGGACATCTTCAATCTGTGCGAACGCATCGGCGCCTCTGCCTGGCACATCTTCCTGCTCGTGCCCACAGGCCGCGCCGTGGAGCTGGGCACCGAGGTCATCACCGCCGACGAGTACGAGGACGTGCTCAACTGGTTCTACGATTTTCGCAAGACCACGGACATGCAGCTCAAGGCCACCTGCGCCCCCCACTACCATCGCATCCTGCGGCAGCGGGCCAGGGAGGAAGGCATCCCGGTCAACTTCGAGACCTTCGGCCTCGACGCCGTGAGCCGGGGGTGCCTCGGCGGCGTGGGCTTCTGCTTCATCTCCCACCGGGGACAAGTACAGCCCTGCGGCTACCTCGAACTCGACTGCGGCAACGTCCGCAACATCCCCTTCCCGGACATCTGGAAGTCTTCGCCCCAGTTCCTCAATCTCCGCAACCCGGAGGTGTACGAGGGCAAGTGCGGCCACTGCGAATACGAGCGCGTCTGCGGCGGCTGCCGCGCCCGCGCCCAGACCATGAAGGGCCACTATCTGCGCGAGGAGCCGCTGTGCTCCTACGAGCCGAGAAAGAAAGAGAAAAAATAATGTCTTCGGCGGCTAAGGGAAATAGCATCCACGGGGCTGGATTCGTTACGCATGCCTTCAGTCCGACTGGAAAACCACCGGATGCAACCTCTTGACACTGCCCAACATCTCAATAATGAAAAGATTTTTTCTCAATACCACCCTTGTCCTTGTCAGTTTCCTGATTGCCTACGGCTTGATGGAGTTCCTCTTTCGACTCGTCATGCCCCACCTCCCCATGACCCTCTTCAACAACGAATGCAGGGAACTCAGAACCATCGGACAAACATCAAAGCGGGACAACGTACCGATCGGTCCGTACATTGCCGTCATCGGCGACTCCTATGGCGCCGGCCAGGGAGACTGGTTCATTGAGGAAGGCTACAACCCCAACTCTCGCTATCAGGCAACTCACGTCTTGCACGATCTCACAGGGCGGGACGTAGTCTCCTTTTCCCGCGCCGGAGCCGGGAATTTCGACGGTGCCGCCATCTACGCCGTCAACACTTGGCGGTATCTGAACAGCGCCAAGTTCCATTTTGCAAGTCCGGAAACCGTTATCGTCTACTTCTATGAAGGAAACGATATTTCGGACAACCTGCAGTTTCTGGAGCGCCACTTCAAACCGAGCCATGATCCGGTGCACTTATACGACGACGACAGCTTTGACCTCTTTGCCGAGCGGATGGATGCGACGCACTGCCAAGGCAATCTGCCAAGATTACAGGATAAATTTTTGGTGGGCAATCTGGTTAGCCGCTTTATCGAAGGGATGTTCTATGCCGCGACACGGAATCGACAGATCGCTCCGCGTGGAACAAAGTACGAAGCCACCATCTCAGACGAGACACATCAACTCCCGGATGCCTTGGAATCCGAATTGACCATGTTCACTCAGGAACAAATCAATGACGGCTGCCGACTTTTCGACAGAGCCCTGTTCCGTCTCGCCGAGGTGTGGCCTGACGCACGAAAGTTCGTCGTGTATATTCCCTCGCCCCTGACCACTTACGCGCTGCTGGACGCCAACCGTAACGCGAGGATGGAAGTTTCAAGAAAAGTTGAAAAGCTCGTCAAACGACTTTCTTCGCAACGCGGCTACACTTTCATCGACTTCGCGCAAACCGTCCGCGATGCGGCCCGGTCACAGTTTCTTCATGGCCCCAGAGATTGGAACCATTTCAACCGGGCTGGCTATGAACTTCTGGGATCGACAATGGCGCAAGCCCTGACTGGCGAAACTGCAAATCCACAGCAACAATGATTGGACAGGCACGGCTCCAAAATGCCTGCCAAACAGGCGCAGGACATTCCTGAGGAGAATGCGCCGTCTTTTGACACGATAGGCACAGTCAAGCAAGGAATGATCATAGTCGGGCGTTTCACCGAGACATCTTCGCGATGTTCACCGAGACAACCCGCAGGAGGCAAACCCCATGGACACCTACGACAAGCAGATACTCGACATCATCCAGTCCCATTTCCCCCTGGTTTCGCGGCCTTATGACGAGGTCGGCAGGCAGGTGGGATTGAGCGGGGAAGAGGTGCTGGCGCGGGTGCGGGCCATGAAGGAATCCGGGCTCATCCGCAGGATGGGGGCCAACTTCACCTCCCAGGCCCTGGGCTGGCAATCCACGTTGTGCGCGGCCTCAGTTCCCGAGGACAAGCTCGACGACTTCGTAGCCGAGGTCAACAGGCACGACGGCGTGACACACAACTATCTGCGCGAGAACGAGTTCAACGTCTGGTTCGCGCTCATCGCCCCAGACATGGACGCGGTGGAAGCCATCCTCGCCTCCATCACCGAGGCCACGGGCATCAAGGTGCTCAACCTGCCCGCCAGCCGCCTTTTCAAGATCAAGGTCGATTTCAAGATGGACAAGTAGGCCCGACTCGGGCAATAGCGGAGAGCATGGACATCTTCATCAAGGCCCTGCTCCTCGGCACCGCCGCCGGAATCATCGATGTGATCCCACTGGTCTTCCAGGGGGCGGGATGGCACCTGTGCACGGCAACCCTGTTGCGCTGGGTGGGCCTTGGAATCCTCATCACCTATGCCCGCATGCCGCTTTCGGGCTGGTTCACCGGGCTGGTCATCGGTCTGCTCACGGGCATCCCCTTCGCGCTCCTCGCCGCAGAGACAATGGCCTCGGCCGTGCCCCCTCTGCTGCTGACCTCTCTGGTCCTTGGCGGCCTTCTGGGCCTTGCCGCCGACAAGCTCATCACCGTCCACCCCAGACGCAGATGAGCGCGACGGGCCGGAGTCGCCCGAAGAGCTTGCGCATCCGAGGCGGAGCGGGTACACCTCTCCCAGCAGACAATTCCTACCCGGAGCGAGCGAGATGATCCTTTCCCCATCCATGCTGTCCTCGGACTTCGCCAACATGGAATCGGAGCTGACGGCCCTGAAACAGGCAGGCCTGGCATGGGTCCACCTGGATGTCATGGACGGCCAGTTCGTGCCCAACATCACCTTCGGGCCGCCGATCATCAAGGCCATGCGAGCCAGATCCGACCTGTTTTTCGACTGTCATCTGATGATCCGCGAGCCGGGGCGCTACGTCCGCGACTTCGCCGAGGCCGGTGCCGATCTCATCTGCGTCCACGCCGAGGCATGCGACCACCTGGAGCGCGTCTGCTCCCAGATCGCCGAGACCGGGGCCAAGCCTGCCGTGGCCCTCAATCCGCACACCCCGCTCAATGTCCTGCGCTATCTCATCCCCCAGCTCTCCATGGTCCTGATCATGTCGGTCAATCCGGGATTCGGCGGCCAGGCCTTCATCCCCTTCTGCATGGACAAGATCCGCGAACTCAGGGCCATGATCACCGCCGCCGGAAGCGACACGCTCATCCAGGTGGACGGTGGCGTGACGCTCGACAACGCCCGCGCCTTGGTCGAGGCCGGAGCCGACGTGCTCGTTTCAGGCTCGGCCTTCTTCGGCCATCCGCCCTACGATGCGCGGCATCGGGCCTTTCAGGACGCCTGCGCCTAGCCGCCCCGGCCCGCGCAGACCCTCTCACGGGCAGACCCCCCATGGCCGTCGTCAACCTCCGCGACATACACGTCAACTTCACCGGGACGGTATTGCTTGACGGCGTATCCCTGCGTATCGAGCCGGGCGAGCGCGTCTGCCTGCTGGGCCGCAACGGCGAAGGCAAGTCCACGCTGCTCTCGGTCATCCACGGCACACTGACGCCGGACGACGGGAGCGTTGATTACGCCCGGGGAGCACGGGTGGCCATGCTGCCCCAGGAGGTACCCGGCGATCTCGACGGGCGAATCTACGACATCGTGGCCGACGGGCTGGGCAAGATCGGCGCACACCTGAGCGCCTATCATCAGGCCGCCAACCAACTGGCCATGGCTGACGGGGACCAGACCGCGCTGGTGGCACGGCTGGAACACGCCCAGCATTCCCTGGAAGACGCCGGGGGATGGCCCCATCATCAGACCATCCAGGCAGCTCTCTCGCACCTCAAGCTGGACGGCGACGCGCCGTTCGCTTCGCTTTCGGGAGGCATGAAACGGCGCACACTGCTCGCCCGAGCCCTGGTCAGCCAACCCGACCTGCTCATCCTCGACGAGCCTACCAACCATCTGGACATCGAATCCATCACCTGGCTTGAGGATTTCCTGCTGCGCCAGAACGCGGCCCTGCTCTTCGTCACCCACGACCGGGCCTTCCTCAGGCGGCTGGCCACGCGCATCGTGGAACTGGACCGGGGCAATCTTTACAGCTGGGAGTGCGACTACGCCACCTATGTCGAGCGCAAGGAGGCGGATCTGGCTGCCGAGGCGAAGCAAAACCACAACTTCGACCGCAAACTGGCCGAGGAGGAGGCGTGGATTCGCCAGGGCATCAAGGCGCGGCGAACCCGGAATATGGGCAGGGTGCGCGAGCTGATCAAGCTGCGCGAGGAACGCCGCGCCCGGCGCGAACGCGGGGGAACGGCCAGGATGGTCATCCAGGAAGCAGAACGCACGGGCAAGTTGGTCATCGAAGCCACGGACCTGTGTTTCGGCTTCGGCGACACCCCCCTGATCGGCGGATTTTCCACCACCATCATACGTGGCGACAAGGTGGGGCTCATCGGTCCCAACGGCGCGGGCAAGACCACCCTGCTCAAACTGCTGCTGGGAGAGATCGCCCCGCAGACCGGAAGCGTCCGACATGGCGTCAATCTCCAGGTGGTGTATTTCGACCAGTTGCGCGATCAGCTCGACGAAGCCAAATCGGCCCGCGATAACGTGGCCGACGGCAATGATTTCATCGACATCGGTGGCCGCCGCAAGCACGTCATGGGGTATCTCAAGGATTTTCTCTTTCCGCCCGACCGGGCCAGGGTGCCGGTCTCGGTCCTCTCGGGCGGCGAGCGCAACAGGCTGTTGCTGGCCAAACTCTTCATGCGCCCTTCCAACGTGCTGGTCATGGACGAGCCCACCAACGATCTGGACGCCGAGACCCTGGACCTGCTCGAGGAGCTGCTCATGGACTACCCTGGCACCCTGTTGCTGGTCAGCCACGACCGCGAATTTCTCAACAACGTGGTCACCTCGACCATCGCCTTTGAGGCCCACGGGGTGGTGGCCGAGTACGTGGGCGGCTACGACGACTGGCTGCGTCAAAGGCCCGCCTCCCCCGCCCAACCGGAAAAAACCTGCCGCGCCAAGGAGCAAACGTCCCGCACGGCAACCCGAAAAAAACTGAGCTACAGGGATAAATATGATCTGGAGCAGAAGCGGGAAGCCCTCAAAGGGCTGCCTGCTCGCATAGAGACGCTGGAGTCGGAACAGACCACGCTCCAGGCAAGAATGTCGGAGCCGGACTATTACAAGACGCCGGGCGAAACCATGGCCGCGGACCAGACGCGGCTGGAAGCCATTGAACAGGAGCTGGAAAATGCGTATGGCACTTGGGAAGAACTCGAAGCCGCCCTTGAGGGCGTCCAACTGGACTGAAACGCCCGTGAACAATATCACCATACGAATGGTCGAGCCCGACGACCTGACCGCCTGCCACACCATTGAGGCGCGGTCTTTCCCGCCGCTGGAGGCGGCCTGGACCTCGGCCCTGCGCACCCGCATCGAGACCTATCCCGAGGGCTATCTCGTGGCCGAGACGGGAAACCGGGTGGTCGGCCAGATCAATAGCGGCTCCACCAGCAAGAACGACATATCGGACGCGGAATTCAAGCAGCTGGTTGGGCACGACCCGGACGGCGAGAACATCGTCATCTTCTCCCTCTCGGTGCTGCCCGAATACCGCAACCAGGGCATCGCAACCCGGCTCCTCGAAAGCTTCGTCGACCATGCCCGCGACATGGGCAAGCACAAGGTCATGCTCCTGTGCAAACCGGACATCGTGCCCTATTACGAGCGCCGCGGCTTCACCGACGGCGGCCTGTCCACCTCCACCCACGGCGGCGCCACCTGGCACGTCATGAGCCTGACGCTGTAAGGCGTCTTTCGACAACACGCAAGAAGGCCGGGCCGGATGATTCCGACCCGGCCTTTGTTTGGCTTTTGGTGATGGCTCAACTCAACCAGTCGTCGTCTTCCTCAATGGGGGCGAAGCCGCGGCGCATGGTATTCTCGCAGACCAAACGCGGATCGAGGAACTGGAGCAGATAGTCCGGCCCGCCGGACTTGGAGCCCACGCCGGACATCTTGAAACCGCCAAAGGCGTGGCGCTCGACCAAAGCGCCTACGCTGGGTTTGTTCAGATACAGGTTGCCCACCCGGAATTCACGGTAGGCCCGCTCAAGATTGGCCGGGCTGCGCGAATAGATCGCCCCGGTCAGAGCGAAGCGGGTGGAGTTGGCAATGTCAAGGGCCTCGCTCATATCCCGGGCGCGCATCACAGCCAGGACCGGGCCGAAGACCTCTTCCTGGGCAATGCGGTGTTCCCGGTTGATGCCATCCACGATGGTCAGCGGCACATAGCAACCGCCTCCGGCCTTCAGTTCGTCGGAAACCTCGCGCCGGACCAGCACATTGCCCTCCTGCCCGGCTATTTCCACATAGCGCAGCACGTTCTTCTGGGCGCTCCTGTCCACCACCGGCCCCATGTAGTTGGCCGGGTCTTCGGCCGGACCGAGCCTGACGGAATTGGCCGCCTCGGTCAGCCGGGCCACGAATTTGTCATAGATGGCATCAAGCACTATGACCCGTGAACAGGCCGAGCATTTCTGGCCCTGGAAGCCGAAGGCGGCGTAAAGCACGCCGAGCACGGCCTCGTCGAGGTCGGCGTCGTCATCGATGATGGTGGCGTTCTTGCCGCCCATCTCGGCGATGACCCGCTTGCACTGCTGCTGGCCGGGCTGCACCTTGGCCGCTCGCTCCTGAATGCGCAGACCAACCTCCATGGACCCGGTGAAAGCGATGACCGACACGGCCGGGTGATCCACCAGGTGGTCGCCGATGACCGAACCGCGCCCCGGAGTGTAGTTAAACACGCCATCAGGCAGCCCGGCGGCCTTCCACATCTCCACCAGCCCCCGGCCAATGCAGGAAGAGCTGCCCGCCGGCTTGTAGACCACCGGGCAACCGCAGACGATGGCCGCCGCGACCATGCCCACAGAGATGGCCAGCGGAAAGTTCCACGGCGCGATGACAGCGGCCACGCCCTTTCCCTGATAGAAAAGCTGGCTCATTTCGCCAGGAGCCTGCCCCATGCGCCTCGGCTTGCCAAGGCGGATCATCTCGCGGGCATAGTATTCGAGGAAGTCGATGGCCTCGGCCACGTCGGCATGGGCCTGATCCCACTGCTTGCCCACTTCAAGCACCTGCAAGGCGCTGAAGTCGTGAATGTTGTCCTTGAGGTATCCGGCAGCGCGCAGGAGCACTGCGGCGCGTTCCTCAGGCGCCACGTCGCGCCAGGAAAGATAGGCGGAAGAGGCGGCCTCGATGGCCTCGTCAACCTCGGCCACGCCCGCCTGGCAGACCCGTCCGATGATCTCGGCAGGGTCTGCCGGATTGTAGGATTCGAGGATGTCGCCCGTCTCCACGTCGCGGCCGTTGATAAAGAGAGGCACCATGGCGCCAAGGCTCGGGCGCAGCCTCCCGATGGCCTCGGGGAAGGCCAGCCGCTCTGCTTCGCTGGTGAAGTCCACGGCCGGGAAGTTGCGGAAGCGTCCGACGCCCTCCGCATCATCCTTGCGGGGCTCGGCGGCCTTGCACTTGCCCTCAAGCTGGCGGTGCAGGGTGATCTCGGGGTTTTCCAGCAGCCTGTCCATGTCCGCCTCGTCGGCAAAGGTCTGTTTGAGGAACGATTCGTTGGCTGTGTTTTCAAGCAGACGCCGGACCAGATAGGCCATGCCGGGCAACAGGTCGCCGTAAGGGCAATAGAGGCGCACCCGCCGGGCCACGTTCTTCAGGCCCTTGCGCACCGGCTCGGCCATTCCGTAGAGCACCTGGAACTCGTAGCGCTCCTCGGGCACCTTCAGGGCCGAGGCCAGTTCCATGACCGCCGAGATGGTGCGGATGTTGTGCGAGGCGCAGGCAAAGTGGCAGATGTCGCTGTTTTCGAGAATCCTCCTGGACACGCGCTCAAAGGCGGCGTCGGACTCGGGCTTGTGGGTCCACACGGGCACGGGCCAGCCGTTCTGCTTGGCCATGACCGTCTCGTAGTCCCAGTACGCGCCCTTGACCAGACGGATGGAGACCGGCAGCCCGGCCTCGCGAGCCCAGGCCAGGAAGTCGGCAACATCGGCATCCACGCTGCGCAGATAGGTCTGGAAGACAATGCCAAGGTGCGGATAGTCGGAATACTTGGTACGCAACTGCTTGTACAATTCCACCGTGGCGTCCTTGTACTTGAGCTGCTCCATGTCGATGCACAGAAAACCGCCCATATCCATGACCTTGCGGTACACCGGCTCAATGTTGGCGAGCATGCCCCGGACCGTGCCCTCAATGTCCACAGGCTTGGATTGGGAGTAGAAGGCCGAAGGCTTGACCGCCACATTGATCCGGGGTGCGTGGTCCCAGTCGAGGTTGCTGGCGCTGTCCAGGGCGGGCCATTTGTCCAGTTCCTTGTGGATGGCGTCGAGCACTTCGAGATAGCCGTCGCGGTAGGCTGCGGATTCGGCCTCGCTGACCGTGGCCTCGCCCAGCAGGTCGATGACAAAGGCGAAGCCGTCCTTGCGCAGCTTGCGGATGCCCTTGACCGCCTCCTTGGCCGTCTGGCCGATGATGAACTGACGGGCCATGGACTCGATGTTGGAGCGGATGGTCATGTTGAGCACCTTGGCCACCAACCCGCCGCCCAGCTTGGTCTTGGTCGCCCCCCACTTGAGCACATCCGGGATGTTGGAGTCGTCGCCCGCGAAATATTCCTCAATGTGGCGCGAGAGCGATCCCGAGGTGTTCAGGTACGGCAGCACATCGACAAAACGGAACATCTGAACCTTGAAGTCCTCGTTCTTCATGGCCCAGTCCATGACCTTGCCTGTCCACCACCCCTTGTTGAAGACAGAAGGGGCCTCGCCGGAAATGGACGAAAAGAACTCCCGCCCCCGAGCGATGATTCTCGGGTCCAGAAAGGATATGTCGATTGTCATCAGAAACTCCTTGAATCGGGTCTAGCCCTCGTTCACCGGAAGCGGGATCACGCGGGATTCCTTTACCGTAGTCAGAACGATGGTCGAATTGGTATCGCGCACCGCGCCGATGGTGCCGAACTTGGCCAGGGTGGCCTGCAGGGCCTCGGTATCCTCCACCCGGACCTTGACCAGATAGGAGTCCCGACCGGCCGTGTAGTGGACCTCCAGGACCTCGGGCAAACGGGCGAGCTTTTCGCCCACCTCGGTGGCCCCCACGCCCTCCTCGACGCGGATGGAAGTGAATGCGGTCAGGCCGCGGCCGAGCTTCTTGTGATCCACGATGCACTCGTAGCCCTTGATCACGCCGCTTTTGCGCAGCTTACGCACACGTTCAAGCACGGCGGACGGAGCCTTGCCGACCTTGCGGGCTATTTCCGCATTGGAAACCTTGCCGTCCTCCTGAAGGATGTTCAGGATTCTTAGATCGAGATCGTCAATTTTTCTGTTATTCATAGTCAAAAAAAATAATATTCTTTCCAAGCCCTGTCAAGAGGGTGCGCAACAAGCGAAAGGAAATAGCGCACGGGCTTTTCATTTCCCAAGAGCTCGTATATCTTCTGCTTTCCACCAACGTAGCCAGGGAACCGCCGTGACGCATCATCAGTTGCCCAAAGACCATCCGGGTGCCTCGGTCGTCGTCGACCAGGAGGGCGGTTCGATGCAGCTGCTCATCCGAGGCAGGCTTGATGCGCCGGGCACGGCCCATGTCTGGGACGCGGCAGCCGCCACGGCCAGGGAGGCTGCCGCAAGGCTTCCGGGTCGTGAGCTGGCGGCGGACTGCTCGGCCATTGAATACATGGACGGTTCTGGCGCGGCCCTGCTGCTCAAGCTGCGCGAAGTGGTGTCGGCCCAAGGGGCCACCCTGGCCCTGACCGGCCTCGGCCCGAGGCACAGCCGACTCATGGATCTGACCTGGCACTGCCCGGACGAGACCGACGCCCGGATTCCCGAGCGGCGCGGACTGGCCCATCGCGTGGGCATGGCGGCCGGCGATACCCTGAGGGCGGCGCGGGAGATGGTGACCTTTGTGGGCGAGGCTTCGGTCATCATCGCCGGAGCCATCGCGCACCCCTCGCGAATCCGTTGGAAGGATGTGCTGCTCTCCTGCGTCCAGGTGGGCGTGGACTCGCTGTTCATCATCACCCTCATCGGTTTCTTGATGGGGCTTATCATGTCCTTTCAGTCGGCCATCAGCCTGCAGCGGTTCGGAGGTGAAATCTTCGTGCCCAACATGCTCGGGCTGGTCATGTTCCGCGAGATGGGGCCGCTGGTGACGGCCATCCTGCTGGCAGCGCGCTCGGGCTCGGCCTTTGCCGCCGAGATCGGCACCATGAAGATCAACGAGGAACTCGACGCCCTGACCACCATGGGGCTCTCCCCCATGCGCTTTCTGGTGGTGCCAAAGCTGCTGTCGTCCCTGGCCATGGTGCCGCTGATGACCATCTTCTTCAATCTGGCGAGCCTTGTGGGCGGGGCCATCGTCATGCTCTCCCTGGGGTATCCGCTGGTGACATTCACTTCCCGGGTCTTCAAGTACGTTCAATACAGCGATTTCTTCGGGGGAATGCTCAAGGCCCTGGTTTTCGCCGTGCTGGTGGCCGGGGTGGGCTGCCTGCGCGGCATGCAGACCCGCAGCGGGGCGAGCGCGGTGGGCCTCTCCACCACAAGTGCGGTGGTCACGGGCATCATCTTCATCGCCTTTGCCGACGGCCTCTTCGCCGTGGCCTACTACTACCTCAAGATATAGGCAGCGAGGAACCCATGACCGCAGTGCAACCCATCATCAGCGTGCGCAACCTCACTTGCGGCTACGACGACACTGTTGTGGTGGAGGATGTCAGCTTCGACATCATGCCCGGCGAGGTTTTCGTCATTCTCGGCGGTTCCGGCTGCGGCAAGAGCACCCTGCTCAAAAACATGATCGGACTTTATGAGCCCATGGCCGGGCAGGTGCTCATCGACGGACGCGACCTGGTCGCGGCCAACGGCCGCGAACGCGATGCGATCATCCGCCGGTTCGGGGTCATGTATCAGATGGGTGCGCTCTTCGGCTCCATGTCGCTTTTGCAGAATGTCATGCTTCCGCTTGAGGAGTTCACGGATTTGCCGCACGAGGCCATGGTCATGGTCGCCCGTTCCAAGCTGGCCATGGTCAACCTGGAAAACTCGCTCTACAAACTGCCTGCGGCCTTAAGCGGGGGCATGAAGAAGCGTGCGGCCATCGCCAGGGCCATGGCCCTTGACCCCACCATCCTTTTTCTCGACGAGCCCGGGGCCGGGCTCGACCCCATCTCATCGGCCGAGCTTGACGAACTGATACTCAGCCTGTCACAGGCGCTGGGCATCACCTTTGTCATCGTCACCCACGAACTGGCGAGCATTTACAAAACGGCCGATCGGGTTATCATGCTTGACAAGGAAGTCAGAACCATCGTTGCCCAGGGCGACCCCAGAGTGCTGCGCGACACCTCGGAAAACATCTACGTCAAGCGGTTCTTCCACCGCATGCCCTCACAAGGCTCAGGAAGCTCCCAGGCCGACTGCGCCGCAGGATAAGGACAACAGATGATCAGAAAGCAGGACTATTTCAAGCTTGGCACGTTCATCATCGTGGGCACCGCGATGTTGCTTGCGGTCATCGTCATCCTGGGCGCGGGCCGCTTCTTCAGCACCAGCTTCACCATCGAGACCTACTTCAACGAATCGGTCAACGGCCTGGAGGTGGGCTCGCCGGTCAAGCTGCGCGGCGTGAACATCGGCCGCGTGGCGGACATCGACTTCGTACTCAACACATACCCCGATGCCAGCCTGGACGAACGCCGCTACGTCTACGTCATCTGCGACATCGACAACGACGTGTTCGGCGACCTGGACAAGCAGGAGTTCGCCGAGACCATCAAGCAGGAGGTTGCCCACGGACTGCGCGTACGGCCCACCTCGCTGGGGCTCACCGGCCAGCTCTTCCTCAACCTGACCTACGATTCGAACGGCGAAGCGCCGCTAACCGTGGACTGGATTCCGACCAACAACTACGTTCCTGCCGTCCAAAGCACCATGAACCGCATTGAGGCGGCCATCACCTCCATCAGCAAAACCTTGAGCGGCCTCAGCCAGGAAGACATCGGCGCCATCATCAAGGACATCAAGTCCATCGTCTCGACCATCAACAGCTTCATCCAGACCGAGGACGGCAAGGAGGCCGGAAAACGCATCCTCTCCATCCTCGCCGAAACACGCGACACCCTGACCAGGGTTAACCAGCTCCTGGCCGACCCGGCCGCAAAGCGCATCATCCCGGCCACCGCCAGAGCCGTCGAGGGCATTGACCGGATTGTTGCGGGTGCCGAGGGGGATGTCATCGCCGCTGCCCACGACGCACGGGCGGCCATGGCCAGCTTCCGCAAAGCTTCCGACGCCCTGGCCCGCACCCTGGCAGATCCGCGCCTGGATCAGGCCATGGAACACTTGGCGCCGTCCCTTGAGAACATAGGCAACGCCTCTCGCGACATGGCCGCCGCCGTATCCAAGGTCCACGCCCTGACCAACCGGCTCAACGCCCTGACGGCCAGCGAGGAGGCCAGCATCCGCGCCATCATCGACGACACCCGCGAGGTCATGGAAAACATCAGGGAGATCACCCGCGACGCCAAGCGCTATCCCTCTGGCATGCTCTTCGGCAACCCGCCGACACAGGCCAGGCCTGAAACCGACTAACCGGACCCGGAGACCATGAAAAAAATCATCCTGCTCATCGCCCTGGCCCTGGCCTGCACAGCCTGCGTCAAGCTCGGCGGCAAGCCCGTCGACAAGCGATACTACCGCATCGCCCTTGCCAGGGAACAAGTCGTCCCTCCGGCCCAGGACGGTCCGGTACTCAGCGTCCGCAGACTTTCCGTCTCGGAACTCTACAACACCCGGGAGATGGTCTACCAACTGGCCGACGGACGCATGGAGTCCGACTTTTACAACCTCTATTTCATCACGCCGGGCATCATGCTCTCCACAGAGCTGCGCAACTGGCTGGCTGCCTCGGGCCGGTTCTCCCATGTCGTGTCTCAAGGCAGCCTGGCCGTGCCCCATCTGACACTTGAAGGTGTGGTCAACACCCTGTATGGAGACTTCGCGGCCTCGCCACCGGCAGCTGTCATATCCATGCAGTTCTTCCTGGTGGACGAATCCACCCCGGACAATGCCATCCTCTTTTCCGGCGACTATGCCCAGCGCATTCCCCTGGCCCAGCCGACCCCGGGCGAGCTGGTCAAGGCGCTGAACCAGGGTGCCGGGGCCATCTTCACCCAACTTGAACTTGATCTGGCGCAGGCGGAGTATTGAAACCATGGGCAAACGAAAACCCCTGTATCATCCCGAGGAATTCAACGACCGGCAATACGGTCCGAGCAAGTCGCAACTCAAACGCGACAGCACAGAACTGCAAAGCCTCGGCGAGGAATTCGCCGCCCTGGGCGACAAGGTGGTCCGCGAGGCAGGGCTGCCCCCGGAGCTGGAGGCCGCCCTGCTGCTCATCCGCACCCTCACCAAGCACGAGGCGCGGCGCAGGCACCTGCAGTACGTTGGAAAACTCATGCGCTCCTTCGATACCGGGCGCATCCGCGAGATCGTGGAAGCGGCCAGACAGGGACACGCGGTACGCACCGACGCCTTCCACCGCACCGAGAGGCTCAGGGACCGCATGGTGGACGGCGACGACGAGCTGGTGCAGCAATTCTTCACAGCCTACCCCGGCGAGGGACAGCGGCTGCGCCAGCTGGTACTGGCAGCCAGACGTGAAAAGACCGCGGGCAAGCCGCCGACCTCGGCCCGGGCCCTGTTCCGGTTGTTGCAGGGCATACCGGAAAACCTTTCGGATGAGACCGCGCCCGAACGGCAGGAATAGCGGGCAATATCCTTCCGCACCCTTGACGCGGACGGTTGCGGGATTATCTTGAGCATCAACACGTCCCCCTGACACGCACCCCAAAGGAGAGATCATGGTCATTCACGAATATGCAGGCATCGTCACCGAGCTTGAGGACCACGACTGCCCGCACTGCGGCCGGGCCATGGAGCCCTGGCTCGCCCCGCCGGAAACCGGCTGGGGGGTCATCCTCATCTGCAATAACAACAACTGTCCCTTCTACCTCGGCTCCGAGGAGAACATTGAGCACAAGCGCGACGACTCGCACCTCGGCTGCCGCTACGCCCTGGACCCGGGCAACGGTTACAAGCCGGTCAACGTCCTGGCCGTCTGCCCCCACTAGCCCCGCTCTTTGCGGCAAGAAGACAAAGGCCCCGCTGAACCGGGGCCTTTGTCTTTTCCGATGGCAGCTATGGCAAAAAATGATGTCGGTTTGTGTTCCCAAGTCCGCCTGACAGATGATAGACCTCCCTACAAACTGGCGAAAAGGATGGAACAATGACGCTGACGCAAGGCAAGGGGCTGGCGTTCGTGGCGCTGCTGACCGGCGTGACCCTGTGGGCCAGCTCGTTCGTGGTGCTTAAGGTCGCCTTCACCCGGTTCGACCCCATGGTGGTCATTTTCGGGCGCATGGCCGTGGCCTCGCTCTGTTTCCTCCTTGTCGCCAGGCATCTCGCCCGTACGGTGGATTATCGCCCGGGAGACTGGAAACCGCTGCTGTTCATGGGCTTTTGCGAACCGGGGCTCTATTTCATCTTTGAGGCCATGGCCCTGACCTACACCGACGCCTCCCAGGCAGGCATGATCTGCGCCCTGCTGCCGCTCATGGTGGCCGTGGGTGCGCGCTTCCACCTGGGCGAGCGCATCTCGCGGCGGACGCTCTCGGGTTTTGTTCTGGCCATCGCGGGCGCTGTGGCGCTGTCGGCGGCGGCAAAACCCAGCATCAGCGCCCCCAACCCTGCCCTTGGCAATTTCCTCGAATTCATGGCCATGGTCTGCGCCACCGGCTACATGGTCACTCTCAAAGGCCTCACCCCTCGCTACAACCCTTGGTTCCTGACCATGATCCAGGCGTTCATCGGGTCCATCTTCTACTTTCCGCTGCTTTTTCTGCCCACCACGACCCTTCCGGCCACCTTGGATCCGGTCGGCATCGGCTCCATTGTCTTTCTTGGCGTGTTCGTCACCATCCTGGCCTACGGCTCGTACAACTTCGGCATGTCCAAGATTCCGGCCAGTCAGGCATCCGCATTTGTCAACCTGATCCCGGTGATCACCCTGGTTTTCGGCTGGTTCTTCCTGGGCGAACTGCTGACCCCCTTCCAGTACGCGGCCTCGGCTGTGGTCCTTGCCGGAGTGTTCCTCAGCCAGGACCGCAAGCGCCCGGCTCCTTCGGCCGCGTGATGAACACCGAGTCAGGCCCGGTCCGCCGCGCCCGAGGCGCTGCCTCGACCAAAAGGCGGCTCATGGCCCGTTCACCGGCCTCACCCACGTCCAGGCTGTAGCCGGTCACGAATGTCTCGATATGCCGGTGGATGACCGCGTCATCCATCTCCTGGGCATGAGTTTTGACATACTCCCACGCTCTCTGCGGGTTGGCCCGGGCGGCCAGCAGGCTCTCGCGGATCGCCTCGTTCATGGACAAGGCCGCCTCCCTGCCCAGAGACCGGCGCATGGCGATGGCCCCCAGGGGAATGGGCAGCCCAGAATGCGCCTCCCACCACGCCCCCAGGTCCAGGATGCGCAAAAGCCCCTTGGACGCATAGGTGAAACGCCCCTCGTGGATGACCACTCCGGCGTCCACCCGCCCGGCGGCCACGGCGTCCATGACCTCGTCAAAGACCATGGGCACGGCCTCGACGGAAATCCCGGCCTCGCGGCAGCACAGGCCAAAGAGCAGCGCACCCGTGGTCATGCGACCCGGAATGGCCACCCGTCCGCCGTCCAGGGCGGCCAGACCGTCCTTGGCGCAGCGCCCCACCAGCACAGGGCCGACGCCATGCCCCATGGCCCCGCCCGCCCGAAGCAGCACATACTCGTCCAGAATCCCGGCCACTGCCGCGGCCGAAACCTTGACCACATCCAACCGCCCGGCGGCAGCCATGGCGTTGAGCTCCTCAACGTCCGCCAAGGTGACTTCCAAACCGCCGGACCAGGGGACAATCCCGGCAGCCAGGGCATGAAAGATGAAAGTGTCGTTGGGGCACGGCGAATAACCGATTTTGAGCGCTTCAGCCATCCTTGTCCTCTTTGGTCGCTTACACGGTTTCATCAGGTTGACAGGCCAGCTGGGCACGGATACACAGAGTGACCACCTGGTCACCACTACCGGACCCGACCCGCAAGGGCAAGCAGGAACACATGGAATCCCGAAACCGGACCTTTGAAAACCTTCCCGGCGACAAACGCGAGCGCGTGCTGGCCGAGGCAACGCGGGAATTTGCCGAGCACGGCTACCACCAGGCAAGCGTGAACCGCATGGTGCAGCGGCTGGGCATCGCCAAGGGGTCGCTCTTCAAGTATTTCGGCTCCAAACAGGGCATCTTCGAGTACCTTTTCAGTCAGACCGTAGCCGAGTTCAAAAAGCCCCTCAAGGCCATCAGGGACGACGAAAGCGGAGATCTCTTCGAGCGCATCGAGCGGACCCTGTTGGCCGGTGCCGAGTTCGTGACCGCCCATCCTCTGGTCTACGGCATCTATCTCAAGATGGTCTACCAGCAGGGGTTCCCCATGCGCGACACCTTTCTGGGCGAAATCCGCACGGCCTCCGACAAGTATCTGCGCACCCTGGTGGCCAACGCCGCCGCCACGGGCCAACTCCGCCCGGACATAGACCAGGGCATGGCTGCGCTCCATCTGGACGCGGTAATGGACCGCTTTCTCCAGTCCTGCGCCGTCCCGGCCCTCAACCCCGGCGGAGGAGACATCCCGGACCGGGAAACCACCCGGACCAGGGCCAGGGCCGTGGCCGATTTCCTGCGCCGCGGACTCGGCGCCCACTCTGCAAATTCCGAGGAACACCGATGCAGATAGTAAAAAGCGACTTCTTCAAGAACATGGGCCTGGGCGACATCCGCGCCAAGATCGAAGCGGGCGAGCGGCTTTCCCCTGACGACGGAATGCGTCTCTTCGACTGTCCCGAGCCCCTGGCCGTGGGCGCCCTGGCCCAGCGCGTACGCACCCGGCTACACGGCCACAAGGCCTTCTACGTGGTCAACCGCCACATCAACTACACCAACATCTGCGTCAACGGCTGCGCCTTCTGTGCCTATCAACGCGAAGAGGGCCAGCCCGGCGGATTCGTCCTCTCCCCGGACGAAGTGCTGACCCGCATCGACGCCTCGCCCCTGCCACCGCGTGAAATCCATATCGTGGGTGGCTGCCACCCCGGCCTCGGCCTCGACTACTTCGAGACCCTGCTGCGCACCCTGCGCCAGCGTCTGCCCGAGGCCGTGCTCAAATGCTTCACCGCAGTGGAAATCGCCCATTTCGCCAGGATCGAAAGCATGACCACCCGCCAGGTGCTGGAACGCCTCCGGGCCGCCGGACTGGGCATGCTCCCCGGCGGCGGGGCCGAGATCTTCGCCCCGGCCGTGCGCCAGCGCATCTGCCCGCGCAAATCCACGGCCGACGAATGGCTGGCCATCCACGAGGAGGCCCACGGCCTGGGCATCAAGACCAACTGCACCATGCTCTTCGGCCATGTCGAATCCCGGGCCGACCGCCTGGACCACCTTATCCGGCTGCGTGAAAGCCAGGATCGAAGCCACGGCTACACCTGCTTCATCCCCCTGCCCTTTCTCACCGAAAACAGCCGACTGGCCATCGACAACCCCCTCACCGGGCTCGAGGAGTTGCGCACCATCGCCGTCAGCCGCCTGATGCTCGACAACATCCCGCACATCAAGGCCTACTGGGTCATGCTCGGGGTCAAGCAGGCCCAGGCCGCCCTCAAATTCGGGGCCGACGACTTCGACGGCACCGTGGTCGAGGAAAAGATCGGCCACGAGGCCGGAGCCGACAGCGAGCAAGGGCTGACCCGCGCCGAGCTCGAAGCCATGATCCGTGGCTGCGGCTGCACTCCCGTGGAACGCGACGCGTTTTTCAACGAGATATAGGGTGCCCCCGGCCACCCCATCCCTCCCCTTTCCCAAACTTTTTGGCGGGGGGGGAAAAGAACGAGAGGAAGGAATGAACGTGATGGAGAGAGTTTTCGGGAAGGTGCTGGGCGGGGAGCGGATCGGGGCAGAGGAAGCCATGATCCTGCACGATCAAGCCGAGCTGGCCGACCTGGGATGGCTGGCCCACCGGGTGCGGCTGGCCAGGCACCCCGAGCCGGTGGTCACCTATGTGGTGGACCGCAACATCAATTATTCCAATATCTGCGTGTGCTGCTGCACCTTTTGCGCGTTCTATCGCGAGCCGGGCCAGGAGGGCGGCTATGTGCTCTCGTTCGACGAGATCAGCCGCAAGATCGAGGAGACCGTCACCCTGGGCGGCACACAGATCCTGATGCAGGGCGGACATCATCCGCACCTGCCCCTTTCCTGGTACGAGGAGATGCTGGCCCACATCAAGGCCCACCACGCCATCCACATCCATGCCTTCTCGCCCCCGGAGATCGTCTTCATCAGCGAGCTTGAGCGCATCCCGGTGGCCGAGGTCATCAGGCGGCTACGCAAGGCCGGGCTCGACTCCATCCCCGGCGGCGGGGCCGAAATCCTGGTGGACGAGGTCCGCTCCCGGGTCGCGCCCAACAAGTGTCCGGCCGGGCAGTGGCTGGCGGTCATGGAGGAGGCCCATGCCCAGGGGCTGCGCACCACGGCCACCATGATGTTCGGCCATCTGGAGAGCGTGGAGCAGCGCGTGGCGCACATGCTGGCCGTGCGCGAGGTGCAGGACCGCACTGGAGGCTTCACCGCCTTCATCCCCTGGACCTTCCAGCCCGACCGCACCGCCCTGAGCCATTGCCGCAAACTGACCAGCGTGGAGTACCTGCGCACCCTGGCGCTGTCGCGCATCCTGCTGGACAACGTGGACAACATCCAGGTCTCTTGGGTGACCATGGGGCCAAAAATCGCCCAGCTCGCCCTCTTCTTCGGCGGCAACGACTTCGGCTCCACCATGATCGAGGAGAACGTGGTCAGGGCCGCTGGCGTCTCCTTCAGCCTCTCGCGCCAGGAGATCCACCGTCTCGTGGAAGACGCCGGGTTCACGCCCAGGCAGCGGACCATGAACTACGCCCTGGTGGAGACCCGGCCATGACCATACGCATCGGCAAGATCGGCTACCTCAACGTGCTGCCCATATACCACCCGCTGGAAACCGGGGAGATCGCCAACGACTTCTCTATCGTGTCCGGACCGCCCTCGGCCCTGAACCAGCTCATGGACGCTGGGCGGCTCGACGTTTCAGCCGCTTCGAGCATCGAGTACGCCAGGCATCCAGACAAATATCTGCTCCTGCCTGACATCGCCATCGGCAGCCGCGGGCCGGTGCAGAGCGTGTTGCTCCTCAGCCGCGGGCCGGTGGACTCACTGCACGGCGAAACCATTGTGGTCAGCGCCCAGACCCACACCTCGGCCGCCCTGCTTCGCGTCCTGCTGGCCGAGTGGAAAATCAGAACGAACTTCGTCACTGGCGATGCCACGGCTATCCTCTCGCGGGGGGAACGGCCGCAGGCCATCCTGTGCATCGGCGACGAAGCCCTCAACCTGCGCTTTCACCCGGACTATCCGGTGCGGACCGATCTCGGCGAGGCATGGCGCACCCTGACCGGCATGCCCTTCATCTTCGGGGTGTGGATCGCCCGGCGCGACAGCCTGGACAGGAGCGGACAGGCCGTTCGCCGGGCCTGCGACACTCTGATCAGGGCAAAGGTCTGGGGCCAGACCAACATCGCCTCCATGTGCGCCCTGGCCGCCGAGCGCAGCTGCCTGAGCCGGGAAGAGCTGCGCTCATACTTCGACGGGCTGGTCTACGACCTGGGCGAGGCAGAGAAACAAGGCATGACCCGCTTCTATCGCCATCTGGCCGAGCATGGAATCATCGAGGACGTGCCCTCCCTGAACTTCCTCGCCTGAAACGACCACGCAAAAGACCCGAACGATGACCGTCCGGGTCTTTGCACGCCCATGCCAGTCCTGTCAGCGGCCCAGGCAATGGTCCACGAACGCGTTGTAGGCCGGAAACATCTGGCGCTCCCTGTGATGGACGAGGAAGAAACGGCGGCGCCCCACCAGCTCGGGCACATCAAGCCGCACCAGAGCTCCGCTCTCAACCATCTGACGGGTGGCAAGGCGGGAAGTGACGCTTAGTCCCGCCCCGCTCAACACATGGGCCACGGCCTCGCAGGTTCCATCAACCCAACAGCGGACGTTGATGTCCTGCAGGCACAAGCCCAGACCGGCCAGGGCATCTTCCAACACCCGCCGGGTAGCAGATCCGTGCTCCCGCATCACCCACGGCAGCCCTGCAAGCTCGCGCACGGACACCGGCCCTGCCCCACCGGGGAGCCACGGAGCGCTGCTAGATGCAACCACTACGGTCTCGTCCTCAAGCAGGGGATGCGCGGTCAATTCATCGGACTCGGGCCGATGGCCCATCATGCCAAGAACCCACTGCCCATCGGCAACCCGCGCCGCCACCTCGGACGAATCGCCGGTCTGGACGCGAAAAGAAACCAGAGGATAGCGCGAGCTGAATCCGGCCAGAAATCCGGGGAGAATGTGATGGGCCGGGATGGTGCTGCAGCCGATGACAAGCTCGCCGACCACTTGATCGCGCAATATTTCGATGCTGTCCCGCGCCTGCCGCACATGGCTGAAGATGGCCTGGGCGCTGCGGTAGAGAATATCGCCAGCCTGCGTTGCCAGCACCCGGCGTCCCAGGCGGTCAAAAAGCCGGACTCCGAGCTCGGCCTCCAGGTTGGCCACATGGGAACTGATGGTCGGCTGCGAAAGAAACATCGCTTCTCCCGCCTTGGAAAAGCTCTGTGTCTCGTAGACATGGCAGAACGCCTCAAGCTTGCGGATATCCATGCTTCCTCCCTGCTCCCAATGAAAAAGGGGCAGGTCCATGACCTGCCCCTCTCGAAACGCCGGTTAGGCTTCCTTTTTCGGATCGGGCTCCTCGGCGGGAGCGGCTGCCTCGGCGGCAGGTTCCTCGGCGGCGGATTCCTTTGCGGGAGTCTCGGCCTTGGGAGTCGCCTTTTTGGCCGGAGCCTTCTTGACGGATGTATCCTCGGTCTTTTCCTCGGCCTTTTCAGGAGCCGGGGCATCGGCCGCCTTTTTGGTCAACTCAATGATGACCATGGGAGCGCAGTCGCCGGTGCGGGGCTGAGAGAGCTTGATGATGCGGGTATAACCGCCCTGACCGCCCGCGAAGCGCGGCCCTATCTCGTCAAAGAGGCGCTGCACCAGCTGGTGGTTGCCCAGAACCTTATAGGCCTGGCGGCGGGAATGCAGGTCGTTGCGAAGAGCCAGAGTGATGAGCTTGTCGACAACGCGGCGAAGTTCCTTGGCCTTGACATCAGTGGTGCGGATTTGCTCGTAGGTCAGGAGCGCACGAGCCATGTTCTTGAACATGGCGGTGCGGTGAGAATTGGACCGATTCAGCTTGCGACCGGACTTTCTATGCCTCATTTTTCTCTTTCCTCTTCAACCATTCCTGGTATTTCTTGTCAAAATCCTCGACGCCCATGCCGAACTTGAGGCTCATGGAGTCCAGAACGCGACGGATCTCGTCCAGGGACTTGCGGCCGAAGTTCTTGGTCTTGAGCATGGCCTGCTCGCTGCGCTGAACCAGTTCGCCCACAAGCTGTATGTTGGCGGCCTTCAGGCAGTTGGTGGCCCGAACAGAGAGTTCGAGTTCGTCAATGCTCTTGAAGAGGTTCGGGTTCAGGTCGATGGAGCTGTCCTCCTCCTCCATGGTCTCGGAAGAGAGTTCATCGAAGTTGATGAACACGGACAGTTGGTCCTTGAGGATCTTGGCGCTGTATGCGCAGGCATCCTCGGGGGTGACGGACCCGTCGGTCCAGACCTCGAGAATGAGCTTGTCATAGTTTGTCATCTGGCCGACACGGGCCTGCTCAACGGAGTAGGCAACCTTCTTGACCGGAGAGTAGCTCGCATCCAGGATGATGGAGCCGATCTCCTCGGTCAGGCCCTCGTGCATGTCCGCGGGCACATAGCCCTTGCCCATCCGCACTTCCAGCTCCATCCGCAGGGAGCGATCCTCGGTCAGGGTGGCGATGAGCTGGTCGGTATTCAGGATTTTGACATTCTGGTTCTCCTGAATCATGCCAGCGGTCACGCGGCCTTTGGTATCGGCCTCGAGAACCAGCCTCTGGGGCTCATCGGTGGTCATGGCGATGCGAACCTGCTTGAGGTTGAGCACGACCTCCGTCATGTCTTCGAGAACACCGGGCAGCGTCGTGAACTCGTGCTGCACTCCCTCTATGGAGGCGGCAACAATGGCACACCCCTGCATAGAGGAAAGAAGAACCCTGCGCATGGCGTTGCCGATGGTGGTGGCATAGCCGCGCTCAAGGGGCTCGCAGATGAACTTCCCGTAACGGCTGGTGGACTTGGAGTCGCGCACCAGCTTCTCGGGCTTTACCAGTTCACTCCAGTTGCGGGTGTTGATGAGTTTGTCGCCGTTCTCAATAAGCATGAAGTCCCCTATTTACTTGGAGTACAATTCGACAATGAGCTGCTCGTTGATCGGGAACTGGATGTCGTCCCGGCTCGGCATGGCCTTAACCGTGCCCTTGAAGTTGGCGCCGTCGGACTCCAGCCATGCGGGGCAGCCGCGGCGGGCGATGACTTCCTGGGCCTCATTGATCACGGGAATCTTCCGTGCCTCCTCGCGGACCTGGATGACATCCTCTGCCTTGACCTGCATGGACGGGATGTTCACCCGGCGGCCATTGAGCTTGAAGATGCCGTGGCGCACGAGCTGGCGCGCCTGGTCGCGGGAGTTGGCGAATCCAAGACGATAGATGACGTTGTCGAGACGGCGCTCAAGCAGCATCAGCAGGTTGTGGCCGGTGACGCCCTTCATGCCGTCGGCGCGCTCGTAGTAGGCGCGGAACTGGCCTTCAAGGATACCATACATACGCCGCACCTTCTGCTTCTCGCGAAGCTGGACGGCGTAGTCGCTCATCTTGTGACGCATACGTCCGGCGTGGCCCGGGGGATAGGGCCGCTTCTCGTACGCGCATTTATCAGTGTAGCAGCGATCACCCTTGAGGAACAGCTTGGTCCCCTCGCGGCGGCACAGCTTGCATTTTGCTTCAGTATATCTTGCCACGATTCATCTCCTTACATTAGACCCTGCGGCGTTTGGGCGGACGGCAACCATTGTGGGGAATCGGAGTGATGTCCCGAATGAAGGTCACCTTGAAGCCAGCGTTGTTGATGGCGCGCATGGCGGCCTCGCGCCCGGAGCCGGGGCCCTTGACGTAAATGCCCACAGTGCGCATGCCGGAATCCTGGGCACGCTTGGCCGCAGCCTCGGCAGCCATCTGAGCCGCAAAAGGAGTGGACTTGCGCGAGCCCTTGAAGTGGGCGCCGGCAGAAGCCCAGCTGACCACATTGCCCTTGACATCGGTGAAGGTCACGATCGTGTTGTTGAACGTGGCCTTGACGTGTGCGATGCCAACGGGAATGATCTTTTTCTCTTTCTTCTTCCCAGTTCGACGGGGTTTAGCCATTGCCTTGATCTCCGTTGAATAAAAGTCATTGAAAGCGCGGCGGCAGAGCCCTAAGGATTACCCGCGCATATTGTCTGTACCGACGCTATTTCTTCTTGCGGCCCATGACAGAGCGGCGCGGACCCTTGCGGGTGCGAGCGTTGGTCTTGGATTTCTGCCCGCGAACGGGAAGACCGCGACGATGACGCAGGCCGCGATAGCAGCCGATGTCCATCAGGCGCTTGATGTTGGTCGTGATCTCGCGGCGCAGGTCGCCCTCGACCTTGTGGTTGTTCTCGATCTCGGTACGGATGACGTTGACTTCCTCGGCAGAAAGATCATCGGAATTCGTGCGCCAGTCAACATTGACGTTTTCGAGAATCTGCAGGGCCATTGTCCGGCCGATACCGAAAATGTAGGTCAGCGCAATGTCCATGCGCTTATTTCTCGGCAGATCAACACCAGCTATACGTGCCATAGTTATATCCCTCTATCCTTGACGCTGCTTGTGCCTGGGGTTGTCACAAATGACACGCAAGACACCGTTACGCCTGATAATTTTGCACTTGGAACACATTTTCTTAACAGAAGGTCTGACTTTCATGACCGACTCCGGACTGTCTTGATAATACATAATGCCTATGCCCCACCAGGGGGTGGCCATTGAAAACGAAGCTGCGATTTATACAGCGTTTCGATATAAAGAGCAAGCCCGAATCTCTGCCCTGCCGGGCTAGTCGGAAATGCTCAAGATCATCGGCCCGTCGGAGGTGACGGCCACGGTGTGCTCAAAATGCGCCGACAGTTTTCTGTCTCTCGTCACCGCGGTCCATTTGTCCTCAAGAACTTCAACTTCGTGGGTCCCAACCGTGACCATCGGCTCAATGGCGAGCACCATACCGGCCTTGAGAGGAATGCCGGCCATGCCCTTGGGGACGAAATTGGGGATCTCGGGCTTCTCATGGAGATGGCTTCCGATCCCGTGTCCAACAAATCGACGGACTATACCGAAGCCGAACCCTTCAACATATGACTGTATTGCCGCGGAAATGTCATAGAGGTTGTTGCCGGGCACGGCCTGCTCGATACCTATGTTCAGCGACTCACGGGTAATGTCCATGAGCCTTTGGGCCTCATCGGAAACCCGCCCCACCGCGAAGGTGCGGGCGGAATCGCCGTAAAACCCTTCGTACACGACACCCATGTCGAAGCTGACGATGTCGCCCTCGACCAGAATGCGCTCCCGGGACGGAAAGCCGTGCACGATCTCCTCATTCACAGAACAGCACAGGGCAAAGGGAAATCCCTGGTAGCCCAGAAACGCCGGTCGAACCCCGTGCTCTTCGCATCTGGCCCGGCAGATTTCCTCGAAGAGCATGGTGGGAACGCCGGGTTTGACGTTTTCGCCCAACTCGTCGAGAATCAGGGACACTATGCGATTGGCCTCGCGCATGAGGCCGATCTCTTTGTCGTTTTTAAGGAAGATTCCCCTGAATTTCTTCAAGACTATCTTCCTTTGCCTGCCTTGCCGAGCAAGCCTTCATACTGACGCGAAATCAGATAGGACTCGATCCGGCCCATAAAGTCCATGGCAACGCCGACCACGATCAGCAGCGAGGTGCCGCCAAAGTAGAAGGGGACGCCGAAGTTGGAAATCAGCACCATCGGCAGCACGCAGACCGCAGAGACATAGAAGGCGCCCCACAGGGTGATACGGGCAAGCACCTTGTCTATGTATTCCCGGGTGCGGGCACCCGGGCGGATGCCCGGAATGAAACCGCCCTGCTTCTGGATATTTTCCGCTATGCTTTTGGGATCGAACATGATCGCCGTGTAGAAATAGCAGAAGAATATGATGATACCGATAAACATCAGGTTGTAAATGATGGAATCAGGGCTCAGGAACGAAGAGATGTCCTGAAGCCACTGCACACTGGAGAACTGGGCCAGGGTGGCCGGAAACATCAAAATGGACGAGGCGAAGATCGGCGGAATGACACCTGCGGTGTTGATCTTCAACGGCAGGTGGGTGGTCTGGCCCCCGAACATTTTGCGACCCATCTGACGCTTGGCGTAGTGGATGGGAATCCGGCGCTGGCCGCGCTCCATGAAGACAATGAAGGCCAGGGTGGCCACCATGAAGACCAGGATGAAAAGAAGCACGAACAGCGTGATCTCGCCCACGGTCATCAGGCGCACAGTGTTGATGGCCGCGCTCGGAAGTCCGGCCACAATGCCTGCATAAATGATCATGGAGATGCCGTTGCCTATCCCCTTTTCCGTGATCTGTTCGCCAAGCCACATCAGGAAGATGGTACCAGCGGTCAGCGTCAGCACCGTCATCAGCTTGAAACCCATGCCCGGAATCAGGACCATGGGCGCACCAGTGGGACTGGAAGCGCTCTCAAGCCCGGCCGCGATGGCAAAGCCCTGGACCACGGTAATAAGCACCGTTCCGTACCGGGTGTATTGAGTGATCTTTTTACGCCCGGCCTCGCCCTCCTCCTTCTGCAGTCGTTTCAGCTCGGGCGAAACGACTGTCAGAAGCTGGAGGATGATCGAAGCCGAGATGTACGGCATGATCCCCAGGGCAAAGATGGACATGTTGGAAAGTCCGCCGCCCGAGAACATGTCGAAGATGCCGAACAGGGTATTCTGCGCGTTGGCAAAAAAATCGGCCAACGCCGCACTGTCGACGCCGGGAATCGGGATATGGATGCCAATCCGGTAGACAGCAAGCAAAGCGAAGGTCCAGAGCAGCTTTTTTTTCAGCTCCGGCACTCGGGCAAGATTCTCAACTCCTGACATCGCCACAATAACCCTTCCGATACTCTATTCGTTATGCCTCAACGGCCTTGGCGCTGCCGCCTGCCTTGGCAATCTTGTCCGCTGCCGATGCGCTGAAACGATGCGCCTCGATGGTCACGGCCCTGTCGATCTCGCCAGTGGCCAGCACCTTGACCGCCGCGCCGTTCTTGACGACGCCGCGCTCATACATGTCGGCCAGGGTGATCTCGTCCTTGCCGTCGAACATGGCCAGCAGCCGGCCAAGATTGACGACTTCGTATTCCTCCCGGAAGAGGTTCTTGAAACCGCGCTTGGGCAGACGGCGGGCCAGAGGCATCTGGCCGCCCTCGAAACCGGGGCGCACTCCGCCGCCGGCGCGGGCGTTCTGCCCCTTGTGGCCCTTGCCGGCCGTCTTGCCGGAACCGGAGCCCGAGCCGCGGCCTATGCGCTTGCGGTTCTTCGTCTCTTCGGGGAACGGGTACAGTTCATGAAGTCTCATGATTCGGTTACCTCCACCAGGTGTCGCACCTTATAGATCATGCCCCTGATGACCGGAGTGTCCTCGTGGGTCTTTTCCTGCCGGATTTTGCGCAGCCCCAGGGAGTCAAGGGTCTTGACCAGTCCAGGCTTGACCGCAATCCTGCTTTTTATCAGCTTAACTTTCAACACGACGATCTCCTTTACTTTCTCGGCGTGGACACCGAGACGCCGCGCAGGGCGGAAACGTCCTCGGCGCTGCGCAGGGACTCAAGACCGGCGATGGTGGCCCGAAGCACGTTGTGCGGATTATTGGTGCCGATGGCCTTGGTCAGGATATCGTGGACACCTACCGCTTCCATGATGGCGCGCACCGGACCGCCGGCGATGATGCCGGTACCGCGACTGGCTGGCTTGAGCATGACCCGGCCCGCGCCGTAACGGCCCAGCACCTCGTAAGGCAGGGTGCCGTCCAGCAGGGGAACGGTGATCATGTTCTTCCTGGCCCGCTCTGAAGCCTTGCGAATGGCCTCGGGCACTTCGTTGGCCTTGCCCAGCCCGTATCCGACTCCACCCTCACCGTCACCGACGACCACCAAGCAGCTGAAGCTGAAACGGCGGCCACCCTTGACAACCTTGGCGACGCGATTGAGGTAGACGATTTTTTCGATCAGTCCACTTTCATTTTGTTCCATTGTACTTTCCTAGCTGCCTAGAATTTCAGCCCGCCCTCGCGGGCACCGTCGGCAAGGGCTTTGACCTTGCCGTGGTAGATATAGCCGTTACGGTCGAAGACCACGGACTCGATCTGCTTCTCGAGCGCCTTGGCGGCAATGTCTTTGCCCACCTTGGCGGCGGAGTCCCTGTTAGCCTTCAGTGTTTCTCCCGCCTTGTTCAGCACCTGGGTGCTGGACGAGGCCAGGGTGGTTCCGGTCACGTCGTCAACCAGCTGCGCGTACAGATGCTGGTTGGAACGGAAGACCACCAACCGAGGCCGGGCCTGGGTGCCGGAGATCTTCTTCCTGATGCGGGGCTTGCGCAGAAGCCTCTGATCGTTCTTGCTCTTACTCATGGCTTATTACCCCTACTTGGCGCCGGATTTACCAGCCTTGCGGCGGATAACTTCGTCGATGTACTTGATGCCCTTGCCCTTGTAGGGTTCCGGCGGACGGACACGGCGGATGCGGGCCGCTACCTCTCCGAGGAGCTGCTTGTCGATCCCCTGGAGAATCAGCTTGCTGCCCTCGACCCGACCTTCGATGCCAGCGGGCAGATCGAACTCGACCGGATGGGAGAACCCGACGTTCAGAACGATCTTGGGGCCCTGCACGGACACCTTGTAACCGACGCCGATGACCTCCAGGCCCTTCTCAAAGCCCTTGGAGACGCCCTCGACGCAGTTGGCCAGGAGCGTACGACGCAGACCGTGCTGGGCACGGGCCTCGCGAGAGTCGTCAGCTCGGGTGACGGAAACCTTGCCATCCTCGAGCGCATAAGCCACGGCCGGATGAACCGCGGTCGTCAGGGTGCCCTTGGGGCCCTTGACCTGGATCTCGGAGGCTCCAACAGACACCTCAACACCCGAAGGTATTTCGATGGGATTTTTTCCTATACGAGACATTGTGGAACCTCACTACCAGATTTCGCACAGCAGTTCGCCGCCGACATTGGCCTCTTTGGCCTTGGCGCCTTCGAGCACCCCTTTTGAGGTGGACACGATACAAATGCCGATGCCGTTTTGCACACGAGGGATGTCAGAAGCACCGACATATACGCGACGACCAGGCTTGCTGACCTTCTTCAGGCCAGTAACCAGCGGTTTTCCGTCAGCGTATTTGAGGGTAATACTGATGTCCCTGTCCTCGACAGCGTAGTCGGCGATATAACCTTCTTCCTTCAGGATACCCGCGATGGAAGTCTTCATTTTGGAAGACGGCACGACGACATCGCTATGATGTGCGCCGTAGGCGTTCCGAATGCGGGTCAACATGTCGGCTACAGGATCAACAACAGCCATTTCATTTCTCCTTGATTACCAGCTCGACTTGCGAACACCGGGCAGCTCCCCGGCGAGAGCCTTGTTGCGGAAGCAGATACGGCAGATGCCGTAACGCCTCAGAAAAGCCCGAGGACGGCCACAAATCGGGCACCGATTGTATGCGCGAACCTTGAACTTGGGTTTGCGGCGTGCCTTAACGCGAATGCTTGTCTTGGCCACTTTCCGTCCTCCTACTTTTTAAAGGGCATGCCAAGGAGATCAAGAAGCATCTTGCCTTCCTTGTCTGTCTTGGCGCTCGTGCACACGGTCACGTTCATGCCCTTGACCAATTCCACCTTGTCGATATCGAGCTCGGGGAAAATGGTGTGCTCCTTGATGCCCATGGTGAAGTTCCCGCGACCATCGAACCCGCGATCGGGAATGCCGCGAAAGTCGCGCACCCGGGGCAGGGCAAAGCTCACGAGCCTGTCGTAGAAGTCCCACATGGCGTCGCCGCGCAGCGTGACGCGTGCGCCGATGGGCATTCCCTCGCGCAGCTTGAACTGGGCGATGGACTTCTTGGCCTTGGTCACCACGGCCCGCTGTCCCGCGATGGCGGTCAGTTCCTCAACGGCCGGTTCGATGAGCTTGCTGTTCTGGCTAGCCGCACCCAGACCGATGTTCAGGGAGATCTTCGTCAGTTTCGGGATCTCCATGGAGGAACTGTAGCCGAACTCCTTCTGGAGCTCAGGGACTACCTTTTCCGCATATACTTTTTCCAGACGAGTCATTGGTACACCTTATTTGAAGACTTCGTTGCACTTTTTGCAGTAACGAAGCTTCTTGCCGTCTTCGGTCTTCTTGTACCCGACCCGCGTGGGCTTGGTGCACGCATCGCACACCACAGCCACATTGGATACATGGATCGGGGCTTCCTTTTCGATAATCCCGCCGGGCTGCTGGGCGTAGGGATTGGCTTTGGTGTGACGCTGGACCATGTTGACTTTCTCAACGAGGACGGTGTCCTTCTTGGGCAGAATCTTGAGCACCTTGCCGATCTTTCCCTTATCCTTCCCGGCGATGACCATGACCTTGTCGTCTTTGCGTATCTTGGTCTTCATCTGCATATCCTCTTACAGGACCTCGGGGGCGAGGGAAACGATCTTCATGAAGCCGGCTGCACGCAGCTCGCGGGCCACGGGTCCGAAAATACGGGTTCCCACAGGCTCGCCGTTGTTATTGAGCAGCACGGCGGAATTGTTGTCGAACTTGATGTAGGAGCCGTCGGGGCGCCCCACTTCCTTTTTGGTCCGAACGACCACCGCCTTCATGACCGCGCCCTTCTTCACCTTGGAATGGGGCATGGCCTCTTTGACGGACACTACGATAATATCGCCGACGCTCGCATAGCGGCGCTTGGACCCGCCGAGCACCTTGATGCACGCGACCCTTTTGGCCCCGGAATTGTCAGCGACATCGAGGTTGGATTCAACCTGTATCATGGTATTTTCTCCTAACCCTAGACGGCCTTTTCGAGGATCTGCACCAGGTGCCACCGCTTACGGCGGCTCATGGGCCTCGATTCGACAATCTGCACCTTGTCGCCAACACCGCAGTCGTTGGCCGGATCATGGGCCATGAACTTCTTGCGGCGGCGGATGTACTTCTTCAGCAGCGGATGCTTTACCAGGGTCTCGACCCGGACGACAATGGTTTTGTCGGCCTTGTCGGAAACGACCAGTCCGGTCAGCACGCGCCTGTTGCCGGTGTGTTTGAACTCAGCCATTGGTTACGCTCCCTGTCGTTCCTGCTGGATGGTCAGGATACGGGCGATGGTCTTTTTGACGCCGCTGAGTTGCCGGGTATTCTCAAGCTGCGCGGTGGCATGCTTGAAACGCAGACCAAAGAGTTCCTTGCGGGACTCGGTCAGCTTCTCGGCCAGCTTGGCGTCGTTCAGTTCACGAAGTTCCTTGGAAGTCATCTTACAGACCCTCCTTGACAACGATGGCCGTCTTGATCGGCAGCTTGTAGGAGGCGCGCTTGAGCGCTTCCTTGGCCAGTGCGATATCGACGCCCTTCACTTCGTACATGATCCGGCCCGGTCTCACCGGGGCGACCCAACCATCGGGTGCGCCCTTTCCCTTGCCCATGCGGACTTCCGCAGGCTTGGAGGTGACGGGGAAATCCGGGAAGATGCGAATCCAGACCTTACCACCGCGCTTGATGTGCCGCATGATGGCGACACGAGCGGACTCAATCTGCTGGCTGGTGATCTTTCCGTGCTCCAATGCCTTCAGCCCGATATCGCCGAAGGACACGCTGTTACCCCGTTGGGCCTTGCCTCTGTTGCGGCCTTTCTGCCGCTTTCTGAATTTCACTCTTTTTGGAGCAAGCATTACTGTTCCACCTCTTTGTCCAGAATCTCACCCTTGAAGATCCAGACCTTGACTCCGATGACGCCGTAGGTCGTCGCGGCCTCGGCAAAACCGTAGTCGATGTCGGCACGGAGGGTGTGCAGAGGCACACGCCCATCACGGTACCATTCGCCGCGTGCGATCTCGGCGCCTGCAAGGCGACCGGCACACGCAACCTTGATACCCTCGGCGCCGAATTTCCTGGCAAGGCCCACCGTACGCTTCATGGCACGGCGGAAGGCAATTCTGCGTTCGAGTTGCTGGGCAATGCTCTCAGCTACGAGCTGAGCTTCAACCTCCGGTCGACGAATCTCGTTGACCTCAATGGTGAATTCGGTTTGAAACTTGCCGCGCAATTCCTCACGCAGCTTCTCTATCTCTACACCTTTGCGACCGATGACGATTCCCGGACGCGCAGTGTGGATGATCAGGCGAATCTTGCCGCCGGCGCGCTCAATTTCCAGCCGAGCGATGCCGGCCTGAAAGAGCTTCTTCTTGACGAACTTGCGAATCTGATCGTCCTGCAAGACAAAGGCAGGATAATCTTTCTTGCTGTACCAGCGGGACAGCCAGTTCTTGTTATACCCCAGACGAAAACCGTAAGGATGTACTTTCTGTCCCATAACTACATTTCCTTCACTACGATGGTGATATGGCTCGTGCGCTTCTTGATCCGGTAGGCGCGGCCCATGGCACGGGGCTGGATGCGTTTCCAGGTGGGGCCTTCGTTGACCATGACCGTATCCACGATCAGGGAGTCCACGTCCACTCCAGGCATCTGCTCCGCGTTGGAAATGGCGGAATAGAGCACCTTGCTGAGAATCTTGGCGGCTTTCTTCGGGGTGAAGCGGAGGATGTTCAAGGCATCCTCGACACCCTTGCCCTTGATATTCTCGGCAACGATGCGGGTCTTGCGCGGAGACACGCGAATGTACTTGGCGACTGCTTTGGCTTCCATAATGGTCTCCCCCTACTTCTTCTTGTCGGCAGCGTGGCCGAAGTAGGTACGGGTGGGCGAGAACTCGCCGAGTTTGTGACCAACCATGTTTTCGGTCACAAACACGGGAATGAACTTGCGGCCATTGTGGACAGCGAAGGTCATGCCGACCATCTCGGGGATGATCGTGGAGCGACGCGACCAGGTCTTGATAACGCGGCGATCCTGATTCTCGGCAGCCACTTCGACTTTCTTTATCAGGTGGCCGTCGATGAACGGACCCTTCTTAAGAGATCTTGGCATTACTTATACTCCTACTTCTGGCCGCGGCGCTTGACGATGAGCTTCGCAGAAGCCTTCTTCTTGTTGCGGGTCTTGTAGCCCTTGGCCGGGATGCCCCACGGCGAGACCGGGTGGCGGCCGCCCGAGCTGCGGCCCTCGCCGCCGCCAAGCGGATGGTCAACCGGGTTCATGGCCACACCGCGCACCTTGGGACGGCGTCCAAGCCAGCGGTTGCGTCCGGCCTTGCCAATCTTGATCGACTCGTGGTGGACATTGCCCACCTGGCCGACAGTGGCGCAGCAGGCGGCCAGCACCTTACGCACCTCACCCGAGGGCATGCGCAGCAGTGCGTACTTGCCTTCCTTGGCGATGAGCTGGGCATAGGTACCGGCGGCGCGGCAGAACTGGCCGCCGCGACCCGGATGCAGCTCAATGTTGTGCACGATGGTACCAGTGGGCACCAGCTGCAACTGCATGGCGTTGCCGGGCTTGATGTCCGCGCCCTCACCGGAGAGGATGCTGTCCCCCTGATTCAACCCCACAGGGGCCAGGATGTAGCGCTTCTCGCCATCGGCGTAATGCAGCAGCGCGATGCGGGCGCTGCGGTTCGGATCGTACTCGATCTCGGCCACCTTGGCGGGAATGCCAAGTTTGTTGCGCTTGAAATCGATGATGCGATACAGGGTCTTGTGCCCTCCGCCACGGCGACGGGCAGTGATGCGACCGTTGTTGTTGCGTCCGGCCTTCTTGGTCAGGCCCTTGGTCAGCGACTTCTCGGGAGTGGTCCTGGTGATCTCGGCAAAGTCGGAGATCGTCTGGAACCGGCGGCCCGGAGAAGTAGGCTTCAGCTTGCGGGTTGCCATGTGTTACACTCCCTCGAAGATTTCGATCTTGTCGCCTTGCGCGAGCTTGACGTAGGCCTTCTTGTAACCGGAGATGCGTCCGGTAACGCGGCCAAACTTCTTGCGCGGCATGGCTTGTTTTCTGACAATGTTCACGGACTCGACTTTAACGTCAAAGGCTGCCTCGACCGCCTTCTTCACCTCGATCTTGTTGGTGTCGGGGTGGACGTAAAAAGAGACGTGATTGGACTGCTCCTTGGCTTCGTTGGCCTTCTCGGAGACAACGGGCTTGAGCAAAATCTTGGAATAATCCATGACTATTTCAACCTCTCTTGAACGTCTTGGGCGGCGGCCTCGAGCATGACCAGCTCGGGATACAGCAGCACGTCGTAAACATTCAGCTTGTCGGCCTCGATGACCTTGACGCCCGGCAGGTTCCTGGCCGAGAGGGCCAGGGTGCTGTCAGCCTCCTTGGCCACAATCAGCGTCTTGCCGAGGCCGAGATTCCGAACTATGGCCGCAAAGGCCTTGGTTTTCACTTCGGCCAAATCAATGGCCTTGAGCACGGTCAGCTTCTGCTCGGCCACCCGCGATGACAGGGCCATCTGCAGGGCCAGCTTGCGGACCTTCTTGTTGACCTTGAACGAGTAGTCGCGGGGCTGCGGGCCGAAAAGGACCGCGCCGCCACGCCACAACGGAGAACGGCTGGAGCCGGCGCGGGCGCGGCCGGTACCCTTCTGGCGCCAGGGCTTGCGCCCGCCGCCGCTTTTCATGCCGCGGGTCTTGGTGGCATGGGTACCGCTGCGCTTGGCTGCGCGCTGGGCACGGACAACGAGGTTGAGAATCTCGGGTTGCACCTCGACCTCAAAGACCTCGGGAGCCAGCTCTATATCGCCAACTTTCTGATTATTCTGATCTACAACTTGCAATTTTGCCATGACGTATACCTCCAGCCCCGGCTAGCCGTTCTTGCGGATCATCACGAAGCCGTTGTTGGGTCCGGGCACCTGGCCCTTCACCACCAGGACATTGTCCTCGGGCCTCACGTCGATGATTTCCACGTTGCTCAAGGTCACGCGTGCGTTCCCCATCTGGCCGGGCATCTTCTTGTTCTTCCAGACGCGACCCGGATAGGTGGCGTTACCGACGGAACCGGGAACGCGGTGCACCTTCTCGGCGCCATGGGATGCACGGGAACCGGAGAAGTTGTGACGCTTCATGACACCCTGAAAGCCCTTGCCCTTGCTGGTGCCCGTCACCTTGACCTTTTCACCGGCCGAGAAAATTCCGACGGTGATCTCCTGGCCAAGCTCGTAGCCGTCGACACCGTCAAGGGGAAACTCCCTGAGGTGGCGATAAAGGTCCTTTCCGGCCTTGGCCATGTGGCCTTTCATGGGCTTGTTGACCTTGCGTTCGGCGATGACATCATAGCCGAGCTGCAGGGCGTTGTAGCCTTCCTTGTCCTGCGTCTTGATCTGCATGACCGGGCAGGGTCCCGCCTGGATGACGGTAACGCAACACACGCTGCCGTCATCTTTGAAGATACGGGTCATGCCCAGCTTCTTTCCAAGTATTCCAAGCGTCTTAGGCATAATGAAACTCCTAGAGCTTGATTTCGACATCAACACCGGCAGGCAGCGAAAGCTTGCCCAGGGCGTCAACAGTCTGCTGAGTGGGTTCCAGGATGTCCAAAAGGCGCTTGTGAATGCGCATTTCAAACTGCTCACGGGACTTCTTGTCCACGTGAACGGACTTCTGAATGGTATTACGATGAATGTCGGTGGGCAGGGGCACAGGGCCTGCAATAGCCGCACCAGTATTCCGGGCCGTGTCAACGATTTCGCTGACAGCCTTGTCCAGAATACGATAATCGTATGATTTCAGTTTGATTCTGATGCGATCGCTCGCCATCGAAGCAGCCATGGTGCTTTCTCCTCAAAGGATTTATCTTCGCCGCGCCCGAAAAATTGCAGGCGCACAATTTCGCAACGGTCGGGTTGTGTACTCTCAACTCGCCGTGTCTGTCAAGCGAAGGGAAAATCCCGGCTCGTCGTTAATCTTTCTTTGTCATCAACTCTTCAGCCAAGCTGTTCGGCACCCTTTCGTAGTGATTGAACTGCATGGTAAACGTGGCGCGTCCCTGTGTCTTGGAGCGCAGGTCCGTCGCGTAGCCGAACATCTCGGACAGCGGGACATAGGACCGCACCACCTGGACACCGGGCCGGGCTTCCATTTCTCCGACACGTCCCCGGCGGCCATTGAGGTCGCCCATGACATCGCCCAGATATTCCTCGGGCGTGACCACCTCAACAGACATGATAGGCTCGAGGAGCACGGGCTTGGCGCCCTTGCATGCCTGCTTGATGGCCATGGAACCGGCAACGTAGAACGCCTGCTCGCTGGAGTCCACCTCGTGGAACGAGCCGAATACCAGCTTGACCTTGACATCGACCACCGGGAATCCGGCGACGATGCCGTTTTTCAGGGCATCCTTGATGCCCTTGTCCACGGCGGGAATGTATTCCTTGGGAATCACGCCGCCCTTGATCTCGTCCTCGAACTCGTAGCCCTTCTCGGGGTTGGGCTCGATCTCGATGACGACGTGGCCGTACTGGCCGCGGCCGCCCGACTGCTTGGCATGTTTGACATCCGCCTTGTTCGACGCGGAAATGGTCTCGCGATACGCAACACGGGGCGCGCCCACGTTGGCGTTGACGTTGAACTCCCGAAGAAGACGGTCAACAATGATCTCGAGATGCAACTCACCCATTCCGGCGATAAGGGTCTGCCCGGTTTCCTCGTCGGTCTTGACGCGGAAGGAGGGGTCCTCCTTGGCCAGCTTGACCAGGGAGTTGGACAGGTTGTCGCGGTCAGCCTTGGTCTTGGGCTCAATGGCCACTTCGATGACCGGCTCCGGGATATCCAGGGATTCGAGCACCACCGCCTGCTTGAGGTCAGCCAGGGTGTCGCCGGTAGCCAGGTTTTTGAGGCCCACGGCAGCGACGATGTCGCCCGCGTACGCCTCTTTTATCTCTTCACGCTTGTTAGCGTGCATTTTGAGCAATCGGCCGATGCGCTCCTTCTTGCCGGTGGCGCCGTTCATGAAGGTGGCGCCGCTTTCGATCTTGCCCGAATAGAGGCGCAGGAAGGTCAGGTGGCCGACAAAGGGATCGGTCATCAGCTTGAAGGCAAGGGCCGACAGGGGCTTGTCGTCGTCGCAGGGGCATTCGACGGTGTTGCCGGAATCGGGGTCGATACCCTTCATCACTTCGATGTCCAGGGGCGACGGCATGAAGTCCACGACCGCATCCAGCAGTTGCTGCACACCCTTGTTGCGGAAAGCGGTGCCGCAAAGCACAGGGCAGATGGCCAGGGCGGTGGTGGCTTTACGCACACCCTCGCGAATCTCCTCGGGCGTCAGCTCCTCGTCGGCCATGAACTTTTCGAGCAGGACTTCGTCTTCCTCGGCGATGGCCTCGATCAATTCGACACGCATCAACTCGTATTGGTCCTGCAAATCTGCGGGAACATCGGTGACCTGGAAGCTGGTGCCCTTGTCCTGGCTATCGAAGATGTAGGCCTTGCCCTCAATAAGATCGACCATGCCGACAAACTCGTCCTCTGCCCCGATGGGCAGTTGCACGGGCACGGCCTTGGCGTTGAGTCGGGTCTTCATCATGGAGACGCAACGGAAGAAGTCGGCACCGATACGATCCATCTTGTTGACAAAGGCCATGCGCGGCACGCGGTAGCGGTCGGCCTGCCGCCAGACGGTCTCGGACTGGGGCTCGACACCGGCCACGGAGTCGAACACGGCCACGGCACCGTCGAGCACGCGCAGCGCGCGCTCCACTTCCATGGTGAAATCGACGTGTCCGGGAGTATCGATGATGTTGATGCGATGATCGCGCCAAAAGCAGGTGGTGGCGGCAGAGGTGATGGTGATGCCGCGCTCCTGTTCCTGGACCATCCAGTCCATGGTGGCTTCGCCGTCATGCACTTCGCCGAGCTTGTGGGACACGCCGGTATAAAACAGAATGCGCTCGGTCGTCGTGGTTTTGCCCGCGTCGATGTGGGCCATGATACCGATATTGCGCTGCTTGTTTCTGGGAACCATTCTTGGCACAGTGATACTCCGGGTCTACCAGCGGTAGTGGGCGAAGGCTTTGTTGGCTTCGGCCATCTTGTGGGTGTCTTCCCGTTTCTTGACCGCCCCGCCGCGATTATTGAAGGCGTCAAGCAGCTCGCCGGAGAGCCGGGCGACCATGCCCTTCTCGCCGCGGCTGCGGGCGTAATTGATCATCCAGCGAATGGCCAGCGCGGTCTGGCGGTCGGGCCGGACCTCCATGGGTACCTGATAGGTGGCACCGCCGACACGGCGGGACTTGACCTCCACCGAGGGCCGGACATTGTCCAGGCACTTCTCGAAGGCGCGCAACGGATCTTCGTTGGTCTTGTTGGCAAGGCTTTCGATGGCCTGGTAGAAAATTCTTTCCGCGGTGCTCTTCTTGCCGTCAAACATGAGACGGTTGATGAAGCGGGTGATGAGCTTGCTGCCGTACACAGGGTCCGGCAGGATCTGCCGACGCGCGACAGGACCTTTACGAGGCATTTCTTTCTCCTTGAATTTCGGCCGGGGGGACATTATTTCGGGCAGCCTCCGCCCTACTTTGTCATCCCACCCCGGGCATTACGAAAAAAGCGTCAACCTATTTGGGGCGCTTGGTACCGTACTTGGAGCGGCCGCGACGGCGATCATCGACACCAGAAGTATCAAGGGAACCGCGCACGATGTGGTAACGGACACCGGGCAAGTCCTTGACACGGCCGCCGCGGATCAGCACCACCGAGTGCTCCTGAAGGTTGTGGCCTTCGCCGCCGATGTAGGCGGTTACTTCAATGCCGTTGGTCAGGCGGACACGGGCGACCTTACGAAGCGCAGAGTTCGGCTTCTTGGGGGTCGTGGTGTACACCCTGGTGCAGACGCCGCGGCGCTGCGGGCATTCGAGCAGGGCCGGAGTCTTTTTCCGCTTGGGCTGCGCCACGCGCGCCTTGCGGATCAATTGGTTGATGGTGGGCATTCATCCTCCGAAATCAATAGTTAATACATTACTGCACGCAATCATGCGCAAAGAGGACCGCTATTAAGCCAAAAGCCGAAGCCTTGTCAAGCGGTTTGGCCCGACCGGCTTTCCAAGGGGCGGTCCCCTGCGGCAAAGTGACCGGGGAGGACCAGCCTCCCCAGTCGCTTTACTATCCAGAACACCGCACGAGCGATGTTATAATCTTCAGTCAATCTCTACCAGGAGCGGGCTTTCCTCGAGATCCTCAAGGAACTTGTCCTTGCGCTCCAGCTGATCGGGCACGAGGATTTCCGCATCAGTGTATCGACGGAAGCCGGTGCCCGCCGGGACCAGCCTGCCGACGATGACGTTCTCCTTGAGTCCGCGCAGGCTGTCGGACTTGCCGCGCAGGGAGGCCTCGGTCAGCACCTTGGTGGTCTCCTGGAAGCTGGCGGCCGAGATGAAGGAATCCGTGGAGAGCGAAGCCTGGGTGATGCCCAGAACCAGCGTCTCGGCCACGGCCGGAGTGCCTCCCTCTGCCAGGACCTTGGCGTTCTCATCCATGAACCGCTGCTTGTCCACCTGCTCACCGATAAGGAAGGTGGTGGAACCGGGCTCAACAATGGACACCTTCCTGAGCATCTGGCGGACGATAATCTCGATGTGCTTGTCGTTGATGCTCACACCTTGGAAGCGGTAGACCTCCTGAATCTCCTCGACCAGATAGCGGGCCAGATACTTCTCGCCCTTGATGCGCAGGATGTCGTGCAGTTCGGGGCTGCCCTCGGTGAGCAGGTCTCCCGCCTCCACGAAGTCGGACTCCTGAACCGTGATGTGCTTGCCCTTGGGGATCAGGAATTCCATGGGATCTCCTGTCTCCGGGGTGACGACTACCTTGCGCTTGCCCTTGGTCTCGGAGCCGAAGGTGACGATGCCGTCGATGGACGAAACAACACCCATGTCCTTGGGCTTGCGCACCTCGAAGAGCTCGGCCACTCGCGGCAGACCGCCGACGATGTCCTTGGTCTTGGACGATTCACGCGGCTTGCGGGCGATGACATCGCCCGAGCGCACGGTGTCGCCGTCCTTGACCATGAGGATGGCGCCGACAGGCATGGCAAAGGTGGCGTCGATGGCTGTTCCTGCGCGTTTCTTGGGCCTGCCGTTCTCGCCCAGGATGGTCACGGCCGGACGGTAGTTGGTGGTCCGGTATTCCATGATGGTGTAGGACGCCTTGGAGGTACGGTCCTCCTGGACGGTCTTGCCCTCGATGATGTCGGTGAAGCTGATGGTGCCGGCCGCGTCGACGATGAACGGCTCCATGTAGGGGTCCCATTCGGCCAGGGGGGTGCCCTTCTTGACCGTCTGCCCTTCGTCCACCAGGAGCCTTGCGCCGGAGGGCAGCACATATTTCTCCCGCTCACGGCCCTGCTCGTCAACAATGCCCACCTGGCAGCTCTTGCCGAGCACCATCTTGTGGCCGTCGGCATTGACGACGGTACGCATGCGCGAGCAGACCACGCGGCCCTGGTGCTGCGACTCGATGGACGAGGACTCGATCTCCTTGGACGCCGTGCCGCCGATGTGGAAGGTACGCATGGTCAGCTGGGTGCCCGGTTCGCCGATGGACTGGGCAGCGATGATGCCGACCGTCTCGCCGACGTTGACCAGGTGCCCGCGGGCCAGGTCGCGTCCGTAGCACATGGCGCAGATGCCCTGCTTGGACTTGCAGGTCAGGCCCGAACGGATGGTGATGGAGTTCACCCCCGAGGCATCGAGCTTGGCCGCGTAGTTTTCATCAATCATGGTGTTGGCGGGAATGATCATCTCGCCAGTCTCCTCGTCATGGATCGGGAACATGGTCACCCGGCCCTTGACGCGGTCGGCCAGCCGCTCCTTGATCTCGCCGCTCTTGACGAAGTGGGTCAGCTCAAGGCCGTCCACGGTGCCGCAGTCCAGCTCGGACACGGTCACGTCCTGAACCACGTCCACCAGGCGACGGGTCAGGTAGCCGGAGTTGGCGGTCTTGAGCGCCGTATCGGCCAGACCCTTGCGTGCGCCGTGGGTGGAGATGAAGTACTGAAGGACCGACAGCCCCTCGCGGAAGGACGCGGTGATGGGCGTTTCGATGATCTCGCCCGAGGGCTTGGCCATCAAGCCGCGCATGCCGGCCAGCTGGCGCATCTGGTCCTGGTTGCCTCGCGCACCGGAGGTGGCCATCATGTAGATGGGGTTGAAGCTGGAGTTGACCTCGGTTTTTCCGGTCCTGGGATCGGTCAGCACGTCGGTGCTCATCTCCTGCATCATTTCGTTGGAAATGTCGTTGGTGGTCTTGGTCCACACGTCAACGACCTTGTTGTATTTCTCGGTGCGGGTGATGATGCCGTCCTGGAACTGGTTCTCGATCTCCTCCACCTCGGCATGGGCGGCGTCCAGAAGCCCGGCCTTGGCATCGGGAATCTTGAGATCCTTGACGCCGATGGTCACGCCTGCCCGGGTGGCGTACTCATAGCCCATATCCTTGATGCGGTCGCAGAGAATGACCGTGGCCTTGGTTCCGGCCAGACGGTAGGCACCGGAAACCAGGGCGGCGATGTTCTTCTTGTTGAGCACGCAGTTGACCATCTCGAAGGGCATTTTCTCGGGCAGCAGTTCGCTGACGATGATGCGGCCTGTGGTGGTCTCCACCAGCTTTCCGTCGATGCGCACCTTGATGCGGGCGTGCAGGCCCACCACGCCGTGGTCGTGGGCTGCAATGACCTCGGAGGGATCGGCAAAGACCATGCCCTCGCCACGCTGGAAGGAACGCGGGGTGGTCAGATAATAGAGCCCGAGCACGATATCCTGGGAGGGGTTGATCACAGGCGAGCCGTTGGAGGGGCTGAGGATGTTGTTGGTCGACATCATCAGCACCCGGCATTCGATCTGGGCCTCCACGCTCAGGGGGACATGCACGGCCATCTGGTCGCCGTCAAAGTCCGCGTTGTAGGCGGAGCAGACCAGCGGGTGCAGCTGGATGGCCTTGCCCTCGACCAGAAGCGGCTCAAAAGCCTGGATGCCCAGGCGGTGCAGTGTCGGGGCGCGGTTGAGCATGATCGGATACTCGCGGACCACATCCTCAAGGATGTCCCAGACCACAAGATCTTCGCGCTCGACCATTTTTTTGGCCGACTTGATGGTGGTGGCGATCTCGCGCTTCTCAAGCTCCGCATAGATGAAGGGCTTGAAGAGTTCCAGGGCCATCTTCTTGGGCAATCCGCACTGGTGGAGCTTGAGCTTGGGACCGACCACGATGACAGAGCGGCCGGAGTAGTCCACGCGTTTGCCCAGCAGATTCTGACGGAACCGGCCCTGCTTGCCCTTGATCATGTCCGAGAGGGACTTGAGCGGACGGCCGTTGGTTCCGGTGATGGCCCGGCCGCGGCGGCCGTTGTCGAACAGGGCGTCCACGGCCTCCTGCAACATGCGCTTTTCGTTGCGGATGATGATCTCGGGGGCGCCAAGTTCCAGCAGCCGCTTGAGGCGGTTGTTGCGGTTGATGACGCGGCGGTAGAGATCGTTCAGGTCCGAAGTGGCGAAACGGCCGCCGTCCAGGGGGACCAGCGGGCGCAGCTCGGGCGGAATGATGGGGATCACTTCCATGATCATCCACTCGGGCTTGTTGCCGGATTCGAGGAACGCCTCGACGATCTTGAGCCGCTTGGTGATTTTCTTTTTCTTGGTCTGGGACCGGGTGGACTGGGACTCCTCGCGAAGCTCGATGCGCAGGGCCTCAAGGTCGAGGGCCTCCAGCATCACGCGCACTGTCTCAGCGCCCATGCCGACCTTGAGCGCTTCCTCGCCAAAATGGTCGATGACCTGGAAGTACTGGTCCTCGCTGACCACCTGATGCTTTTTGAGCGGCGTGTCGCCCGGATCGAGCACGATGAAGGAATCGAAGTAGAGCACCTTTTCCAGGTCGGCCATGGTGATGTCGAGCAAGGTGCCGATCTTGGAAGGCAGCGTCTTCAGAAACCAGATGTGGGCAACGGGCGCGGCCAGCTCGATATGGCCCATGCGCTCGCGGCGGACCTTGGAGGCGATGACCTCCACGCCGCATTTTTCGCAGACGATGCCGCGATGCTTCATGCGCTTGTACTTGCCGCAGTTGCACTCATAGTCCTTCACCGGGCCGAATATCTTGGCGCAGAAAAGGCCATCGCGCTCCGGCTTGAAGGTGCGGTAGTTGATCGTTTCCGGCTTCTTCACCTCGCCAAAGGACCATTCCCTGATGGTTTCCGGCGAGGCGATGGATATCTGGATAGCGTTCAGGTTACGCCCCTGGACGGCGGCATTCGGTGCTCCACGCAAGGTGAACAGATCGTCCAACGTCATGGATATCCCCTATCGTAAAAAGTTATCACATGCCCGGCCGGCCGACTGACCGGCCGGGCTTGTCACCGAGAGTGTCCGGTCTTACGCGATATAGGGCCGCTGCGGAGCAGAGGCCGGGCGCTTGCGTTCCTCATAGTGCAGGGTCACATCCAGACCCAGCGACATGAGCTCCTTGACCAGAACATTGAAGGATTCCGGCAGGCCGGCTTCCAGGAAGTTGTCGCCCTTGACGATCTTCTCGTACATCTTGACGCGGCCCTGCACATCGTCGGACTTGACGGTGAGGAACTCCTGCAGGAGGTAGGCGGCGCCGTATGCCTCGAGAGCCCAAACCTCCATCTCGCCCAGACGCTGGCCACCGAACTGCGCCTTGCCGCCCAGCGGCTGCTGCGTGACAAGGGAGTAAGGGCCGGTGGACCGGGCGTGGATTTTCTCGTCAACGAGGTGGTGCAGCTTGAGGATGTACATGACGCCCACCGTGACCCGACTGTGGAAGGGTTCGCCGGTACGGCCGTCATAGAGGACGAACTTGCCGTCGTCGGAGAGACCGGCCTTTTCGAGCCAGCCCCATATCTCTTCCTCGTTGGCGCCGTCAAAAACCGGCGTCTTGGCCACGATGCCCTTCCTGACCTTCTTGACGGCCTCCACCAGCTGCTCGTCGGTCAGGGAGTCGATCAGGGCGTCCATGTCCTTGTCCTCGAAGAAGCCCTTGACATCCTTACGCATGTCCTTGAAGGCGTTCTCCTCGTACATGGCGTTCAACTGCTCGCCGAGCTTGCGGCCGGCCATGCCCAGGTGGGTTTCCATGATCTGGCCGATATTCATGCGCGAGGGTACGCCAAGGGGGTTGAGCACGATGTCCATGGGGGTTCCGTCCTCAAAGAAGGGCATGTCCTCCTCGGGCAGAATGCAGGATACAACGCCCTTGTTGCCGTGGCGTCCGGCCATCTTGTCGCCCACGCTGAGTTTGCGCTTCACGGCGACGTAGACCTTGACCATCTTGATGACGCCCGGAGGCAGATCGTCGCCCTCGGTCACCTTCTCGCGTTTCACGTCGTAGAGGTTCTTGATGAAATGGACCTGCTGATCGTAGTCGGCGATGATCATTTTTATCTGCTCGTTGGGATCTTTGTCGAAGATTCCCAACAGCTTTTTGACCGGCACCGAGAAGATGGCCTCGCGGTCCGCCACCTCGCCGGTCTTGCCCACCACGGCCTTCTTGTTTCCGGCCAGGTCCTTCTTATATGTCTCGCCCTTGACCACGGCCCAGATCCGTTCACGGGTGGTGTCGGTCAGCGAGGCGATGTGCTTCATTTCCTTGACGTCAAAGGCGGCCAACTCGGCTTCCTCGATGGCCTTGGTGCGCTCGTCCTTTTCGGAGGACCGGCGGTTGAACACCTTGACATCCACGATGGTTCCGGCAATTCCCGGCGGCACCTTGAGAGACGTGTTCTTCACATCGCGGGCCTTGTCGCCGAAGATGGCCCGCAGGAGTTTTTCCTCAGGGGTCAGCTGCGTCTCGCCCTTGGGCGTGATCTTGCCGACCATGATATCGTCGGGTTTGACACGCGCACCGATGCGGATGATGCCGCACTCGTCGAGGTTTCGCAGCATCTCCTCGGATACGTTGGAGATGTCGCGAGTCACTTCCTCGGGTCCGAGTTTGGTGTCGCGGGCTACGAGTTCAAACTCCTCAATATGGATGGAGGTAAAGACATCCTCCTTGACCATACGCTCGGAGATGAGGATGGAGTCCTCGAAGTTGAAACCGCACCAGGGCATGAAGGCCACAAGCAGGTTCTTGCCCAAGGCAAGCTCGCCGTCCTCGATACCGGGACCGTCGGCCAGCACGTCGCCCTTCCTGATAGCCTGTCCCACCTGGACCCTGGGCCGCTGGCCGAAGCAGGAGTTCTGGTTGGACTTGTGCCATTTCTGCAGTTCGTAGTGCTTGGCGCCGCCTGAGGAGGCATACAATCCGTTGTCGTAGTTGACGATGACCCGTTCGGCATCGACGTAATGAACAACGCCGTCCTCCTCGGCAAGGACACAGGCACCGGAGTCGCGAGCGACCGGGCCTTCCATGTCGGTGCCGACCAGGGGCTGCTCGGCCTGGAGCAGAGGCACGGCCTGGCGCATCATGTTCGAGCCCATGAGGGCGCGGTTGGCGTCGTCGTGTTCCAGGAACGGAATCAACGCGGCCGAGATGGAAACCGTCTGGCTCGGGCTGATGTCCATGCAGGTCACTTCCTCGGCCAGGGTCAGCTGCACGTCGCCGCTGATGCGGGCGTTGACGCGGGGGTTGACGAAGGTGCCGGTCTCGTCCAGGGGCGCGTTGGCCTGGGCCACCACTTCCTTGGCCTCCTTGGAGGCGTCCATGTAGTGGACTTCGCTTGTGACCTGCTTATCGCGAACCATTCGATACGGCGTTTCGATGAAGCCGTAGTCATTGACCTTGGCGTAGGTGGTCAGGGAGACGATCAGACCGATGTTCGGTCCTTCGGGCGTCTCGATTGGGCAGATGCGGCCGTAATGGGAGGTGTGCACGTCGCGCACCTCGAAGCCCGCCCGTTCACGGGTCAGGCCGCCGGGGCCCAGGGCGGAAAGGCGGCGCTTGTGCGTGACCTCTGAGAGCGGGTTGGTCTGGTCCATGAACTGGCTGAGCTGGGAAGTTCCGAAAAACTCCTTGAGCACGGCTGCCACGGGCTTGGGATTGATCAGGTCATGAGGCATGAGCGTGGCCACTTCCTGAAGGCTCATGCGCTCCTTGATGGCACGCTCCATCCGCACCAGTCCGATGCGGTACTGGTTTTCCACCAGTTCGCCCACCGGACGGACGCGGCGGTTGCCCAGGTGGTCGATATCGTCGGCCGGACCGTGGGAATCCTTGAGGCGCAGAAGCTCCTTGACCGCAAGCAGAATGTCCTCGTTGGTCAGGGTGCGGATGTTCAGGTCCACTTCCTGGTTGAGACGGGAATTGAGCTTGTAGCGGCCAACGCTGGAGAGGTCGTAGTAATCGGCGCTGCGGAACAGGTTCTCGAAGAAGCTGGCAGCGATCTCGGGCGTGGGCGGCGAACTGGGGCGCAGACGGCGATATATCTCGATCTGGGCCGATTCCATGTCCGTCGTCTTGTCAAGAAGCAGCGTGTCGCGCAGGGAGGAGGACACGTCCTGCCCCCGCGTGTGCAGCACGGCCAGATCCTTGATCCCGGCCTCGCGGATGCGAACGACCAGATCCGGGGTCAGCTCGTCGGCCGCCTCGGCGATGACCTCACCGTTCTTGTCCACCAGATCGGCAGCAAGGAAGAGACCGGCCAGGGAATCGGGATCGACCTCAACGGTCTTGATCCCGGCTCGGACGATTTTCTTCCATGCGCCCTTGGTGATGGGCGTTCCCTTGGCCACCAGCACCGTGTCGCCGTCCTTGATGTCGGCAAAGGCGATCTCCTTGCGGTACTGCTCGGCCACAACTGTGCGCTGCACCTTGCTCTTGAGCAGGGTGTAGGATTCGATGCCGTAGTAATATTCAAGGATGTCGGTTCGCGACAGGCCCATGGCCTTGAGCAGGATCGTGGCGGGCATCTTGCGGCGGCGGTCGATACGCACATACAGGATGTCCTTGTGGTCGAAATCGAAGTCGAGCCAGGAGCCGCGCATGGGGATGATGCGGCTTGAGTAGAGAACCTTGCGGCTAGAGTGGGTCTTGCCCGAATCGTGCTCGAAAATGATGCCCGGGGAACGCTGCAACTGGTTGACGATGACACGTTCGGTGCCGTTGATGACGTAAGTTCCCTTGTCCGTCATCAGCGGCAGGGTGCCGAAGTATATGTCCTGTTCCTTGATGTCGCGAATGGTGCGGTTGTCCGTTTCTTCGTCCACGTCAAAAACTACGAGACGGACAGTGATACGGATGGGCGTCTCGTAGGTCAAACCCTTGGAGATGCACTCATCGACGTCGTATTTTGGCTCACCGATTTCATATTTGACGAAATCAAGGCTGGCGGTCTTGTTGAAATCTTCAATGGGAAACACGGACCGGAACACGCTCTCAAGCCCGATGTCGGCACGACTGGTGGGCGGAGTGTCAAGCTGGAGGAACCGCTTGTAGGAATCGACCTGAAGCTCCAGCAGGTGGGGGATGGGGAGCGTGTTGACGATGTTGCCGAATTTTTTTCTGAGTTGACCCATTGTACCCTCATGTATGAGTGGTTGATGGTTGGGGCGCACTGTCCGATAGGAACCCGCAGCCCACTGTCGTCTGCAACGACCGCGTGGATTCGGCCGCCGCGTTAAAGGGTCCTGACCATGGCCGGGATTCCGGTCCCGGAGCGCATGTAAAACGGGGGCAGGCGATCGCTTTCGCCATCAGTGCCTGAACCCGAAGGCGGAACCAATCACCCAGTATATATAGAGACAGGACAAAGAGCGCAACACCCTTATTTCAGGGCGAGCGCTCTTTGCCTGATTAGCTTAAAACTTCGAAGTTACTTGATTTCAACTTCGGCGCCGGCTTCCTTCAGCTGCTTGGCAGCGTCGTCGGCCTCATCCTTGGAGACGTTTTCCTTGATCGGCTTGGGAGCCTCGTCAACCACAGCCTTGGCCTCTTTCAGACCCAGCCCGGTCAGGGCGCGCACGGCCTTGATAACGGCGATCTTGTTGCCGCCAGCGTTGGTCAGCACGACAGTGAACTCGGTCTGCTCCTCGGCGGCGTCGGCAGCAGCGGCACCCGCGGGAGCGGCGGCGACAACGGCAGCCGGGGCAGCAGCCTCGACACCGAAAACGTCTTCGAGCTCTTTGATGAACTTGGAAAGTTCCAGGACGGTCATGTTGCCGATGAATTCGACAACCTGTTCTTTGGTGATGTCAGCCATGATAAATTCTCCTTACGAAAGTTACGCTTTGAACCTGGTTTAGGCGGCTTCCTTCTGTTCCTTGATGGCGGTCAAGGCATAGAGGAACTTGCGCTCGATGTTTGCGAACAAACACACGAAATTGCGCGGTACGGCCTGCATGGTGCCGAGTACGGAACTCAAGAGCTCAGGCTTGCTGGGCATCTTGGCGAGTTCACGCACACCGTCGCCATCAAGAAACTGCCCCTCAAGAGAACCGAAACGCAGAGCGAACTTCTTGTTCGACTTGTCGAATTCGGCCAGCGCCTTGGCCAGGGCGACAGGATCGTCGTACCCGAGCGCAATGGCGCAGTTCTCTTTGAGATGTTCGCTCAAGCCACCGTGTTCGGTGTCCTTGAGAGCCAACCGGGCCAGGGTATTCTTGACGACCTGGTAGTCAACGCCGACCTCATAGCACTTGGCGCGGAGCCTTGTGAGCTCTTCAACGCTGAGTCCCTTGAAGTCGGTGACGACGGCAATGCTCGCCCGCGCAGCTTTTTCGTGCAGCTGCTCGATGATCTGGGCTTTTTCTTGCCTGTTCATCAACCACTCCTCGTCGTTCGGCCCGGAAAGCAGGTCAAAGCATTGTCTGAGCAGGATATTAAGGGATCACGGCCCCACCTGCCTTCTCTGACTCAACTCTCCGTGCGATTATATCCAGGGCGCCCCGCGAGGGACGCCCGGTATCCCAGTATCAGCCTTGTTAGGCTTCGATGAACTTTCTGATGGCCAGGGGGTCGATCTTCACGCCGGGCCCCATGGTGGTGGCCACGGCCATGGCCTTCATATAGGTGCCCTTGGCACTGGAAGGCTTCATACGCATGACCTGGGCCAGCAGGGTCTTGAGGTTTTCACACAGCTTCTCGGTACCAAAAGAGACCTTGCCGATGGGGGCATGAAGCACCCCGGCCTTGTCCACCTTGAACTCGACCTTGCCTGCCTTGAGTTCGGTCACGGCCTTGGTCACGTCCATGGTCACGGTGCCGGTCTTGGCGTTGGGCATCAGCCCCCGCGGGCCGAGGGTCCGGCCGATCTTGCCGACCAGGGCCATCATGTCCGGGGTGGCCACGGCCTTGTCGAAATCGAGCCAGCCGCCCTGTATCTTCTCGACAAGATCGTCAGAGCCGGCATAGTCGGCTCCGGCGGCCTTGGCCTCGGCCACCTTCTCGGGCTTGCAGAAGACCACCACGCGCACGTCCTTGCCAAGCCCGTTGGGCAGGCTGACCGCACCGCGGATCATCTGATCCGAGTACTTGGGGTCAACGCCAAGGTTGATGGCCACGTCCACTGTCTCGTCGAACTTGGCGAAGGCGCTCTCAATGGCGGTCTTGACGCCTTCCTCGACCGGAACGCGCAGGGCGGTATCCCTGTCGCCGACGGCATTGCGGTATTTCTTTCCATGCTTGGGCATTTCGTATTTCCTCGCTAGCCCTTGACTTCGATGCCCATGCTGCGGGCGGTGCCCTCAATCTGCAGCATGGCCTTCTCAAGGTCGTTGGCGTTCAGGTCCGGCATCTTCAATTCGGCAATTTCCTTGATCTGGGCCTTGGTGACTTTGCCGACCTTCTCCTTGTTGGGTTCACCGGAACCCTTTTCCAGCTTGGCGGCCTTGAGCAGCAGCACCGGGGCGGGCGGAGTTTTGGTGATGAAGTCGAAGGAACGGTCTGCAAAGACCGTGATGACGACCGGGATGATAAGCCCCTTCTGGTCCTGCGTCCGGGCGTTGAACGCCTTGCAGAACTCCATGATGTTCACGCCGTGCTGGCCCAAAGCCGGGCCGACCGGCGGAGAGGGGTTGGCGCTCCCGGCGGGGATCTGCAGTTTGATCTTTCCTATTTCTTTCTTGGCCATTGTATTCCTCGGTGAGAAATTTCGCTGTTGGCGAGTATTTCCGGGCTATCCCTTGTCCACCTGGACGAAATCAAGCTCCACAGGAGTCTGACGTCCGAAGATGGAGACGGAAACCTTAAGTTTTCCCTTGTCGTAATTGACCTCTTCCACAACACCGTTAAAACCGCTGAAGGGGCCGTCGATGACCCGCACCTCGTCCCCGCGCTCGAAGTTGAACTTGGGACGCGGCTTCTCCTGGCGGCTCTCCATCATGTTGAGAATGTTCTCCGCCTCGCTGTCGCGCATGGGCGTGGGTCGGTTCTTGCCGCCCACAAACCCGGTGACACGCGGGATGGACTGTATCAGATGCCATGTGTCATCGGTCAGGATCATCTTGATCATGATGTACCCGGGGTAGAATTTCCGGGTGGAAGTCTTGCGCTCCCCCTTGACCATCTCGACGACCTTCTCGGTGGGCATGACGACCTCTTCGATGAGGCCCCGGTCCTGTCCGGTCCGCATCATCTCCCGTACGGTCTGCTCCACGCGCTGCTCAAAACCCGAATAGGTATGAACAATGTACCAGCGCGAGCGGGGTGCTGCTTGTTCCAGTGTGGCATCCATGTTTGATCCAGCCTTTGCTCCAGAGCTAGGGACTTCTAGGACAATATGGCCCCGACGATCTTGGAGAGCGCCAGGTCAACAATGCCCAGGTAAAGAGCCACGACCAGACTGACGAGCAACACTGCCACGCAGGTGCTGATGGTCTCCTTGCGCGTCGGCCAGACAACCTTCTTGATCTCGACCTTGGACTCCTCAAAGAATTCGATGAACTCCTTGATTTTCCCGACCGGACCGGCTGATGACGCCATGGCGGACTGCTTGTCAGCGGCCTGTTTGCCTTTCTTTTTGGTCATAACTTCTTTTCCCAAATTATTGAGCGGGTCGCGGGGCCTTGCCTTGCACGGGCAAGGCCCCGTAACGCCCGCTTGCAAACAGAGTTGGCAGGGGTAGAGGGATTCGAACCCCCAACATCCGGTTTTGGAGACCGGCGTTCTAGCCGTTGGAACTATACCCCTGCTCTATCGAACCTACTTAGTCTCTTTGTGGACAGTGTGCTTCTTGTCCCAGGGACAATACTTGCTCACTTCCAGCCGCCCGGTAGTGTTCTTCTTGTTCTTCTGCGTAGCGTAGTTTTTACGCTTGCACTCGGTGCACTGCAGCTGAATGTTGATACGCATGGACTACTCCACGATCTCGGTGACGACACCAGCGCCGACGGTGCGGCCACCTTCGCGGATGGCGAAGCGCAGGCCGGCTTCCATGGCGATGGGCGCGATGAGCTCGACGTTGAAGGTGGCGTTGTCACCGGGCATGACCATCTCGACGCCCTCTTCCAGCGCGACAACACCAGTGATGTCGGTGGTGCGGAAGTAGAACTGCGGACGGTAGCCGGAAAAGAACGGGGTGTGGCGTCCGCCCTCGTCCTTGGAGAGGACGTAAACCTCGGCCTTGAACTTGGTGTGCGGGGTGATGGAGCCGGGCTTGGCGGCAACCTGGCCGCGCTCGACCTCCTCACGCTTCACGCCGCGGATCAGCAGACCCACGTTGTCGCCAGCCTGACCCTGGTCGAGGATCTTGCGGAACATCTCGACGCCGGTGCAGGTGGTCTTGATGGTGTCCTTGATGCCGATGATGGCGATTTCCTCGCCGACCTTGACCACACCGCGCTCGATGCGGCCGGTGATGACGGTACCGCGGCCGGAGATGGAGAACACGTCCTCAACGGGCATGAGGAAGGGCATGTCCACATCGCGCTCAGGCTCGGGGATGTAGGAGTCACAAGCGTCGAGCAGCTCGTAGATGGGCTTGGCATCTGCATCGTCGGCGCTCTCGCACTCAAGAGCCTTGAGGGCGGAACCGCGGACGACCGGGATGTCGTCACCGGGGAACTCGTACTTGCTCAGCAGTTCGCGCACCTCAAGCTCCACCAGCTCCAGCAGCTCCTCGTCATCGACCATGTCGCACTTGTTGAGGAAGACGACCATGGCGGGCACGCCGACCTGACGGGCGAGCAGAATGTGCTCACGGGTCTGGGGCATGGGACCGTCGGTGGCGGCGCACACGAGAATGGCGCCATCCATCTGGGCGGCACCAGTGATCATGTTCTTGATGTAGTCGGCGTGACCGGGGCAGTCCACATGGGCGTAGTGACGGCTCTCGGTCTCGTACTCGACGTGGGCGGTGGCAATGGTGATGCCGCGCTCTTTCTCCTCGGGAGCCTTGTCGATCTCGTCGAAGGCGACGAACTGGCCGTGGCCCTTGAGGAAGGCGAGCTTGGTGATGGCCGCGGTCAGAGTGGTCTTGCCATGGTCGATGTGACCGATGGTGCCGATGTTGACGTGCGGCTTGCTGCGCTCAAATTTTGCTTTACCCATTTGATCCCCCTAACTGAAAAGGTGTGTAGGTTTTATTACGCTAAAAACTCGGTTGACACGGCATGAACCATGGAGCCCACGACCGGATTTGAACCGGTGACCTCATCCTTACCAAGGATGTGCTCTACCTGCTGAGCTACGTGGGCGGCGAACCCACTTTTACCGTAAGGAGATGTGTGGCCATGGAGATGCTAGAGAAATGGAGCGGGAAACGGGACTCGAACCCGCAACCCTCAGCTTGGAAGGCTGATGCTCTAGCCAATTGAGCTATTCCCGCTCACTCTCCGTAGTCCATACAGCAGTCCCAGACCGCCTCCTACAGCGTGGCTTCAAAAAAATTTGGTGGTGGGGGGAGGATTTGAACCTCCGAAGTCGTTCGACGACAGATTTACAGTCTGTTCCCTTTGGCCACTCGGGAACCCCACCATTTTTGTCTTTGGAGCTGGCGATGGGACTTGAACCCGCAACCGGCTGATTACAAATCAGCTGCTCTACCAATTGAGCTACGCCAGCTCTCCGGGAACGAAGTCTATATCCGCCATGATGTCAAAAAGCAAGCGTTTCGTCGGCTTTTTCGCCAGATGCCCGCATGCGCCTTGATGCGCTCGAAGACGGGTCGGTTTATGTTGTTCACCCTGCTCTTGTCAACCCTGCCGATCAAGTTTTTTCAATTTCTCGACCACCGCTGCGGGAGCCTCTCCTTGCCGAACCCTTTGACTCCGCTTGCGACTCCCAGTATGAGCCTGTCCCATGACACCTTTTCGCATCGCTCCCGACGAGCCCTGGCTCGCGCCATTGGCCGGATATTCCGACCGGCCCTTTCGCCTGCTCGCCAAGCGTTACGGCTGTGCCGTGGCCTGCTCCGAAATGGTCAGCGTCAAGGGCATGGCCTTTGACAACGAAGGGACGCGCCGACTCATAGCCACCTGCCCCGAGGACACGCCCATGGTTCTCCAGCTTTTCGGGTCGGACCCGGCTCTCTTCGGCCCCGTCATGGACACGCTGGTGGCACAGGGCTATCGATACTTCGACCTCAATGCGGGCTGTCCGGTGCGCAAGGTGCTCAAGTCCGGCAGCGGCGTAAAACTCATGGAAGAGCCGGACACCCTGGTGCGTATCGCGTCCATCATGGTGGAGCGGGCTGCGGCCCTTCCCCAGAGCCAGGGCATTGGCGGCCGCGTGGGCGTCAAGTTCCGCCTGGGCTTCGAAAAAGGGGCGGACACCTATCTCGAGCTTGCCCAGCGGCTTGAGGACGCGGGCGTCAACTGGGTAACGCTGCATCCTCGCTACGGCCGCCAGATGTTCGCGGGCCAGGCCGACTGGGCCAAGCTCGCCCTGCTCAAGCGCACGGTCTCCATCCCGGTCATCGCCTCGGGCGACCTGTTCACGGCTGAAGACGGCGTTCGCTGCGTGAATCAGACCGGGGCGGATGCAGTCATGTTCGCCCGCGGGGCGCTCTATGATCCGTCCATCTTCGGCCGATTCCGCGCCCTGATGGCCGGAGAACGTCCCCCTGACCGCGACGGCGCGGCCCTGGCCGAAATCGTGCGCGAACATATCCGCCTGACCCGGGAGTATGAAGGCGACGGCCGATCCTTTCGCAAGATCCGCTCCATCATTCCCCGCTACGCCAAGGGACTCAAGGGTATCCGGGCTCTGCGGGCCTCTCTGCTCCAATGCTCGGACTGGACCGCTCTTGAGGAGGCGGCCTCGATCATCGCCGGGCTTGAGCCCGCCGACGGAGTCGCCCCGGAAACGCATGTTGACGTGATTTGCCAATAACGGTTACAACCACGCCTGATCGACCTTCTCGTTTTCGTACTCTTTTTTGAAAAGGAAACGGTGCCCCATGTCCACCGAGACGAGCGAAATCCTGCTTGAGGCAGGAACCAACGAACTGGAAATCGTCGAGTTCTATATCGAGGAAATCCCGAAGAACAAAGACGAGTCGCCGTCCGCCCAGACCGAGGGCGCGCCAAGAACCCGCAAGAGTTACTTCGGCGTCAACGTGGCCAAGGTGCTCGAGATCATCCGCATGCCCGAGGTGACGGAGATGCCCGAAGTCTCGCACGAATCCGTACTCGGGGCCTTCAACCTGCGCTCGCGCATCATCCCCCTGCTCGACCTCGCCATGTGGCTCAGGAAACGCCGCGTGGAGAACGAGCCGCCCAAGGTCATCGTCACCGAGTTCAATCAGGTGACCTCGGCTTTCATGGTTTCCGGCGTCACCCGCATCCACCGCATCAGCTGGGAGGATGTGGAAGCTCCCAACAAGTACGTCTCTGCCCTGTCGAGCGACTCCATCACCGGCGTGGTCAAGTTCGACGACCGCATCGTTTTCATCCTCGACCTGGAGCGCATCGTCTCCGAGCTCAATCCCGAAATGCGGCTCAAGCTCGACGACAATGTGGAGTTCAACACCGAAGAGCGCTACCGCGCCCTTATCGCCGACGACTCGCCCCTGATTCGAGAGATGATCCGCGACATGCTCGGCCAGGCCGGATTCCGGGTGGAAAAGACCAACAACGGCCGAGAGTGTTGGGACCGGCTCAAGGAGATCAAGCAGAGCGCCGTGGACGAGGGCCGCCCCATCACGGATTTCGTCCAGGTCATCGTTTCGGACATTGAGATGCCCATGATGGACGGCCACCACCTGACCCGGCGCATCAAGGACGATCCGGTCCTGCGGGACATCCCGGTCATCCTCTTCTCCTCCCTGATCACCGAAAAGCTGCGCTACCGGGGCGAGGCCGTGGGTGCCGACGACCAGATATCCAAACCCGAGATCACCTACCTCGCCCAACGCGCCGCCGCACTCATCGAGGCGCGCAAGAAGAAGCGCTGATCCGTAACGACTCGCCAAAAGAAGCGGCCTTCGGAGGATTCCGAAGGCCGCCTGTTTTTTGGATATTGCACCAAGGACGCGTCAGCAGATGCGCGGCAGTTGCTCGCCCTCGAGCATACCGAGCAGCCGCTTGCCGCCCAGGCGGGTGATCAGCGCCACCTTGCCGGGATTTTCGTCGGTCATGGTGCCGATGCGGCAGGCGTCCCGCCCCAAGGGGTCTGCACGCATGATCTCAAGGGCCTTCTCGGCATCTTCGCCGGGCAGCACGCACAGGAACTTGCCCTCGTTGGCCAGATAGAGAGGGTCCAGGCCGAGGATGGAACAGCCGCCCGCCACCTCGGGCCGCACAGGCAGACTCCCCTCGTCCAGGTGGCAGCCTACCCTCGAGCTGTGGGTGATCTCGTTGAGCGTGGTGGCCAATCCTCCGCGAGTGGGATCGCGCAGCACATGCACCTCGGGCAGTTCCCGCACCAGTCGAATCAGCAGATGGTTGAGCGAGGCGCTGTCGCTCTCGACCCGGGCTTGAAAGTCGAGCCCCTCGCGGGTGCCGAGGATGGTCAGGCCGTGGTCGCCGATGGTGCCGGAGATGAGCACCGCGTCGCCGGGCCGGGCGCGGTCGCCGCTGGGGGCCGGGTCCACGATGATCTCGCCGATGCCGGTGGTGTTGATGAATATCTTGTCCACCGCCCCCCGGGGAACCACCTTGGTATCGCCGGAGACGATGACCACCCCGGCCTCGCGCACGGCCTCGCCCATGGAGGCCACGATTATTTCGAGATGGTCCATGGGCAGCCCTTCTTCTATGATATAGGCGCAGGTCATGAACCGGGGCACCGCCCCCATCATGGCCACATCGTTGACCGTGCCGTGCACGGCCAGGGAGCCGATGTTGCCCCCCGGAAAGAAGATCGGGTCCACGGTGAAGGAGTCCGTGCTCATGGCGATGCGGCCGGAAACGGCCAACTCGGCCGCGTCATTGAGCCGGTTGAGTTCCTCGTTGCCCAGGTGCTTGAGAAAAAGCTCGGAAATGAGCCGCTGCGAAGCGCGGCCGCCGCTGCCGTAATCGAGTAAAACCTTGTCGCTCATGACTAATCCAGCTTGTATTTATAATAGGCGGCACAGCTGCCTTCGGTGGAGACCATGCACGGGCCGACCGGATTGGCCGGGGTGCACGCCTTTTTGAACAGAGGACATTCATCGGGCCGCTTGATGCCCTTGAGAATGTCGCCGCACTTGCAGCCGGGCAAGGCCGGCCCCTCTTCAATGACGATGCCGAACTCTTTCCCCGCGTCAAAGGATTCCCAATCGGGCCGGATTTCCAGTCCGCTGCCGGGAATGCACCCAATGCCGCGCCACAAGGCGTCGGTCGGTTGAAAGACCTCGTACATGATCTCCCGCGCCTTGGCGTTGCCCGCATCGCTGACAATGCGGGTGTAGCTGTTGACCACACGGGCCTCGCCCGCGTTGCGCCAACGGACCATGGACAGCAGGGCCTGGAGGATGTCCAGAGGCTCGAATCCGGCGATCACGGCGGATTTTCCATATTTATCGGCGATGAACCTGTACGGTTCCAGACCGATGATGGCCGAAACATGGCCGGGCAGGATGAAACCCTCGATACCGGCCCGCTCGTCGGCCAGCAGCGCTTCCAGGGCGGCAGGCACGGTCTTGTGAAAACAGAGCACGCGCAGGTTGCCGATGCCCTGTTCCCTGGCCATCTTCATTGTGGCGGCAATGGTCGGAGCCGTGGTTTCAAAACCCACGCCGATGAAGACCACCAGGTCTCCCGGATTTTCCCGTGCCAGCTTTAAGGTGTCAAAGGGCGAATAGACGACCTTGACCCGTGCTCCATCGGCCTGGGCCTTTTTCAGGTTGCGCCCCTGGTGGCCGGGCACACGCATCAGGTCGCCGAAGGTGGCCATGATCACCCCGTCCCGGCCCGCAAGATCGAGAAAGGCGTTGACCTCGGACTCGTGAGTGACGCAGACCGGGCACCCCGGTCCGCTCAGATGGACGATCTCCTCGGGAAGCAGGGAGCGCAGCCCGCTCTGAAATATGGCCACGGTGTGGGTACCGCACACCTCCATGAACCTGAGGCCGCCGGAAAGCTCGGTCCGCAGGGTTTCCAGCACCTTGCCGCACAACTCAGGGTCACGAAATTTGTTCAACAATTCAAAACTCAAACCATCCCCCCATGCGAAAGTGTCACCCCAATGCCGGGGTCAGGACTCTGCATATACCGATTGCATCCATCGGGCAAACAAAATCCCGGCGCATTTGCCTCGATCGTGCGGATGGCCTCTGAACATTGGACCAAGGAAGGATCAGCGCAGCACCGGCAAATCACTATCTGACAGAAATAGTGTACTATTTCAACTTTTCTGGCATTTTTTTATGAACATATGTTCACTTTACCCTTGACACTCCGACGCATGAGCATACCCTCATTCGTACAGGTGACCGCACCTTGTGCGGACGATGAAAACGGCCCAACCGGCCACAACAATGGAGGTATGTATGCCCTTCTTCAGCAATCGAGGATTTGGACGAGGCTTCCTGGCCAACGATCCCGCCCGGCGGCAAGGTGGGGGGCGCGGCTTTGGCCGCGGTTACGGCGGACAGGGATGCGGCCAGGGTTACGGCTACGGCTGCGGCTTTGGGCGCGGAATGGGTTTTGGCCAGGGATTCGGCCCCGGCCGGGGCGCTGTGCCCATCGCCCCGGCAACAGACCGCCCGAACCGTCGCATGAGCGGGTCCATGGCTCGGTCCCGCGAAGATGTCGCTCCCGGCCGAGGCTTCGGTGCCGGCCCGGCCTGGGGTTGCGGAGGAGCCATCCGGCGCAGGCGGCGCACCCGCATCCTCTGGAACCCGGCGGAGACCAGGGGATAGCCACCCCGGCAAGAGACGGGGCCGTCTCATGACCATCAGGCGGCCCCCGGCTCGGAAACACGCGTGCCTGCCGTCGCCAAACCAGCCATCTCAAGGCCGCCCCCCTGCCCGCAAATCGGGGCAATGGCGGCAGGACGCATGCCAACACCCTCTGCACGGTCTCAATGCCGGGACGCTGGCTCACAAAGAAATGCCATCTTCCCGATCCGCCCCGCTTTCTTTTTCATGCGCCTGCTGATAGATTGAATCCGTCGGGCGCAATGACGCCTCCGGCCAGACGAACCGTGCCCCAAGAGCGGCACGAAATCCGCGATGAACGCCTCCAAGACTCCCCCGGCTTCCGGCCTCGACATGTGCTCGCCCCTGCCCGCGCCGCCACCAATGGTCCACGATCCAGGACTTCCGGTGCCGGACGAATCCCGGTGCATGGAGCACTGGAGCGCCTTTGCCATGCTCGAAAATGTGGCCGCCCACAGTCTGGTGGTGGCCAGGGTGGCGACCTTTCTGGCCGTCCGCGCCAGGGAGATGGGTATGGCCGTGGACGTGCCCACGGTACGCGCCTCGGCCCTGCTCCACGACATCGCCAAATCCTATTGCATCCGCCACGGGGGCAACCACAGCCAACTCGGCGGAGCCTGGACAGTGGCCCTGACCGGCAACCCGGCCATTGCCACTGGCGTCACCCACCACGTCTACTGGCCCTTTGCATTGAACCTTGCCGACTATTTCACGCCGCTGGCGGTCATCTACGCGGACAAGCGCGTCCGGCACGACACCCTGGTCAGCATCGAATCCCGGTTCCGCGACCTGGGCGACCGCTACGGCGTCTCCGAACCCATACGACAACGCATCGAGATCACCAGGGTCCAGGCCGTGGAGCTCGAAACGCTGCTGTGCGACACTCTTGAGGTGGATTTGAATGAATGTGCTTTTGATTGCGGGCGGGTGGTCTGACGAACGGGAGGTCTCCCTCTCGGGCGCAAGGATGATCCACGCCGCCCTGGAAAGGCTCGGGCACCAGGTCTCCTTTTTCGACCCCGCCCTGGACTTTGCAAACCTCCTGCGCGTGGCCCGCGAGGCAGACTTCGCCTTCATCAACCTGCATGGAACCCCCGGCGAAGACGGCCTGATCCAGGCGGTTCTCGACAAGGCGTGCTGCCCCTATCAGGGGGCTGGTGCGGCGGCTTCCTACCTGGCCCTGAACAAGGCGGCGTCCAAGGAAGTCTTCGAGTCGGCAGGCATTCCCACGCCGGACTGGCAGTTCGTCACCCGTGTGCAGGGGCCGGACACCCCGCCGACCCTGCCCTTGCCGGTTTTTGTCAAACCCAACAAAGGCGGCTCCAGCCTGGGCATGAGCCTAGTGCGAACGTCCGGGGAGTTCCCGGCCGCCCTGAACACGGTCTTCTCCCTGTGCCAGTCGGCCCTGGTGGAACGCTTCATCCCCGGAGTGGAGCTGACCTGCGCGGTGCTCGACCATCGCCCTCTGCCCCTGATCATGATCACCCCGAAAGGCGACGCGGCCTTCTTTGACTACCACAACAAGTATGCCGAGGACGGCGCCGAAGAGATCTGCCCCGCACCCGTGCCGGACGAGGTGACGCGCAATGTCCAGTCGCTCATGGTCAAGGCCCACAAGGCACTGGGCCTGACCGGCTACAGCCGGGGAGACTTCATCCTGTCTGCCGACGGCACTCCCTATCTGCTGGAGATCAACACCCTGCCCGGCATGACGCCCACCAGCCTCCTGCCCCGCGCCGCCGCCCAGGCGGGTCTGGCCTTTGAGGATCTCATAACCGAGCTGATCCGCCTCGGCCTTGAGGAGCGAGGGCGCTAGGCCATGGGAAAGGGCATCGACGCGGCCCTGACCGCGTACAACGCGCTCTGGAAGTGCGCAACACCGCTGCTTAAGCTCAACCACCGCCTGCGCGACGGATGGGACCAGCGCACCCTGACCGGCGGCCTGCCCGCCCGTGCCGATCTCTGGGTCCAGTCGGCCAGCGGCGGCGAGGCGTATCTGACCTGGGAAATACTCAAGGACATGACCCCGCCCGGAGATGCCCCCCTGCGCATTCTCGCCACCGCGACCACCCGGCAGGGATACGAAACACTGTGCCGCGCCGCCGAGGACATCAACGGCCGCAGGCATGGGCTGGCCGTGCAACCCTGGTTCTTTCCCCTGGATGCGCCAGCGGTCATGCGCCGGGTCGCGGCCCATGTCCGGCCTCGTTGCGTCCTGATCCTCGAAACCGAGCTGTGGCCCGGATTTCTCGATGCCTGCCGCAGGCAGGGAACGCGGGTACTGCTGGCCAACGGACGCATGACAGCGCGCAGCCTGGGCGGCTATCTGGCCTGGCCCGAACTTTTCCGCACCCTGGCCCCGGACCGGATCATGGCCGTGTCCGAGGCCGACGGCCGACGCTTCGCCACCCTCTTCGGCCGCGAGCGCGTCGAGGTCATGCCCAACATCAAATTCGACCGCATGACAGCGCCCACTCCCTGGGGACAGCACGACAATCCCCTGGCGCGGATCATCCCCGGCGGGTCGCCTTTCGTGGTCCTGGGCTCGGTGCGCAAACAGGAACAGGCCGAGGTGGCAGGTCTGGCCTCAGGACTGTTGCATGCCCGCCCTTCGGCCATCATCGGGCTCTTCCCGCGCCATCTGCACCACATCCCTCTGTGGCGCAAGGCCCTCGAACGCGCCGGGGTGGCCTGTGCCGAACGCTCGAGCCTGAATGGACCCGCCGCGCCCGGCACGGTGGTGCTTTGGGACACCTTCGGCGAACTGCTCCCGGCCTATGGACTGGCCCGGACAGCCTTTGTGGGCGGCTCCCTGGTACCGCTTGGCGGACAGAACTTCCTTGAGCCCATCACCCGGGGCGTGGTGCCTGTCACCGGCCCGCACTGGAGCAACTTCGCCTGGGTAGGCCGTGAAATCTTCGACTCCGGGCTGGCCGTGTGCGCCGCCGATGGGGCCGAGGCACTCAACGCCCTGCTGCGACTGCTTGACGACCCCCCTTCGCGTGACCATGTTTCGGCAAGGGGCACGGCTTACATCAAGGACCGCAGGGGCGGTGCCCGGGCCGTGCGCAAACAGGTTGCCGATTTTCTCAATTCGGATTAACAACCCTCTGCACGAGACGAGATGAGCACATTTCCCGAGTGTCACGGCATCATCCCGGCGCGGTACGAATCGTCGCGCTTTCCAGGCAAGCCTCTGGTCGAGATCCGAGGCATGCCCATGTTTTGGCACGTCCACGAACGGGCCAGCCGGTGTCCGCAGCTTGCCAGCGTGACCCTGGCCACGGACGATGTGCGAATCCTCGACGCCGCACGCAAGCTTCGAGTGCCCGCGGTCATGACCGGCAGCCATCATCAAAGCGGCACGGACCGGGTGCTGGAAGCGGCCCAGAGCCTGGGCCTCCCCCCCGAGGCCGTGGTGGTCAACATCCAGGGCGACGAGCCCTGCCTTGACCCGGCCATGCTCACGGAACTGCTCACTCCGTTCTCGTTGCCCGAGGTGCGCGTGACCACGCTGGCAACGCCCATCGCCCCGGACGAGGCCGCCTCGCCCGACCGGGTCAAGGTGGTCCGGGCGCACAATGGCCGCGCCCTCTATTTTTCCAGGGCCGTGGTTCCCTTTGACCGCGATGCCGGGCCCGGTGGCCATCTGCTGCACATCGGGCTCTATGCCTTCCGCATGGAGGCCCTGCGACGATTCGGCCAGCTAGAACCAAGCCCGCTGGAACTGCGGGAAAAACTTGAACAGCTCCGTCTGCTTGAAAACGGCGTGGACATATACGTGACCGAAACGAGGCATGCCTGCCATGGCGTGGACAGGCCGGAAGACCTCGAAAAAGTGAAGCATATTCTGGAGAACGACTGATGAAAGCTATTTTGGCCCTTGAAGACGGCACCATTTTCAGGGGATCAAGTTTTACCGGCGAAGGCGAGGCCAGCGGCGAGGTCATCTTCAATACCGGCATGACCGGCTACCAGGAGATCCTGACCGACCCCTCCTACACCGGCCAGATGGTGGTCATGACCTACCCCCTGATCGGCAACTACGGCGTCAACCCGGAGGACGTGGAATCCGCCAATGTCCAGGCTGCGGCCTTCATCGTCAAGGAATGCTGCAAGACCCCGAGCAACTGGCGGGCGACCATGTCCCTGCCCGACTACCTGGCCAAGGCCGGAGTCATGGGCATAGAGGGCATCGACACCCGCGCCCTGACCCGCCATCTGCGCATCCACGGCGCACAGCGGGGATTCATGGCCACCGGCAACATGTCGCCCGACGAGCTTGTGGACCGGGCCAGATCCATCGAGAGCATGGAGGGGCTGAATCTGGCCGACCGCGTCTCCTGCTCCAAACCCTACACCTGGAACGGTTCCCGCCCGGTCTACATCGACGACCTGGGCGTCTTCGTCTGGAAGGGCGTTGGCCCAAAACTGGTGGTCTACGACTTCGGCATCAAGTGGAACATCCTGCGGCTTCTGGCCGACCAGGGATTCGACATGCTCGTGGTCCCCTCCAGCTTCAGCGCGGCCCAGGTGCGCGAGCTCGGACCCGACGCGGTATTCCTGTCCAACGGCCCGGGCGACCCGGCCGCAGTGCACACCGCTGTCGAGGCCACCCGCGAGCTCGCTGCCGACCTGCCCCTGGCGGGCATCTGCCTGGGTCATCAGATTCTCGGGCTGGCCATGGGCGGAACCACCTACAAACTCAAGTTCGGCCACCACGGCTGCAATCATCCGGTGATCGACCTGCACACTGAAAAAATCGAAATTTCCTCACAGAACCATGGCTTCTGCGTGGACATCAAGGGCTTGAACTTTCTTGAACCCACGCATATGAATTTGAATGACAGAACCCTCGAGGGGTTCCGCCACAGAGAAAAGCCGCTGCTGGCCATTCAGCACCACCCTGAGGCTGGCCCCGGTCCACACGACAGCAGCTATTTCTTCGTGCGTTTTCGTGATATGGTCAGGGACAGCACCGGCAAATAAGCGCCTTATCCGAACCGGAACCAACGCAAAGGGCAGGCACCCATGTCAACCGAACTGGTCAATGCACGAAAAAAACTGAACATGGTCAACACCATGCTCAAAAAGGGAAAGTACATGAACGCCGTGCAGTGTATTCACGACGGCCTCATCATGCTGCTCAAGACCCCGACCATCAAATCCGAGCGCGACGAGTTCGAGGACCTCATCAAAAAAGTCACCTACAACCTGAACAACGACCCGGACCTGCGCAAACTCTACCCGCTGGTCATCAGCTACGAACCGGGCAAGGAACGCGCCCTGCTCGACGCCATGCGCGAGCTGCTGCAGGAGTTGCAGAAGGTGCTCAACGAGGAAGTCCAGGAAGACATGCAGGCCATCATGGCCAGAAAACGCGAAGCCCTTGAAAAGGGTCAGTCCCTGCTCGACCAGCAGCAGTGGGACGAAGCTGGCAAGGTCTTTGATGCGCTGGTCAGGGAATTCGGCGGAGACACGGACCTCAAGGCGGACATTGCAGACCGCTACCTCAATGCGGACCGCTACAAGGAAGCCTTTCACATGCTGGACGACGCCCTGCGCGACGATCCCAACGCCATCCACCTCTACAACCGCATCGGCATGGTCCTGCGCAAAATGAAGGACTACGACACCGCCGAAAAATACTATGTCAAGGCCCTCAGCCTGAGCCACGGCGACGAATACCTGCACTACAACATCGGCCGCCTCTACTACGACTGGCGCAAGTGGGCCAAGATGGCCCGGGCCGCCGAGGCAGCCGTCAGCCTCAATCCGGATTTCGCCGAAGCGGTCAAGATGCTCAAATTCGCCAGAAAAAAAATGGCCGAATAACCCAGCCCTTTCCCGTTCTCACCTCCGGTCGCCCTGCTCCCTCCCCGGTTGAGGGTTTGCCCCGCCGACTGATACCGGCACCCTTTACTCCGCCTGGATCGTCTGGTAGACACTCCCTTCCCCGACAAGGGGTGCGGGAGGAAACATGAGTTATTGGACAGAATTGGGATGGATGGTCATACCCATGGTCGGCATTGAGATCGGTTTCGCGCTCCTGATGTGCGCCATTTCACATGCCATGGACAGGAAGCACCGGAACCGCTCCTGACCGCCGGGTATCTGCCCGGGCACAGCGTAGCGTTCCCACTTTCCCTTGACCCCGCATCGGGGTCAGGGGAAAATCTTTTTTGGAGCAGACCAGAAAGGCCGCCCCAAAACCCACGGTGCCCCATGCCAGCCACCTCCGCAACACCCGTCGGCCAGTCCGCCGCCATCCTGACCACTGACATTCTCGTCCTTGGGGCAGGGCTGGCCGGACTGCGTAGCGCCTGGGCCGCCGCCGAGTCAGCCCCCAACCTTTCGGTGACGGTCGTGCGTCCCGGCAACGGGCCGGACGGCTCCTCCTTCGCCAACCGCAACAACGCGCTGGGAATCCAACTGCCGGATACGGATGCGCGGCGGACCGCTTTTTTCTCCGAGGCAATGGCCTTGGCCGCCCCTGGCCTGATCGACCCGGCCCTGGTCACGATCCTGGCCGAAGAGGGCGAGGCCCGAGTGCGCGAACTCATGGCGCTTGGGCTGTGCCTTCGACAGGCCGCCACGGGTGGACCTGCCCGGTTCCCAGGCTGCGGGAGCCACGATCCTCGGGCTCTCGTCTTTGACAACCTCGGCGACGCATTTAATCGATTCTTCGCAAAAACAAGGTGTTGCGGCGTCAACTTTATAAACGGCATCGAGATAATGGGCATTCTGGACGACGGCGGCACGGCTCGGGGAGCGTGGGGTCTCGAATCGGCCACGAACAGGCCGGTGGCATTGGGTGCCAGAGCCGTGGTCATGACCCTGGGCGGCCCGGCACCGCTCTTTGCCCGCCATCAGGCAGGGCCAGGCAACTCCGGTCTGGCGCTTGGCATACTCGCCGAAACCGGAGTCCGAACAGCCAACGAACCATACATTCAGTTCATGTGGGGACGCGAAGACGCCTCTTTCCTCAACCCGGCCCAAGTGCTCGCCCCAGGCAACAGGATTCGGCCGCCTGATCCCGATGCGTCACGAACGGACACCCCCCCGCTTGATCCGCTCCGGCTCGACGCATCCGCCCCCTCCCGCACGCTTGACGGATTACGCTCTGCACGGGCTCTCCATTGCCCCGCTTTCCACCACCGCCCCCAGGCCGTGCTGGACAGACTGCTCCTGCTGGGATTGCACCAGGACGGATTTGCCAGGGTGATTACGCCCGCAGAGACGATCAAGGCCGGGATGTATGCCCATGCGGGCAATGGCGGAGCCGTGGTGGACGAACACGGGGCAACGACCCTGCCCGGCCTCTTTGCTGCAGGAGAATGCGCCACGGGTATGCACGGAGCTAACCGACTGGGCGGCGCCATGGTCCTGGCCACCCAGGTTTTCGGACGCCGTGCGGGGCTGGCTGCGGCTTGCCACGCCGCAGACGCGGAAACAATGGACATGGGGCGTCTTTATAACCTCGGCCAGGAAGAGTTCCGCCATATCAGGAACTCCGGGGACGAATGCCGGGCCTTGCGGAGCATCGCCGACGGCCTTGCCCGACACGCCCTGTTCGGCGGCACACCAGGGGACAGCGACGGACTCGCGGCTTTTCGCACCCGGCTGGCCGAGCTGGCCCGATCTTCGGAAACAAGAATCAGGATTGCGGCCCGGACGGCGCTGCTCGTGTCCAGGCCCACGGATGATCCCTTCCAGCCGGTATTCTGATCGACAGAAACCGGCCCGGACAATCATTTCAGGCTTTCGACAATGGCTGCGGCCGCCTCAAGGTCGTCCACCACGTGGTCCGCACTGTGGCGGCAGCGCGCTTCGTGCTCGGTCCCCTTGCCGGTACGCACAAGAATCGTTGTGGCCCCTACGGCCCGGCCCAGAAGCATGTCCGCCTCCTTGTCGCCGATGACCACGGCCCTGCGCGGATCAAACCCCAGGACGGCCACGGCCTGCTCCACCAAGCCGGGAGCGGGCTTGCGGCAAAGACACCCGGCCTCGGGCGCATGAGGGCAATAAAACACACCGTCAAGCTCCACTCCGCAAGCCGAAAGCAACTCGGCCATGCGCAGGTTGCAGGCGTGGACCGATGCCTCGTCATAATAGCCGCGACCCACTCCGCTCTGATTGGTCAGCACGGCCAGCCGGAGCCCCAAAGCGCTCATGCGGCGCAATCCCTGGACCGCGCCGGGCAGCAACTCCACCCCGGCCGGATCGTTCAGGTAATGCCTGTCGAAGATGATAGTTCCGTCACGGTCGAGAAGGATCGCCTCAACACCCACGATCACGCCCCCGCCGCGGCCAGACGCCTGAGCATGTCCAAAGCGGCCTGAAAACTGCCGATGGACGCCTTGCCCGTGCCCACCAGATCGTAGCCCGTGCCGTGATCCGGCGAGGTCCGCGGACGGGGCAGGCCCAGAGTCACGTTAACCGCCCGGCCAAAGTGCAGAAGTTTAAGCGGACCCAACCCCTGGTCGTGATACATGGCCAATACGGCCGGATAATCGCCCCGGGCAGCGAAGTGAAACAGGGTGTCCGCAGGGAAGGGCCCGGCCACCTCAAGACCTTCGGCCCTTGCCGCCTCCAGGGCAGGCACGATGACCCGCGCCTCTTCGTCGCCGATGCGGCCCGATTCGCCCGCGTGGGGATTAAGACCGCACACGGCCACCGGCCCGCACAGCCCGAGGGTCTCGACAAACCGGACCGTGAGCCTCAGGCAGTGCAGCACCCGCTCGGTGGTGACCAGACCAGCTACCTCGCGCAGGGCCGGGTGAGTGGTGGCGAGGCTGACGCGCAGAACCGGATCGCGATTCTCTCCAGGGCCGGATTCATCGGCCGTGTCCGCATCAGGATCATGACCGCACAGGTGCATACAGACCTGATCAGCGCCCACGCCCAGCCCCTGGGCAAGAAATTCGGTATGTCCAGGAAAATCAAACCCGGCGGCCTGAAGCATGGCTTTGTTCAGCGGGCAGGTAAGCAACCCGTGGACCAGACCTGTCTGCAGCAGGACCACGGCCGTCTCGAGACAGGTTCCCGCGGCCAGCCCGCCCGGCACCGTGGCCCGGCCGGGCGGAAAATCGAGTCCGCGCAAGGCAGCGGGCTCATACGCATAAATCCCGGCCCCCTTGCCCGCGATGGCGGCCGGATCGTCAAGGGACTCCCAGAATACGGGCAGGCCCAGCCGATTGAGTTCACGGTCCAGCACCGCCTCGGGGCCGACCAGAAGCACGCGCTCCTCCCGCCGCCGGGTATGGGCAAAATGCCGGACAACAAGCTCCGGTCCGAGGCCGCAAGGATCGCCGAGGGTAACACACAGGGTCAGCATGGCATGTCCGCCTGTTTGTGGTTGTTTCACGCCCCCGGAGCGAGGGTCACGCGTGGTGCGCCAGCCGGACGCGGAAGTCCGCCAGAATCAGGTCATGGTCAAAGGCGGTGCGCGGAAGCCGGTCCAGAGGGAAAAGCCGGACCTCGCCCGCGTCATCCCCGGCCCGCAGCGTCTCCATGTTTCGGGCCACGCCGGTATAGACCACGCTCATGGTGTGCTGGCGGGGATCGCGAGCCGGGTCGGAATAGACGCCGAGCAGGCCGGTCAGGATCACCTCAAGCCCGGTCTCCTCAAGGCATTCACGCACGGCCGCCCCCTCGCAGGTCTCTCCGCAATCCACGAATCCGCCGGGCAAGGCCCAGCCCAGGGGCGGGTTGGCTCTGTTGACGAGCACCACCGAGTCCTCGCCGGGTGCGCTGCCCGGCACCAGGATGACCACGTCCACCGTAGGAACAGGGTTGCAGTAAGGCGACAGCTCGCCCCCGCAATGCGGACAGTTCTTTCTTGACTCCATTGCAACGCTCCAAGGAGCCGTCGGGCCGACCGGCGGCAGTGTCTAGGCCGGTTCGGCAATGGTCACGGAAAAGCCCTTGTCGCAGAGCTTCTTGACCGACACCGCTCCGTCGCGCAGAACCTCGAGCCGGGTGGCGCCGAGTACGCGGATGACTGTGGACGGTTTGCCGCCCTTGGGCCAGGGCGGGTCCACATAGGCCGCACCGACCATCTCCATGAGCTGGGGCGAAAGATCCTCGGGCAGAGCTACCGGGGCCTCGCCGCCCAGATTGGCACTGGTGGCCACGATGGGACGGCGCAGGCGGCGGGAAAGTTCCGAGGCAAAGGGATGCCCGCTCCAACGCACCGAGGTGTAGCCATCATCGTCCGAAAGATTCGAAGGCAGACCCGGCAGCGCCCTGACCAGGATGGAAAGCGGCCCGGGCCAAAAGGCGCTGGCCAGTTGCAACAGGGCTGAGGGCCTGTCGTCAGTGACCAGGCCGAGCATGTCCACCCCGCCGATGATCAAAGGCAGCGGCTTGGCCGCTGTCCTCCCCTTGATCTGCATGACCTTGTCGCAAGCCGCCGCATTGGTGGCATCGCACCCCAATGCGTAGAGAGTCTCGGTGGGATAGACGACGACTTCTCCTGCGGCCATGGCCTTGAGTAGATTCTGCAAATGTGCCTCCAATGGTGCGCAATGCTGACAGCGGCCGCCTTCCGAGGGCTGTCCGGCCGGGCATGGAAACTTGGCCGAATATGTATACCCGAACGGACGGCCTTTCAATGAAAAAGTGGCCCAAGACGGCCCTCAGCGGCCATACCAGTCCGCCCGCAGGGCGGCCAGCTCTGCGGCTCCGAAGGACGGCGCGTCGTACATGCCCGCCCCATGCCGCTGGGTGAACGCCTCGTACAGGATGATGGCCGCGGCCACCGACACGTTGAGGCTCTGCACCATGCCCTGCATGGGAATGTACACTTCATCGGGAACCAGGGCGGCCAATTCGGGCGAGGTGCCCCTGTGCTCGTTGCTCAAGACCACGGCCGTGGGCCGGGTGAAGTCAAAATCCATCACCGGCCGGGCCGTGGGCGAGAACCCGGTACGCAGCACCTGACCGCCCTCCTGGTTCAGCACCTCCACCATGGCCCCCGCGTCCACATGCTGATGGAGCCGAATCCACTTCTTGGCCGACCCCGAACTCTTCCTGCCCAAATCCGGCCACTGCGAGGTGGTGTAGTACAAATGCACGTCCGACACCCCGAAGGCGTCGCAGCTGCGCAACACGGCCGACACATTGTGCGGATCCCAGATATTGTCCATAATCAGGGTCAGATCCTTTTGCCGCCGGGACAACACTCCCTCTATCCGCTGCTTTCTCTTTTCCGATATTTCGCGTCTCATTGCGGTTTGGTACCCGAAGACAGCACTTCAGCGCAAGGAGGTCGGGGAGTCGGCCCGCCACGGGACGGGGCATTATTTTTTTAAGCAAGTTATTGACAAATTTTTCCATTACATAGGAAAAGGTAAATGACTCTTTCACAGGTCCAAGAATCAGGGGACGCCGATGCGAGCACTCATAGTCGAAGACGAATTTCTGAGCAGAAAGGTTCTGAAATCCTTCCTGATGACACTTTTTGAAGTGGAGATCGTGGTCAATGGCCGCGAGGCCATAGAAGCCTTCCGGCTGGCGCATAGGGAAAAACAACCCTACTCCCTCATTCTCATGGACATCATGATGCCCGAGGTGGACGGCATCGAGGCCCTGCGCCGGATCAGGGAGATGGAAGACAAGGAGGGCCTCGCTCCGAAGGTCAAGGTGATCATGACCACGGCCCTTGACGATCCGCAGACGGTCATGAAATCCTTCTACGACGGCGAGGCCTCGGCCTACATAGTCAAGCCCGTGGTCAAGGAAAAACTCTACAAGGAGCTTGAGAAGCTCAACCTTCTCAGCAAGTAGAACGAGGAACAACCATGAGCGACGACCCGATGGTGGAGGAGTTTTTCTCCGAGGTCAACGACAAGTACTACCCCCAGGTGATGGAGGGACTGGAACTGCTCGAAGGAGGCGAGGTCGCCCAGGGAGTGGAGATTCTCTCGCGCCCGCTGCACACCATCAAGGGCGTCACAGGCTTCATGCCCGGCTTCGAGCCCGCCTCTCACTTCACCCACAAGATCGAAGACTTCCTGAAGAAAGTCCAGTCTGGCGAGGTGGAGCCTGCCCAGGAGAATCTCACCCTGCTTTCCAGGGGGATCAACATGATCTTCCAGGTACTTGAGCAGCTCAGAGACGACACCGTTGACGAGGAGGAGCAGGAAGAGGTGCTGACCCTCATAGCCGAAGCCTCGGCCAGCCGACAGACCGACACCGAAGCTGTCGGCGCCGGAGTGGAGGTGCGCGTGCGCGATGCTGTCACCGTCATCAGCGTGCGCGACCCCCGGGTTCACCTGGAGGGGCACTACAAGCCCATCATCTCCGCCGTCCTCGGTGTGGAGCCGGGCGACAAAATATTGCTTGATCTGAGCGGAGTGCTGACCTTCGGCTCCACGGCCTGGGCCACGGTGGCCAGCATGGGTTCCACCTTCACCATCGCCGCCTGTGGCTTGAGCCCCGCAGCCAAGCAGACCCTCTACGCCTGGGGGTTCGACGCCACCATCGCAGTGTATCCCGACGAAGATACATATTTTTCGACGCACTAAGGAGATTCCATGCAGGACAGCATCAGCAAATGCATCGAAGACATCGAGAAACAGATTCTCGACATGGCGGATACCGGCACCGGAGCCGGAGAAGCCGTGGATGCGCTCGGGCTGTCGCACATGAAGCTTTCCAGTGCGGGCGTCATCGCTGTCCTCGACATGCTCACCGACGGCATCACCCCGGTCAACGACGACATCGTCACGGCCATGCTCGGCGTATGCGAAGCGCAAAAGCGCTTTCTCTTCGCCGTTTCCGGCCAGCTCGACACGGACGCCGCAGCCATGGGCCGCATGGAGTCGCGCCCATGCGCTGAAAAAGAAGAACGATTCGAAAACGAAGAGGAAGCGGCCAAGGCGTTTCTGGACCCGGCCGAGGTTTCCGCCGAAACGGGGCAGGAGAAAGATCACGAAAGCAAGCAAACGGACAAGACTCCGGAAACCAGGGAAGAGGCCCAATCCAGAGCGGACAAATCACTGGCACCACAGGCCATCTCCTCTATCCGGGTACCCACGGACAGACTCGACCGGGTCATTGAGCTGGTGGGTAAACTCATGGTCACTTATGCGGTCATCGCCCAGGGCGGAGCCCGCAACCTCGCCCAGATGGCCGCCTCGTTGCGCGAGTTGGACAACGTCATCAGCCGTTTGCAAAAGGAAGTGGACGCCATCCGCCTGGTGCCCCTCAAGCAGATATTCATGCCCATGCACCGGCTGGTGAAGAGCCTGAGCCAGAAAATCGGCAAGAAGCTCGAATTTACCGTGCGCGGGGACGATCTGGCCCTGGACAAAACCATTGTGGAGAGCCTTAACGAACCCTTGGTCCATCTGCTGCGCAATGCCGTGGACCACGGGCTGGAAACCACCGAAGGCCGTAGGCAGGCGGGCAAGGACGAGACCGGCAACGTCATTCTTTCGGCCTGGCGCAAGGGCGACAACGCCTTCATCCAGGTGCGCGACGACGGACGCGGGCTCGACCCGGACCGCATTCTGGCCAAGGCCCTGGAAAAGGGGCTGGCCGACCCTGACAAGACCTACGAAACCCCAGAAATTCTGCAATTCGTTCTCCAATCCGGCTTCTCGACCGCAGAGAAGATCACCGATGTTTCGGGCCGGGGCGTGGGCATGGACGCGGTGATCAACGTCATCCGCACCACCCTTGATGGCGACATTGCCATTGAAAGCACCCTGGGCCAGGGGGCCTCCTTCACCATCTCCATCCCCCTGGACAGATCAGCCAACGAAGGCATTGTGGACGCCCTGGTCTGCAAGGTGGGCGGCGACACCTTCATCGTGCCCAGCCGCGACGTGGTCGAGATATACATGCCCCGCATCCACGACGTGGTCGGCCTGCCCGACGGACGCGAGACCGTGGACGTGCGCGGCGAAGTCCATTCCCTGCTCCGGCTGGCGGACCTGCTGGGCCTTGAGCCGGAGGTCACGGACATCCAGATGGCCCAGGCCATCGTGGTCCGCGTGGGCGAATACAAGGCCGCCATCCTGGTGGACGAGGTTCTCAGACAGCAGCAGGTGGTCATCACCGGCTTCACCGTGCCGGTGGAAGAGATATTCCACATCCCCATCCTCGGTTTCGGCATGATGGGCGAATCCGACGCCCTGGTCATCGACACGGAAGAAATTCTTCACTATTTCGAGGAACTTCGCGGAATATCCGCCGAGACGGCCTGACACGCCCCCCTCATCCATGACACCGTGGCGACAGCCGTGCGCCACAGGAGCGCCACGGCCCAAGGCGTACCGTGTCGCTTGCCTGACAAGCCCACTTCGAGTATGGACATCCGGCATCCCCGGTCCGTAACGGCCGAGCCGTGCGGTCCGGCAACAAAAGACCAGCCGCCTGTCACGGCCACATCGTCATGCCCGGCCCACTCCGGCCGATTCCCTGAGAGGCCGGGCCGCAGTCTCGCCCCGGAGCCGCTGCAAGAACTCCGAGACACGCGCCACAGTCGGCCCAAGGGCCTTTGACCCATGACAATAGCCAAAGCCCCCAAGGACTTCACATGAACCCCCTTTGCACTTCCCGCTCTCACTGCTCTCTGTTCGGCCTCGCCTTGCGCCTCATTGCCCCCGCGGCCCTCTGCATGATCATGGCACTGCTGCCCGGCCAGGCCCAGGCCCATAGCGTCCGCGACGATACCGGGCGTGTCATAGAAGTAAACCAGCCCTTCACGCGGATCATTTCGCTCTATGCCGCGCACACGGAAAACCTCTTTCAACTCGGTCTGGACGATGCCATCATCGGCGTCACCGATCGGGAGGACTTCCCCTCCACCGCACTGGAAAAACCTGCATTCACCGCTCGCGACACCGCAGAAAGATTTCTGAACGCAGGCCCGGACCTCGTCCTCATCCGCCCCGAGCAGCGGGCCGCCCACGCCGCCCTTTGGGCCGATCTGGAGCGGCAGGGCGTCATCGTGGCCGCCATGGAGCCGTCCACTGTCCCGGAAATGTACGACTATTGGCGCAGACTGGGCATCCTCACCGGCAGGGAGGTGCAGGCCGAGGAAATGGTCGGCCAGTTCAAGGACGGGCTGTTCATGGCCCGGCAGCGGGTGGATAGCATCGATCCGGCCCAGCGGCCCGGCGTCTTCTTCGAGTCCATCCACCGCAGAATCTCCACCTTTTCCCCAAACTCAATGCCCATCTTCGTCATGGAAACGGCAGGCGGTCGCAACGTGGCCGCAGACGCCGCCTCGCGTCCGGGCACCACTATCGCGGACTACGGCCTGGAGCGGATGCTGGCAAAGTCCTCGGAGATCGATGTCTACCTCACCCGGTACGGGGAGATGAATCCGGTGAACGTCAAGGACATCACCACCAGCCCGGCGGCATCGCACATCAAGGCCGTGCGCGACCGCAATGTCTTTCTTGTGGACGAGCGGCTCGTGTCGCTGCCCACCATGCGTCTGCTCCGCGGCATCGATGCGATCCACACCCTGCTGCACCCCACAATGTGGAACTGACAAACGCCCGGCGCGTGACGCCAACGGGAGATTCCAGCACATGACACGAAAAGGCACCCTCTACGGCATCGGCGTCGGCCCCGGCGACCCGGAACTGCTCACGCTCAAGGCGGTCAGCGCCCTGGGACGGGTGGATGTCGTCTTTGCCGCCTCCTCCACCAAAAACGACTACTCCACGGCCTACGGCATAGCCCGCCCCCACCTCAAGGAAGGAGTGCGCGTGGAGCACCTCGGCTTTCCCATGACCAAGGACGAAGCCGAACTCGATGCCGCCTGGGCCGTCAACGCCCGGGCCGTGTCCCAAGTGCTCAATCAGGGAATGGACGCCGCCTTCCTGACCCTGGGCGATCCGCTGACCTATTCCACCTACGGCTATCTCCAGCGCACCCTGCTGAAAATAGACCCGACCATCAGGCTCGAAGCCATTCCGGGCATCACGTCGTTCCACGCGGCGGCCGCCCGCATCGGGCTTGTGCTCTGCGAATCAAAGGAGTCGCTGCTCGTCACCTCCGGCGTGTCCGACCAAACGAACCTTGAAGCCCAGCTTGACGTGGCCGACAACGCTGTTATCCTCAAGACGTACAAGAACTTCGAGCAAATCCGGGCCACACTGGAACGGCTCAGGCTCTCGGACAAGACAGTGCTTGTCTCGCGCCTGGGCATGGACGGCGAATCCATCCTCATGGACATCAGGGACGCTCCAGCCACGCCCCACTACTTCTCGCTGGCCCTGGTCAAGAAAAACACCGGAGACTGAGAGCGCCGGAACATGAAAAAAGCCATCGTCCTTGCCGCCTTCGGCTCACGCCACGAAAACGCCATCGCCTCCCTGGCCCGCATCACGGAATGTGTCCGCCGCGTACATCCCGACACCCCGGTGTGCGTGGCCTACACCTCAAGGACCATCCGAGGCCACATGGCCAGGGCGGGCGAGGCGGTGGAATCCGTGGCCGAAGCCCTGGACAGGCTGCTGGCCGAAGAAGTCACCCATGTGGTCGTCCAGTCCCTGCACCTGATCCCGGGCACAGAGTTCCACGGCCTGCTGGAGCTTGCCAACGAACGCATGCTCAAGCGCGATGGTTTCAGCCGGGTCGAGGTGGGTTTTCCCCTGGTGGCGGGCGAAGCCGGGGTGGACAGGGTGGTGGACGCCATCCTGGCCGAAGCCCTGGACGGCCGAGGCGAGCACGACGCCGTGCTCTTCATGGGACACGGCACCAAACACGACGGCAACGTCTACTACGATTGCCTGCACCGGGCATTTCAGGCCCGCGACAAGGCCGTGCACATGGGGGCCATGGAGGCCGAGCCCGGTATCGACACCATCATCGAGCGCTTCACCGCAGGCGGGGTCAAACGCGCCTATCTCCTTCCCTTCCTCTTCGGAGCAGGCTGGCACACCGCCCGCGACATGGTGGGCGAGGAAGCAACCAGCTGGAAGACCCGGCTCGAAAACGCGGGCATCGAATGCGTCCCAGTGCTCAAGGGAGCGGGCGAATACAACGCCCTGGTGGACATCTGGCTGGCCCACCTGGACGACGCCATGCGCCGCCTCACCCGCTGCTGAACCGTCTCCCCATCACCGGACCTGCCTACCGGACGAGTTGCGCATTTACAGGCGCCTGGGCATGGGCTAATCTGCCCGCCACAAGGACGAAACCGTGAGCATACTGATACACACAGCCGACGGCGGTTGCCTGAACCTTGAGCCGCGCCCGGAAGAAAGCCTGGCCCGGACAATCGTTCTGAGCCGCCTCTGGCACGGCGTGCCACTCTGCTCCGGCCTGGGCAAATGCGGCCTGTGCCGGGTGCGATTCCTCTCCCCTGCGCCCGCCCACACGCCCGAGGAAGCCAGAAAGCTCGGCCCCGAGGCCCTTGCCCAGGGGTGGCGGCTGGCCTGTCTGCATCCGTCCGAACCCTGCGAGGTGGAAGTCCCGGCCCCGGTGCGTAGCGCCCGCGCCGTACGTGATTTGTCTCCGGCCAGAGGGGATTTCTCCCTGGCGGTGGACCTCGGCACCACCTCGCTCCACTGGGCTGTCCTGATCGACGGAAAACCCGTGACCATGGGCCAGGAACTGAACCCCCAGGCCGGCCTGGGCAGCGAAGTCATGTCCCGGCTGGCCGTGGCGGCCACGGCCGAGGGACGCTTGGCGCTGCGCACCCTGATCCTCGACCGGCTGACCGACATCGCGGCCACGGCCGCTCGGGACACGGGCGGATCGTGTCTCGCCCTGGCCGTGTCCGGCAACCCGGCCATGACCTACATCCTGCTGGGCATTCCCCCCGACGGGCTGGCCGCCGCACCCTATGCCCTGAGTTACGCGGGCGGCGACGAACAGCCGCTGGGGGCCGGGCTGCCCCCGGCCAACATCCCCCCCCTGCTGGCCCCTTTCGTGGGCGCCGACATCAGCGCAGGGCTGGTGGCCATCGAGTACGACGGCGCAGCGAGGTATCCTTTTTTACTGGCCGACATGGGCACCAACGGCGAGTTTGTCCTGGCCCTGTCTCCCAAGCGGCGGCTGGTGGCCAGCGTCCCTCTGGGGCCGGCCCTGGAGGGCGTGGGCCTTTCCTTTGGTCGCACGGCCGGGCCATCCACCATCACCGGCTTCAGGCTGACACCGCAGGGCCTCGCCCCCGTGCGCTTTGAAGGGGACGCGGCCCAAGGGCCGCCCACTGCCATGACCGGCACGGGCTATCTCTCCCTGGCCGCCATCCTGCTGCGCCAAGGCGTGCTGGACCGGGCAGGCCACTTCGGTCCCGGCTCCACCCCGCTGGCCGCCCGGTTGGCGGCCCGGCTGACCACCCTGGAGGGCGAACCCGCCCTGGCCCTTGATGACGGCCTGTTCCTCCCGGCTTCAGACTTGGAGGAGATCCTCAAGGTCAAGGCGGCCTTCAACCTGGCCATGTCGGCCCTTCTGACCGAGGCCGGGCTGTCCCCGTCCGGGCTGGCCGCAGTGCACATCGCCGGGGCCCTGGGCGAACATGTCTCCCTGGATGACCTGGAAACATTGGGTTTTCTACCGCCCGGCCTGGGGGCCAGGACCATCAAGGCGGGCAACACCTCGCTCAAAGGCACCGCGAAACTCGTCACCGACTCCCGGGCGCTGGCCTTTGCGCGCACACTGCCGGACACCATAACCGCCCTTGACCTGACCGCCGATCCCGCCTTTGGCGACAGGTTCATGCAAAGGATGCGCTTCACCCATGTCGATTGAAACCCTGTTCCCGGAAATCACGCCTGGAAACGCGGCCGAGCTGGAACGCTTCGGCGACATCCTCAAGCAGGTATGGCCTCTCAAGGCCAAGCACCGCGAGCAGCTCAAGTACGACATCCGCGACATGTCGCGCAGCCTGACCAACGAACGCGCAGAGCGGCGTCCCGACTATATGGGCGAGGCCCGGTTCCTCTCGCCCTACCTGTGTTATTTCCTGCCCTGGAACCTCTACCGCATGTCGCGGCTCTTCGGCGGCATGGAGCTGGACATCCCGGAAGACGGCGAGATAACGGACCTCGGCTCCGGGCCGCTCACCGCTGTCATCGCCCTGTGGATGTCACGGCCGCACCTGCGCGGACGCAGGCTCAACTTCACCTGTCTCGACCGTGTGCCCAAGGCCATGCAGGCGGGCCTTGCGCTCTTCAACGCCCTGGCCGGGGACACCCCGTGGCGGATCAGGACAGCCAAGGCAGCCTTCAGCGACCGCATCCAGCGCAAGGCCGATCTGATCATTGCGGCCAACGCCCTCAACGAATTGGACTGGTCTGGCAGGACCGCCCGGCCCCAGGCGGAAAAACTCGCCCGGCACCTTATCGGCGCCTGCAAGGACACAGGGCGCGTCCTGCTCATTGAAACCGGAGTGCGCCTGACTGGCCGCATCATCGCCGAGATGCGCGGCCAGTTCCTGGCCCAGGGGTTCAAACCCATCGCGCCCTGCCCCCACGCCGGGGAATGTCCCATGCCCGCCACGGGCCAGGGGGCGCCGTGGTGCCACTTCAATCTCTCGGTCAAGGGCGCACCCCGCTGGCTCGAACTGCTTTCGTCCGAGGCGCGGCTCGAAAAGACCGGCGTTTCCCTCAACTTTCTCTACCTCTCGCGCAAGGGAGGCAAGGATTTCGGCGCAGTGCGCCTCATATCCGAACCCTTCCCCCTGCACGGCGGCCTTGGGCAATACGCCTGCTCCGACCAGGGACTGACCCTTGTGGATTACGGCCCGAAACAGCGCCCACTGCTCCCCGGGCAGGGCATGATCCCGCAGTGGCCCGCCACTCCGCGAAAAGACCTTAAATCCGGGGCGCTGCTGCTGCCCTTCAAGCCCGCCATCAAAGAAAAATGACCATCATCGATCTCGGACTCATCGGCTATGCCCGGGCTGAGACGATCCAGCTGGAAACCCTGGACAAGGTCATCTCTGGCGAGTGCGGCAACACGCTCTTTCTGCTGGAACATCCCAAGGTCATCACCCTGGGCCGTCAGGGCGGAACCGAGAATCTGCATGTCAATCCCGCCTTCCTGGCCGCCCAGGGCATAGAACTGGCCCGCACCGCGCGCGGGGGCAACATCACCTGCCACTTTCCGGGCCAACTGGTGGCCTACCCCGTCTGGCGGGTGGAAAAGCGCCCCGGCGGCATGCGTCGCTTCTTCCACGACATGGAGGCTGCGGTCATCGCCACCTGCGCCGCCTTCGGGGTCGATACCGTGCGCCGCCCCGGCCATCCCGGCGTATGGGTGGACGAAAACCGCAAAATATGCTCAATGGGCATCGGTGTCCGCCGCTGGGTCACGTATCATGGCCTGGCCCTCAATGTGGGACGCGACGTAAGCCTGTTCGACACAATCACCCTGTGCGGCATCCAGGGCGCGAGGCCCACATCCCTCAGCGCCGAGGCGGGCCGCGACATCACCATCAAGGAAGTCAAGCATGTCTTTGCCCGCGAATTTGGAAAAGCCTTTGCGGATTCCGCCCTGGCTGCGGATCAGGCTGCCCGGCAATGAGCAGTTCGCCTCCACGGCCGGGCTCATGGACGACCTGCGCCTGAACACGGTCTGCCAGAGCGCAAAATGCCCCAACAAGTGGGAGTGTTTCTCCAGGAACGTGGCCACGTTCCTGATCATGGGCAGCGTGTGCTCCCGCAATTGCGCCTTCTGCAACATCACGCCTGGCCGCCCGACGCCCCTGGAAGACGACGAACCGGCCCGCGTGGCCGAAGGAGCTCGCAGGCTGGGCCTCACACACGTGGTCATCACCTCGGTCACACGCGACGATCTGCCCGACGGCGGGGCCACCCATTTCGCCGCCACCATCAGGGCCGTGCGCTCGACCCTGCCGGGCTGCACCGTTGAGGTGCTCATCCCGGACTTTCAGGGCGACGAGGCAGCCTTGGACACCATCTTCGCGGCAAGGCCCGACGTGCTCAACCACAATCTGGAGACTGTGCCTGCTCTGTACCCGGCCATCCGGCCCCAGGCCGACTACCGCCAGAGCCTGAGGCTCCTTGAACGGTCAAAGGGGATGGCCCCGGACATCCCCACCAAGAGCGGCATCATGGTCGGGCTTGGCGAGACCGATGCCCAGATCCTGCCCGTGCTCGACGACCTTGCCGCCGCAGGCTGCGACATCGTCACCATCGGCCAGTACATGCGCCCCACCCGCCAGCACCCCCCGGTGGACCGCTATGTGGAACCCGCCGTCTTCGACTCCTACGCAGACCAAGGCAGGCAGCGCGGCATCCGCCACGTCTTCAGCGCCCCCTTGGTCCGCTCAAGCTACAACGCGGCGCAGTTCGTGGGATCAGTAGGCAGCTAACCGGGCGCGGACTGCAAGGCGTTCGGCCGGGGCCGGACAAACAAGAGGCAGGGGCGGCTCACGACAGGCCCGATGCCCGGCATTGCTCCAGTCCTGATCGATCCAACACCTTCACATCCTTGCCCTGGACATCCACAAGCCCGGCCTCGCTCATTTTCCTCAATGCGCGGGAGAGTGCCTCGGGCGTGGCGCCGATGATCTTGGCCAGCTCTCGATGGGTTATGGACAACGTGACAGCGCCTCCGGCCGCTGCCGACAAGAAATAGGCGGCCAGCCGGGACGGCAACTGCCTGAGGGACAAGGCGTCGATCATGTCCATGGCCTCCTTGAGACGACGCGACATCACCCGCAATATCTGCAACAGCATACCCGGATCTTCCGCCACGAGCCTTTCCAGTTCCACCGGAGGGATGACCAGCACGGTGCTCGATTCCAATGCGGCCATATTGGCCGGAAGCTGACCGTCGGAAAAAACGGAGCAGAGACAAAACGGTTCGCCCGGATCGAAAATGAAGATCGTCTGCTCCCGCCCCTCCTCGGACATCTTGAAGAGCTTGACCCTCCCCGCAATAAGCAGATGCAGCCCTTGCGCCGATGCCTGCTCGCTGAAATACAGCCCGCCAGCGGGAATCGTTTCAACACTCGCCGACCGCGCCAGCCGCTCGACCTGTTCTCTCTCCAGGTGAGAGAACAGCGGGAGCGTTCCGATGATTTCCACAATTCTCGGCGTGTCCATTTTTTCCTTACGCATTGATCGAGGTCAATGCCGGCCAGACACCATCGGGGCATCATGGGACAAACAGTATGAAACCAAGGAGGTCCCATGCCCGCTTACGCCATTCAATGCCCCTATTGCCATGCCCCGCAGCACGCGGAACACCCCGGCGGCTATGCCCCCATGTATGTCAATTGCCCAACCTGCGAGAAGCGTTTCATCCTTGAACCCGTTGCCAACGGAGTCAAGACCTACCGGATGAACGAGGCTCCCTGCTGCTCCGACCCGGACTGCCGCGCAGCGGAGATGGGCGACACCGGCAACGACTGACAGACCCTGCCACCAAAAAGAAACCTTCAGGAGAGGTCATGAGCAAATATCAGTTCATCATTTCCGCAGGGCCGGAAAACCCGGTCCGCGCCACCCGGTCCGTCATGTTCGCCACCAAGGCCGTCGACGAAGGGCATCAGGTCGCCCTTTTCCTTGTGGACGACGCCGTTTATCTGACCAACCCGATGCTGACAGAGCATGTCCGGGCCGCCACTGGCGACACGCTCATGCAGTATCTCCAGGTCATTTTGGATCAAAGCATAGAGGTCATGGTCTGCCTCCCCTGCGCCAAGGCCCGGGGCATAGACGAATCCGCCCTGCCGCGCAACTGGCGGCTGGCAAAAGGGATCGAAGCCATCCGGCGCAATGAAGACGGATGGAACACCTGGACATTTTAACCTGGAGCGCCCCATGTGGTCTTTTCTGCAAACCATCACGAAAAAACTGACTCTGGCCATTCCCCTCATGATGGCCCTTGGATTCGCTTACGGCGTCAGCGCCGAGACCGCGTGGCTCAAGGGCATGATCATTCCCTTCACCTTTCTCATGGTCTACCCGATGATGGTCACTCTGAACATCAAAAAAGTGTTCGAGGGCGGCGACACCAAGGCCCAGATCATCACCCTCGGGGTCAACTTTCTGATAACCCCGTTCCTGGCCTGGGGTTTGGGGCTGACGTTTTTTGCCGATCTCCCATACATGGCCCTTGGTCTGCTTCTGGCCGGACTGGTGCCGACCAGCGGAATGACCATATCCTGGACCGGCTTTGCCAAAGGCAACATGGCCGCGGCGGTGAAGATGACCGTCATCGGCCTTGTGGCGGGATCGCTGGCAACTCCGTTTTACGTTCAGGGGCTCATGGGCGCGGCTATTGCCCTGGATATTGGGGCCGTCGTCAGCCAGATTTTCTTCATCGTGTTCCTGCCCATGGCGCTTGGCTTCGTCACGCAGCGCCTCCTGGTCCGCAAGTTCGGCCAAGAGCATTTTCAGCAGCGCATCGGGCCAAGATTCCCGGTGCTCTCCACCATCGGCGTGCTGGGGATCGTGTTCGTGGCCCTGGCGCTCAAGGCCCGCACCATCGCCGCCTCGCCCGAGCTGCTTGTGACCATCCTCGTGCCTCTGCTGCTGCTCTACGGCATCAACTTCACGATCAGCACGGTCATAGGGAAATGGCTGCTCAACAGAGGCGACGCCATCGCCATGGTTTACGGATCAGTTATGCGCAACCTGTCCATCGCCCTGGCCATCGCCATGAACGCCTTTGGCGAGCAGGGGGCGGACGCGGCCCTGGTTGTGGCGCTGGCCTACATCATCCAGGTGCAGTCGGCGGCCTGGTATGTCACCTTCACCCCTCGCCTCTTTGGTCCGCCAAAGGCGGCAAACACCCTGTCCTGAAAAGACGCCTAGGAGAAACACCGTGCTCCCGACCATCAAAAACATCCTCTATGCAACCGACCTCTCGACCAATGCCCGGCTGGCCCTGAGCTATGCGGCTGTCCTGGCCGACCGTCACGATGCGAACGTGACCGTCCTGCATGTGCTGCCAGACTCCCTTGAACTCCTCAGCGAACAGGCCGGCATGGATCTGGCAGAGGTCTTCGGCGAAAAGGCCGCCTACTGGATTGACAAGGGGGAAAAGGAAAAAACCATCCATGCAATCCATGAGCGACTGGAAACCATTGCCCACGAAGACTTCAAGGTGCCCGGCAGTTCCTCCCATCTCGCCGGGGCCAGGGTCGAGGTGGTTTGCGGCGATGCGGCGCAACGCATCGTCGCCGCAACGAAAAGCGGAGACTTCGATCTCGTCGTGATGGGAACCCATGGCCAGACGGGGTTGATGGGCATATTGCTCGGCAGCGTCGCCACCGAGGCCATTCGTCACAGCAAGATTCCGATCCTGGTCGTTCCCCTGCCCGATTGAACAAACCCGCGGCGGGCTGGACACGTTTCCTGCCCGCCGCATGTCAACTTTTGCCGCTTGCAGCGGACGCCGACGCGATCCATTCCATTCGCCGGGGCAGGCGGTCTACTCCAGCCAGTCACGGATGCGCAGATCAATAGTCGGGATGCCCCGGTAGCGGTCGATCTTGGGGGTGAAGGCGAAACGCATGGCCTGCCCCTTGGTGTTGCGAGGAAAATCGCGGCCCATGCGCCATGCCTTGCCGGGCAGTCTGGCCCCGGTTTCGGCATCGGCCAGCACGAGCTTGACGTGCTCGTTGTCGCGTCCGAAGAGGCGGTAGTCGGCCACGGTCACGGGCGCTGAGGCGAAGACGGGCTCGGGATTGCCCACGCCAAAAGGCTGGAGCATTTCGAGTTCGTTGAGCAGGGTGTTGGTGATCGCGCCAAAGGGCAGCTGGCGGTCGAGCTTGAGGGTCGGGGTCAGCGGATCAGGGCCGAGCTTGGCCATGACCGCTTGGTTGAATGCCTCCCGCAGGGCGTCAATATTGGCCGGATCGAGCGAGAGCCCGGCCGCCTGCTGATGACCGCCGAAACCGGCCAGCAGGGAAGCGACCGCCTTGAGCCCCTCATGCAGGTCAAACTCCGAAATGCTCCGGCCAGATCCCTTGAGCAGGCCGTTTTCCCCGGATGAGCAAAGCATGAGCGCGGGCCGGTAGAAGCGCTCGGCCACCCGCGAGGCCACAATGCCGATGATGCCCGGATGCCAGTGATCGGCGTGAAGCACCAACCCGGCCATGTGCCGCATGGTTTCGGCCTGGGCCAACGCCTCCTCGGCGATCTCCTGTTCCTGGCGGCGACGCTCGGTATTGATGGCGTCGAGTTCCCTGGCGATGGGCATGGCCTCGTCGAGGGTGGCGGCCAGCAGGAGCGCCAGCGCCTTGCCCGGATCGCCCATGCGCCCTGCCGCATTGACCCGCGGGGCGAGGTTGAAGCCGATCTGCCCGGCCCCCAGCTCTGCTCCGCGCTCATAGTCGCTGACCATCTTGAGGGCGGCCATGCCCGGCCGGGCGGCCTCTTTGATGAACAAAAGGCCGTTCTTGACCAGGATGCGGTTCTGGCCGGTGAGCCGGACCACGTCGGCCACGGTGCCCAGCGCCACCAGATCAAGCAGGGGGCGCACATCCATCGGCTCGCCGGGCAGCATCCGGTTCAGGGCGCAGGCGAGCATGAAAGCCACCCCCACCCCGGCCAGATCATCGCACGGGCCGCCCTCACGCAGGCGCGGATCGCAGACGGCATGGGCGTCGGGCAGTGTGTCGCCGGGCAGGTGGTGGTCGGTCACGGCCACCAGCATGCCAAGCTCCCGGGCACGGGCCACAGGAGCGATGTCGGAGATGCCGCAATCCACGGTCAGAAGTACGCCCGCACCCCGGTCGACCAGCCGCTCCACGCCCGGAATGTTCAGGCCGTACCCCTCCTCCATGCGGTTCGGCAGGTGGTGGAGGACCTCGATGCCGTGTGCGGCGAAAAACTCTTTGAGCAGGGCCGTGGCCGTGATGCCGTCCACGTCATAGTCGCCCCAGACCGCCAGGGTGCGCCCCTCGGCCAGGCCGCGCACCACCACCTCGGCAGCATCCAACAGACCGGGAATCTCCGATGGACGGGCCAGATGGCGTAGTCCCGGCGAAAGGAAACGGTCCATCTCCTCCACAGAGGCCAATCCGCGATTCCAGAGGATGTCCACGATAAGCGGAGACACGGACAGTTGATCGGCCATGGCCTCGGACGCGGGTGGGCGGCTGTCGCCGCGGGCTTTCCAGATGCAGGGCAAGGCGGTCCCCCGGATCAGGCCAAGAGCCGGACGAACTGCTCGATGTCCTTGGACTCAGCCAGTTCCTCGGCCACTTCCATGACCTCGTCCAAGGCCATTTCCAGGTCCGGACACAGGGATTCGAGCCGGGAGGAGAAATACTCGCCGTCCTCGTCAACGGCATGGGCAGCGCAATCCGCCAGACAGACCACAGTGGCCTCATTGGAATGGCCAGGCGAAAGCTCGGGAGTGTGGTGCCAGTTGACCGGCTCCACCAGCGCGGGGGGGAGATCCCACGACTTGAGAACCAGGGCTCCGATCACGGCGTGGTCCAGTCCCCAGTATTCGTCCTCGGCCTCGACATCGGGCAGCCCCTCCTCCTCGGCCAGCTCGCGGATGGCGACCCAGTCTTCCGGGCGACGCAGGGCGATGATGAGCTTGCCGATGTCGTGCAGCAGACCGGCAGTGAACATATTGTCGGGCTTGCCCACCTCGGTGACACGGGATATCTCGCGGGCGATCATGGCCACATAGAACTGGTGCCGCCAGTACTCGGCCAGATCAAAATCATCGGGCATGGCGTATCCGGAGGTGAGACCGTTGACGCCCAGGGTGAGGACGATGTTGCGGATCTCGTGCATCCCGAGAACCGCGGCGGCGCGGGACACTGAGACCACCTCGGACTGAAGGCCGTAATAGGCGGAATTGGCAAGCCGGAGAATACGCGTGGTCAGCCCCTGGTCCCTGCCCAGGGTCTTGCCCACATCCTCAAGGGAAGCCATGGACGAGGCCCCGGTCTGCGCGAAGAGTTTGCCGAGCACCTCCGGCGAATAGGGCAGATCGTCCCGCATCTTCGGAATTTCCCGCAAGAAGGTCTGTATCTTGTCCTGGCTCATGAAGGCTCCATGCTCACCGCGTGTTTCTCCGCCAGCTCCGAGCGCTACCCCAGGCGGCCCGGCCCGTCAATCGATCTCCAGCTTGATGGGCGCGGCAGGCTTGGCAGGCTTGGCCCCCTGGCCCCCCGGCTCGTTGCCGCCGCTCCCGGCAGGGGCGTTGGCAGACGCCCCGTTCGCCGAGCCACTCCCGGCCGAAACCGGGGTCTCGCCCACAGACGACTCCCCGCCTGCCGCCTGTCCCCCGCCGCCCCGGCGCACACCTGCGCCGGGCGGGTCATCCCCATCGGGCACATGGCCCTCGCTCTTGAGAAATGCCCAGAACATGCGGCTTTCCTTGAGGTCGGGATTGACCTCAAGGCTCTTGCGCAGGTACTTCCGGCATCCCTCCACATCCCCTTTTTCATAGAAGCAGCGGGCGATGTTGTGAAACAGATGCTCATCGTCCTCCACCAGATTCTCGGCGCGCAGATAATATTGCAGGGCCTGCTCGTACATCTTGTTCTTGCGCATATTGATGCCGAAATCGTTGAACAGATGTTTGTGCTCCGCCTCGAACGCCGCCTCAAGGCTGACGATGCGCTCGAAAATGTCGTTGGCCTTCACCTGGTCGCCCCGGTCGAGATAGGTCAGTCCCAGGCCGAAATTCGCCCGCACGTTCTCCTCGTCAATGGCCGTTGCCCGCTTGAACTCGAATTCCGCGCTGTAGGCTGCGCCGCGCTCACGATGCTTCTCGCCGCGCACCACGGCTTCGTCCATTTCCTTAATGGCTGGGTAGACGGTGGAAAGATAAAATTCGGGTTCTGGATTGAACTTGGTCAGGAATTCGTCGCGGGAAAGATTGCGCTTGGGACCGGAGGGAACATAGTTGCGGTTGAGCGGCTGCACCACGACGGTGCCGTCCTCCTGCTCCTCGCTGCTCCAATAGGTCTTCTGGATGGTGCGCCGCTGAGTGGTGCCGGTGCCGACCCTGGAAACGGACTGGGTGGAGAAGACGCCCTTGATCTTCTCCGCTCCGTCTCTGACGATCTCCCGGCCGCTTCGTTCCGTGTCGCTTCGTTCAGTCATCCGCTCCCCCCGGGGATTAGGCTGATCGCATCTCCTCAAGCATGTTCCGGGCCGCGTCCGCCGGAGCGTCAGCCATGGTGACGGGCCTGCCAACCACCAGAAAGTCCGAACCAGATCGAACAGCCCGCCCCGGCGTGACAACCCGGCGCTGATCGTCCGCCGCTGCCTTCGCGGGTCGAATGCCCGGCGTCAGGCACAAAAAACCTCCCCCGCACCGCTCCTTGACCGCAGCAACCTCAAGGCCGGAACAGACCACTCCATTTACTCCATATTGCTTGGCTTTCACAGCAAGGTCAAGGGCCATCCGCGAAGGATCGCCCCCATTGCCCAGCGGCAGGTCGTCCGGCCCCATGCTGGTGAGCATGGTCACGGCCATGACCAGCGGCGGCAGAGCGCCCGGAGGCGCTCCCAAGGTGCATCCTTCCATGGCCGCGTGGGCCATGCGTTCGCCGCCCAGGGCGTGGATGGTGATCATGTCCACCCCAAGACGGGCGGCGGAGCGGGCCGCCCCGAGCACCGTATTGGGAATGTCGAAAAATTTCATGTCCAAAAAAACCTTGAACCCCAGCTCCTTGAGCGGGGCAATCACGGCCGGGCCATCGGCGGTGAAAAGTTCAAGCCCCACCTTGACCCACCCTGCCGTGCCGCGAAGCAACCGGGCCATGGCATGAGCCGCTGCGGCATCCGGATAGTCAAGGGCCACCACCAGTTCAGCCATCGCTCCCCCACTGGTCGAGAATGGAGCCGAGAATGTCAGGACGCAGCACAGGCTTGCAACGCCCGGCCAGATACACGGCCCGAAGCTCCTGATAGGCCGAGTCCAGGGAGCCGTTGACCACCCAGTATTCAAAGAAATCCGCCTGCCGGATTTCATCGGCAGCATTGTCCAGCCTGCGGGCCACGGAGGCCTCGGAGTCAGTACCCCGGCCCGTCAGCCGCCGGACCAGCTCCTCTCGCGAGGGCGGCAGCAGAAAGACACAGGTGCCGTCAGGAAATGTCCGGCGCAGTTGCTTCGCCCCCTGCACGTCGATGTCGAAGAGAACATCGCGGCCCTGATCGAGCATGGCCTGGACCGGCTTGGTGGCCGTCCCGTAGAAGTTGCCGTGGACCTCGGCCCACTCGCAGAACTCGCCCCGGCTGCGCATGGCAACAAAGGCCTCGCGAGAGACGAAATGGTACTCGCGACCATCCTGCTCGTGCCCTCTGGGTGGCCGGGTGGTGTAGGAGACCGAGAAACCTATCTCCGGGAACTCGTCCCGCAGCATGGCGATGAGAGTGCTCTTGCCCGTGCCGCTGGGGGCGCAGACCACAAGAACCTGTCCGAGGCGGCGGAAGGTATCGGACCTTGTCACCTAGTCTCCCTCCTCGGCGCTGAAGCGCTGCCCAACGGTCTCGGCCTGGATGGCAGAGAGAATGACATGGTTGGAGTCGGTGACGATGATGGCGCGGGTCTTGCGCCCCTGGGTGGCGTCGATGAGCCGTCCCTCCTGGCGTGCGTCCTCGCGCAGACGGCGCATGGGCGCACTGGTGGGGTTGACGATGGAAACCACGCGGTTAAGCACCACGAAGTTGCCGAATCCCACATTGAGCAATCCCTGTTTCTGCATACTCACCTACAATTTCTTGATGCTTCGGACTTCACGATACGGCTCCCAGGCTACTCGATGTTCTGCACCTGCTCCCGGCAGCGCTCCAGCTCGGCCTTGAAGTCCACCACAAGGCGGCTGACCTCCACATCCTGAGCCTTGTTGCCGCAGGTATTGATCTCGCGAAAGGTCTCCTGGATGAGAAAATCAAGCTTCTTTCCCACATCGCTCCCGCCCCGCAGGGTCTCGCCGAGGCGTTCGAGATGGGCCTCAAGCCGGGTCAGCTCCTCGGAGACATCCAGCTTGTCCGTCAGATAGGCCACCTCCTGAAGCATGCGCTCCTCGGAAAACTCGGCCCCCGCCGACTGGAGCATGTCGAGGATGCGCTGGCGCAGTCCGGCTTTCTTTTCTTCGAGAATGGCCGGCACGCGCAAGGCAACGGACCGGGCGATCCCGTTCAGGGTGTCGAGCCGGGCGAGCAGATCGGCCACCATGGCCCCACCCTCCACGCTACGCGAACGCATCCAGTCCTCCAAGGCTCCCTCCAGCCCGCGGGTCAGGCTCTGGGCCAGCCCCGGATCGGGCTCGTTGCCCGCATCGCGCCACAGGGAGGACATGGCCATGATCCGGTTGAAGTCCGGCTCAAAGACACGGCCCTGACTGGCGGCCAGTTTCTCCATCTCGCGCATCATGGCCCGGGCCATGACCTCGTTGAAAGCCACGCCCAGCACCCCGGCGTCCATGACTTCAAGGTTGAGTGAGACATCCACCCGACCACGCGAGGCGCGGGTGCGCACGATTTTTTCCCAGCCGTTCTCCAGGCCGCGCAAGGAGCCGGGCAGACGCCACTTGACATCGAGAAAACGGCCGTTGACGCTCTTGATTTCCCAAACGTGGGTCCAGGCGTCCTCTGTGGTCTCGAACCGGCCAAAACCTGTCATGCTGACGGGCATATGTATCATCCCCTTATGTGTTGAGCTTGGTTTTATACAACTGACGCAACTTTGTCAGCCGCGATTTCATTTCCGGCCCCGCGTAATCGGGAAAGGTCCAGGGAAAATCCGACCATCTCCCTCGCTGCCAGATCAGGGTAAGGTCTGCCCAGATGCCCTGGCCAAGGTAGATGCGGTGTGAAAAATTCTTGCCCGTGGCCAACACCAGCCGCTCCAGGGTGAGAAACCCGGGATCAAGGTTGAAACATCGTCTGGTCCCGGCAGCATGGGCGGCCTCAATGGCATTGGTGTCCAGCTTGATCCGCGCCAGCTCGTCAAGGGGGCGCAGGGCATCGAAGGCGAGCAGCCGTCGGCCGATGGGTGTGCCCAACTCCTCGTCATAATAGCCGGTCTGATCAAAGGGGAACAACTCCGAGACATGTCCGGCCGGGCCGAAACGCGTCTCAAGCTCGCCGAGCAAGCCGGGCCAGACCTCGTTCCAGCGGGCACTGAGCACGGACATGATCAGCAAGCCGGGCGGCGGAATCTTCGGGGTGCTCATGCCAAGCCCTCCTCCGCGGGGTTGCCTGCGTCGCTCCTGCGCTCTGCCAGCGGCTCGACAAGAACGACACCCCGCTCGATGCCCGTGGGCCTCGCCCGGACCAAAGAGCGCGGCCCGACGCCGTCGGCAAGCCGGGTCAACCGGCATCCGGCGTAAAATTCGCACACCCCGTTACCCTGCCCGTCCTGCACCAGCACATCGAGACTGGGAAGCCCTGCCAGCCGCTCCCGGAATGTCCGCTTGCGCCGGGCCACCAGGGTGCGCAGCCGTGCGGCCCGCTCCTTGCGCTCTGGCACGGGCACCTGCCCGGCCATGTCGGCGGCCCGTGTGCCCGGCCTCTCGGAATAGGGAAAGACATGGGCATAGGTCAGAGGCAGCTCCCGGCACAGGGCCAGGGTGTTGGCAAAGGCGCTCTCGCCCTCACCGGGAAATCCGGTGATCAGGTCAGCGCCAAGGCCCATGACCGGCCAGACACGGCCCAGTCGGGCGAGAAAATCCACTGCCCCGCAAGGATCATAGTGACCCCGGCCCATGGCCCGAAGCACGTCCCGGTCCCCGCTTTGCAGCGAGAGATGCAGTTGGGGGCAGACCATGGACGATGCAGCCAGAACATCAAGGGCCTTGCTGTCAAGCTGGCCCGGTTCCACGGACGAGATGCGCAGCCGCGCCCGACCGGCCCAGCGCGGGCCAAGCTCCCGGTCCAACCGGGCCAGAAGATCCCAGAAATCCATGCGGCCCGGCAGTTCCCGGCCGTAATGACGCAGGTTGATGCCGCTGACGACCAGTTCCCGAAACCCGGCGTCAAGCAGCCGCGAGGCTTCGTCAACCACATCGCGGGGCGGCCGACTGACAGAGGGACCACGGGTCAGGGGCACAATGCAGTAGGTGCAGTGGTGCGAACAGCCGTCCTGGACCTTGACCACGGCCCTGGCCCGGGAATAGCCTGAGATGGAAAACGGGGCATACCCCCCGCAGTGGCGGGCCGTGCCGGGCGCCGCGGACGGCGCATCCGACATTGGGCCGGGGCCGTCCAGGAGCGCGGCCTTGTCCGCCTGGGGCACCACCCGAACCACGCCGGGCAGCCCTGCCAACTCATCGGCCATGACCTGGGCCGCGCAGCCGGTGACGATGATTTCGGCCTCTGGGTTGGCACGGTTGAGGCGGCGCACGGTCTGGCGCAGATCGGCCACGGCATTGGCCGTGACCGCGCAGGAATTGACCAGGATAAGGTCCGCCTCCCCGGCCGAGTCCGTTTCCGCGGCCCACCCGTCCCCGGTCCATGCCTCGGCAATGGCTCGGGTCTCATACTGGTTTATCTTGCAACCCAGGGTGGCGGTGAACAATCGAATCATGTACTCTCGGCCTGTCGCTGCGGCGAACACTCATGTTTCGGAGAGAAATACGAACCCATGACATACACCAAACGGCTCCGTCCCCTTGCCCTGACCCTCCGGGCCTTCCTGCTCTCGACCCTGTTGCTGGCAGGATGCGCCCACCAGCCCAAACTGGCGGGCAATCTGTCCATGACCTTCAAGGATTACGAACAGGCCGTGGTGGAATACCAGAAGGCCCTCAAGGAGGAGCCAGACTCGGCCCGGCTGCTGACCGGCCTGGGCCGTGCGTACTACAACCTCGGCCAATACGACAAGGCCGAGGAGGCGTTTCGCCATGCCGCCGGGGTGGAAAGCTACCCGAGCGCCGACTTCTACGTCGGGCTCTGCCAGATCGCACGGGGCGATCGCACTGGCGGCTTCGAGACCCTGACGGCCTTCCGCTATCCCGGCAGAATCCATGTGACCAAATCGGTGCGCGACATGGCCGCTCGCCTGGCCGCCAACCCCGACCTGACCGACGAAGCCATCGCCAGAGCCATGTTCCGGGCCTGGGACGAAGGCGTGGACCGCGAGAGGGACTCCGGCTCGCGTTAAGCTCCGCCCGAGCGACTAAAGCATTTGCCACCGGGGGTCAATGCCATGACACTGACAAGCCTGCCCCTGCTCGCCGCCCTGATCCTGCTCGCTGGCTGCCTCGCCCATGGCACGGTGGGTGTGGGCGCGGCTTCGGGCATGGGCGTGGCCCTGAGCAGTTACGGCGACTTCCTGCACAGCGGACCGGACGCAGCCTACCGCAACAACCGTGATGGGCTGCAAGCCTTCCTCCGCGGCGACTACGCCACGGCACGCACCCGCTTCGACGCCACCCTTGAGCAGCATCCGGGCAACCCCGACGCCGTGTTCTACCTCGGACTGACCCTGATGTTCCTGGACGAGCGCGAACAGGGATTCGCGGTGCTGGCCACGTATCGCGAACCCTTCAAAACACGCGTCGCCCAGGAGGTGAGCTGGTGGACGGACTACTGCCGAAAACGGCCGGACATGTCCCCCGAGACAATCCGCCAAACCCTGGTCAGGGCCAGGGCCGAAGGACTCGCCACCGAGCGGCGGGAACGGTGGGAAAGGCGCCGGGGGCTCTGAGTTGGCTCACTCCCCGTCCCGCTCCAGGGAGCGTTCGATGACGCCGCCGCCGAGCACTGCCCCTTGCTGGTCGTACACCGCCGCCACCTGCCCCGGTGCCGGCCGCTCATGGGGCTCCCGAAAACGGATCACGAGATGGTCGCCACGGAAGGCGAACCGGGCCGGTCTCGGTCGCTGGCGGTAGCGCGTCTGAACCATGACCTCTTCGGGCCAGCCCGCCGGATCGGTCATGAGGTTGACCCGTCCGGCCACGCAACCGGACACCAGGAGCGACGTTTTCGGCCCCACGATCAGGGCGTTGTCGGCCAGACGCTTGTGGAGGACATAGAGCGGTTCGGTCCAGGCAATGCCAAGCCCCCGCCGCTGCCCCTGGGTGTGCCGCCAAAGCCCCCTGTGCCGACCGATGACCGAATCGTCTTCAAGGAGAATGGGGCCGCCACCGGGCATGGAACCGCGCCGGGCCAGAAACGCCTGATAGTCGTCGCCGGGCACGAAGCAAATCTCCTGGCTTTCGCCAGGAAGGGACGGGGTCAGGCCAAATCCGGCCAGCCGCGCAGGCACGTCCCGCTTAAACAGGGCACCAAGGGGGAAACAGGCACGGCGCAAGGCCCCCACCCCCACCAGCGAGAGGAAGTAACTCTGGTCCTTGGCCGGGTCCGCTCCCCGCGCCAGCAGGGGGCCATCCCTAGTCACAACCAGTTGGGCATAGTGGCCCGTGGCCAGACTCTCGGCGCCCAGGGCTCGGGCCGCGTCAAAGAGTGCGCCGAACTTCATGCGCGGGTTGCAGACCGCGCAGGGATTGGGGGTCAGGCCCCGTCGGTAGGCATCGGCAAAGGGAGCCACCACCTCGCGCTCGAACTGGGGGCGCAGATCGACCACATGAAAGGGCACGTCCAGGCGTGCACAGGCTGCGTTCAGTCCGGCCGCAGCGTCCTTCCCTCCGCCGCCCGGCAGAAAACGGCCGTGCAGGGCAAGCACATCGTGCCCGCGCTCCTTCATCAGGGCCAAGGCGAGCAGGCTGTCCATGCCCCCGCTCACGGCTACGGCTGTGGTCATCGTTTTTCCCGGGGTTGTCGTTTCGGCAGTGCGGCACGCCCGCTCCTGGGGGCATCCTAAGGAAGCCGGGAACGAATGCAAAGACTTTGTGGTATGACCGGGCCGAGTCATGCTACATCGACCCAGGGAATGTTACCACACAAGGAGTACGCCATGAAGTCGCTGTATTGTTTCCTGCTGGCCGCCCTGCTTACCCTGACAGCCGCGCCCCAGGCCCCGGCATGCACCACGATGATCATCACGCCCGGTGCAAGCGCCGACGGCTCCATGATGGTCGCCCACTCCGACGACGACGAACTGGGCGACCAGCGGCTGGTCTACGTGCCCGCCAGGGAGCAGACCGGCAGCCGCAAGGTATTCCACGAAGCATACGCCTTTCCGCGCCTTGTCACCAAGGATCGAGGCCCGGCCTACGCTACACCGGGGCATCCGCCCACCGAGCCGGTGGCGACGATCCCCTACGCCGAGATATGGAAGCTCCTGGGCCGGGAGCAAAAGGTCTCCTTCGCCTATTTCGACGGCAACTACGGGATAATGAACGAAAAGAACCTGATGATGGGCGAATGCACCAACGCGGCCAACTTCGAACCGCCGTCCAACGCCAAGGCGGGCGCGGGCAAGCCCCAACGGCTCTTCTACAGCTCGGAATTGTCGCGCATCGCCCTGGAGAACTGCGCCACGGCGAGGGAGGCCATCACCCTCATGGGCGCACTGGTGGACAAATACGGCGTCTACGACACGGGCGAGACCCTGCTGGTGGCCGACGAAAACGAGGGATGGGTCTTAGAGATGTGCGCCCTGCCCGATGCCGTCCACCACTCGGCCTGGGTGGCCAAGCGGGTGCCGGACGGCGAGTTCTTCGTGGCCGCCAACACCTTCCGCATCCGCGAGGTAATCAGGGACGACCCGGACAACTTCCGCTACTCCAAGCACCTCGTGCCCGGCCTGAAGAAGCTCAAGTGGTGGGACGAGAAGACGCAAGGGCCCATCGACTGGCTGCGAGCTGTCAGCCCCGGTGAGTACAACCACCCCTACTACTCGCTGCGCCGCGTCTGGCGGGCCATGGACCGGGTCAACCCGGATCTGGGCCTCTCCCCCTGGGTCAAGGACACCTACACCACGGACTATCCCTTCTCCATCAGGCCCAATGTCCCCATCGACGTGGCCAAGGTTTTCAGCCTCTACCGCGACCACTACGAGGGCACCCAGTTCGACCTGACCAAGGGCGTGGCCGCCGGACCATACGGCGATCCGCATCGCTTCGTCGGCCCCTATGACGGCAACCAGAACAACGTGGACACGGACAAGAAATTCTACGGCGCATGGGAGCGGCCCATCTCGGTCTTCTACCAGGGCTACACCTTTGTCTGCCAGACGCGGCCCAAGGCCCCGGAATATACCAAGGGCGTACTCTGGTTCGGCCCGGATGTGGCCTACACCACCTGCTTCACGCCGTTTTTCGCCAGGGCGGCCCAACTGCCGCGCCCCTACCAGACCGGATCGCCACAGGGGTTCGATCCCACCTCGGCCTGGTGGCATTTCGACCTGCTTGGCAACTGGGCGCGCCTCAACTTCCAGCGCATGACCCAGGTGGACATCCAGCCCGTGCAGCAGCGGCTCGAAACCAAGGCCATGGCGGGCGTGACGGCCATGGACGAGGCTGTCAGGGACAAGAGCGACGAGGAGGCCATCCGCCTGATCACCGAATTCGGCTTTGCCACGGCAACCCGGGTGCTTGACACCTGGCGCGACCTGACCTTCGCCCTCTTCGCCAAGTATTCCGACGGCTACCTCAACACCCCCGGCGGCCCGGTGCGCGACATCGGCTACTCCTCGGACTGGCTCGACCGGACCAACTACAAGGACGGCCCGATCAGCTACGACATGAAGTAGCCCGCACCGGATGCAGAGATCGGACGCAGAGCATGAAAAGAGCCGGTCGCCGAGTTTTCGGCGACCGGCTCTCCTTAACATTCACAGAATTCTTAACGCAGAACCTTTTTTTCTTTTCGGAAGGCATCATCAAGGAGACTTTCCTGAGTACCATACAATGAAAAAGCATTAATATTCATAAAGTCAAGTTCAATTAAAAAATCCTTTTTCAATGAGCTTGGGATTATTATCTTCTTGAGACTTGACCCATTAAAACCACTTAACGCATTATCTATTTCAGCAAAAAACAGCCCGTCATCATTTTTATTAAAAGCCCATAAATACTCAGCTTGCTGAACAAAATGACGTTTTTCCCCAGCAATATATGGCCCAACAGAGTTCACGTTTAGTCCTGGCAATGTCACTATTTTACTGTTTGAATCCAATGTGTATTCAAAAACAACACCGTCTGCCTCATCGTTATTTGAACAACAAAAAAAAGCTGCGATGAATGGCGACCGTGTCCAATCCAAAAGTGGAGATGGAAACCCATAGTGCCTGAGATAAACAAGATAATCCGGATTACTCAGACCCCTAGTGACAAAAGACTCTTCTTCATAGCCAGTTATGTCGAATTGCCAAGACTTGCCCGTAAATGTTTCTAAGTTTGGAATTATTCTGGCCAACATGTTGTAGTACTTGACTATTGGAACATTATAACAACCTCTTCGTTCAAGAGTTGTTTGCAGTTTCCATTGACTGTCGGCTTGACCTCTGAACAATAGAGACTTCCTCTTACTGGATTCTCCACCAACCATGCTGAACAAATCGAGAAAATCACGCCACGATTCAACTCTCTTTTCTTTCGTCATAAGTCTTCCATAAAGTAAAAGGCTGCCCCCTTCAACAGGAGCAGCCTTCTATCAGCAGCAAAAACCAAAGATCGTCTACAGCGCAGCCATGGGCATGGAGTCCAGATTCCGCTCCAGGCAGTCGGCCACCGAGAGCATGGCCGCCTCCTCGAAGGGGCGGCCCATGAGCTGGAGGCCCACCGGCATGCCGGAATCGGCACCAAGGCCCACGGGTAAGCTCATGCCGGGCAGACCCGCCAGGTTCAGGGAGATGGTGAAGATGTCCATGAGGTACATCTGGATGGGGTCGGCCTTGGCCCCGATTCGGAAGGCCGTGGTCGGACAGACCGGCCCGGCGATGAGATCGCACTGGGCAAGGGCCGCGTCGAAATCCTGGCGCAGCAGACGGCGGACCTTGGCGGCCTTGTTGTAGTAGGCGTCGTAGTAGCCGGACGAGAGGACATAGGTGCCCATGATGATGCGCCGCTGCACTTCGTCACCGAACCCTTCGGTGCGGCTGGCGGTGTACATGTCGATGAGTTCCTCTGCGCCCTGGCTGCGGTGGCCGAAGCGCACCCCGTCGAAGCGCGAGAGGTTGGACGAGGCCTCGGCCATGGCGATGATGTAATAGGTGGCAATGGCATAGTCCGTGAGCGAGAGGGAAAGGGGCACGGTCTTCGCGCCCAGGGCCTCGGCACGGGCCACGGCGGCGCGGCAGGCCGTCGCCACCTCGGGGTCGATGCCCTCGCCCCAGTATTCGCGGGGCAGACCGATGGTCACGCCGTCCAGGGACTCGCGGCCAAGCCCGGCAAGATAGTCGGGCACGGGCGCATTAACCGAGGTGGAGTCACGGGGATCGTGCCCGGCGATGGCCTGGAGCACCCGGGCCGCATCCTCCACCGAACGGGTCATGGGGCCGATCTGGTCCAGGGACGAGCCGTAGGCGATGAGTCCGTAACGCGATACGCGGCCATACGTGGGCTTGACCCCCACGATGCCGCAAAAGGAGGCGGGCAGCCGAATGGAACCGCCAGTGTCCGTGCCAAGGGCGGCAAAGCACTGGCCCGCGGCCACAGAAGCTCCCGAGCCGCCGGACGAACCGCCGGGTACGCGGTCCGCATCCCAGGGGTTGGCAGTGCGGAAATAGGCGGAGTTCTCGGTGGAGGAACCCATGGCGAACTCGTCCATGTTGGCCTTACCGATGAGAACGGCACCGGCCTCCCGCAGACGGGTCACGGCCGTGGCGTCGTAAAAGGGGGTGAAGTTGTCGAGAATTTTCGACCCGCAGGTGGTCCGCGTCCCGCGGGTGGTCAGCAAATCCTTGAGAACCACGGGAACGCCCCACAGGGGTTTTGCAGGGTCCGGCCCCCTGGCGTCCAGGGCCTCGGCCGCGCCCCTGGCCTCGTCGGCCATGACGGTGATCAGGGCGCGGACAGAGGGTTCGGTGGCCTCGATGCGTTCCAGGCAGGCGTCCACGGCCTGGACGGCGGTAATGTCACGATCCTTGAGCAACGCGGACACTTCGGTCAACGTCTTGGTGTGCAGTGCAGACATGATCAATCCTGAGTATGGGCGGAAATCAGACGATTCTGGGGACAATAAAGAATTGGCCGTCCTGCCTTGGCGCGTTGCCCAGCACCTCGTCGCGGCAGTGCTCCTTGCGCGGCTCGTCGTCGCGCAGCACCGTGGTGTGTTCCACCGGGCTGTACATGGGCTCCACGCTGGCCGTGTCAAGGGTGGCGAGCTTGTCCATGTGGCCCAGGATGTCGCCGAGCTGTCCGGCGAAGAGTTCGAGCTTTTCCTGCGGCAGATCCAGACGCGCCAGACGCGCCACCTTGGCCACCTCTTCGGGGCTTATCTTCATTGTCGATGCTCCTTGCATGAATATGAGCGTGGCGAAACAGACGGCTAACGGCCGCCTCCCTCAATGCGCTTTTCGTAGGCTTCAAGACGCCTCTCCCGACGCTCCCTGGCCTTGGCGATGGCGTCGGCAAGGGTTGCGGCGTTGACCAGCCGCTTGCCGTTGCGAGCCGGGCTGAAGAGATACATCTCCTGCATGGCCACGCCCTGCCCGTCCCAACTGATGGGGGCCATGCTGAAGTCCATGCTACTTGCCGAGGCAATGCGCTCGTTGACATCGGCAGGGTTCCACCCCGCGGGCAGGGTGCCGAGCTTTCCGGCGAAACGCACAAAATCGTAGCCAAGGGCCACCCATAGATCGGCCTGTCCAAGCCCCTCCCCGGTCAATGCTGCCTGGAGAGCGCGGCCGCCCTCGCTTCCTTCCCACCATGCACCGGGGCACACGGCCAGCCGGTAGTAGTGTTCGTCGATGTTCCTGGCGCTGTCCAAGGCGCGACTCCAGAGGCTCGTTCCCAGATAGAGGAGCTGGTCGCCCTCGTAGAAGAAGAAGTTGGGCAGCAGGGTCTGGGCCTGGCTCCAGCCGTCGGGCAAGAAAACCGCACCGAAATCAGGCGGATCAAGAGGCGCGTCCTTGTTGTCCTTGAAATCGGCGGGCACCTTGAGCAGCCGGGCCACGCGTCGGCTCCACTCCTTGAGCTCCCTGGGCGGGTAGGACTGCATGCCCCGGACCCGGGCGCCCAGGGGCGCAGCCTCGCGGTAGAAGGTCTCGGCCATGGTGCGGCCAAAGGCCTCCTCGGGATAGAAGATGGCAAGATCCTTGATGTTCAGCTGGTCAACGGAAAGCCTGACCAAACTGCGCACCTCGTCGTCGCGGCTGGAAAAGAACCGCCAGGCGTCGCGCCCCTCGGTCAGCTCGCCCAACGAGGAAAGGAAGGCGAAGACCGCACGGGTATCGAGAATCCGCCGCCCCTTCGCCCCTTCGGAAAGCAACCTGAAATTCTGCACCTGGAGCGGTCCGCCCACCACCGAATAATGGGCAGGCAGTGCGGCCAGCCGCGCCTCCCAGCCGGGGGTGTCGGTATTGATCACCCGCAGGTCCACATCCATGGCGTCCTGGGCCAGCCGCCATTGGGCCAGCCCGGCACCGCGCAGGATGCCCGCCCCCATTTTGCCGAAGGGACCGGACAGCGGCAGGGCCAGGACCACGCCCACACGCGGCAGACCGAAACGGGCCTCAAGGGCGGCCAGGGTCTGCTCAAGGGGGGCGCGTTCCACCAACTCGCCACGGGCGGCCAGGGTGCGCATGGTCCGCCAGATACCGGACCATGCCGCCTTGTCCGAGGCATCGCGCACGCCCCGCTCAAACCCGACGAGCACATAGGGGAAACGCCACTGGCCCTCGGCGGTTACAGCGCGGGAAAGCTCAATGACCCTGGTGTTGTCCAGTGATTGGAGGGTGGCACGGTATGCCGCCTCCATGGCGGCCCGGTCAGCAGTGGACGGCGCCTGAGCATAGAACTCCGCCAGGGTTTCAAGGGAGCGGTCGAAATCGCCCCGGTTGCGAAAATACTCGCCATACCACAGGGCCGCGTCGGCCCGCGTCTCCCAGGGAAGGTCACTGGTCGCGAGCAGCCAGCGCAGATGGTTGCGCAGCCGCTCGCCCCGATTCAGTGCGGCCATGGTATCGAGATACAGCCGCTCCCAGGAACGCAGCCGGACCACCGAGGCGTCCATGTTGGCCCACGTCTCCAGGGCGATGCGCGCCTGATGGTTATGCCCGCTGCGCAGGGCGGAGTCTGCCAGCCGCTCGTAGACCTTTGGCAAGGCGTCGGGCGTCAGGTCGGGCCGCTCCAGCAGGGCGGCGTAATACAGTTCTGCGGCCTCGTAGTTTCGGCGCTCCCATGCTGCGTCGGCCTCGACGATCAGGTTTGGCGTGGAGAGCAGGTCCGCGCTGGGCACGGTCAGCCTCGGGGCGCAGCTGGCCAGAAACAGTGCTGCCAGAGCGAGCATCGCAAAGGTCCGCAGGAAGGGGGGCGTGATGGTATGTATTTTCATGGTAGGCATGGTGCGTTGTGTCCCGGCTTGATGAACGGGCAAAGAAAAACCCGGCCCGCTTCATGCGGGCCGGGTAATGCTATACTTCGCTTGGCCTCTCAAGGCAAGTTGGATTACTTGACCTCGGTGTAGTCGGCGTCCACCACGTCGTCGTCGCCCTTGGCCGAGGCAGCACCCTCGGCCCCGGCCGCTCCGGCAGCACCGGCCGCACCTGCGGCTCCGGCCGCCCCGGCGGACTGCTGGGCATAGAGCTGCTCGGCCAGCTTGTGGGAGACCTGGGCCAGCTCGTCGGTCTTGGCCTTGATCTCGTCCACGTTGTCCGAGGCCAGCGCGGCCTTCAGGGCCTCGATCTTGGTCTCGATGTCCGCCTTGAGTCCGGCGTCCACCTTGTCGCCGAGGTCGCGCAGGGACTTCTCGGAGGTATAGACCAGGGTATCGGCGTGGTTGCGGGCCTCGATGAGGGCCTGCTTCTTCTTGTCATCGTCGGCGTGGGCCTCAGCGTCCTTGACCATCTGCTCGATCTCGTCGTCGGAAAGACCCGAGGACGCAGTGATCTGGATGGACTGCTCGCGGCCGGTGCCCATGTCCTTGGCGTTGACATGGACGATGCCGTTGGCGTCGATGTCGAAGGAAACCTCGATCTGCGGCACGCCGCGGGGCGCCGGGGGAATGCCCGAAAGCTCGAAATTGCCCAGCAGCTTGTTGTCGGCCGACATGGGCCGCTCGCCCTGGAAGACCCGGATGGACACCGAGGGCTGGTTGTCGGCCGCGGTGGTGAAGACCTGGGACTTCTTGGTCGGGATGGTGGTGTTGCGCTCAATGAGCCGGGTCATGACCCCGCCCATGGTCTCGATGCCAAGGGACAGCGGGGTCACGTCGAGCAGGAGCACGTCCTTGACATCGCCGGCCAGGATGCCGCCCTGGATGGCCGCGCCCATGGCCACGACCTCGTCGGGGTTGACCGAGCGGTTGGGCTCGCGGCCGAAGAAGCTTTTGACCTTCTCCTGGACCAGGGGCATGCGGGTCATGCCGCCCACAAGGATGACCTCGTCAATGTCCGAGGCCGAGAGCCCGGCGTCCTTGAGGGCCTTGCGGCACGGCTCCACCGTGCGCTCCACCAGGTCCTCCACCAGCTTTTCGAGCTTGCCCCGGCTGATCTTGACCATCATGTGCTTGGGGCCGTTCTGGTCGGCGGTGATAAACGGCAGGTTGACCTCGGACTCCATGGAGCTTGAAAGCTCATGCTTGGCCTTTTCGGCGGCCTCCTTGAGGCGCTGCAGGGCCATACGGTCCTTGGAGAGGTCGATGCCGTTCTCTTTCTTGAACTCGTCCACCAGATACTTGATGATGCGGTGGTCGAAATCTTCGCCGCCGAGGAAGGTGTCACCGTTGGTGGCGCGCACCTCGACCACGTTGTCGCCCACCTCGAGGATGGAGATGTCAAAGGTGCCGCCGCCCAGGTCGAAGACCGCGATCTTCTCGTTGGCCTTCTTGTCGAAGCCGTAGGCCAGGGAGGCCGCGGTGGGCTCGTTGATGATGCGCTTGACCTCAAGGCCCGCGATCTTGCCCGCGTCCTTGGTGGCCTGGCGCTGGGAGTCGTTGAAATAAGCGGGCACGGTGATGACCGCCTCGGTCACAGGCTCGCCCAGGTAGCTTTCGGCGTCCTTCTTGAGTTTTTGCAGGATCATGGCCGAGACCTCGGGCGGGCTGTACTTCTTGCCGCCGATCTCGACCCAGGCATCGCTGCCGTTGCCCGCCACGATCTGGTAGGGGCAGTGCTCCTGCCACTTCTGGACTTCCGGGGCATCAGACCTGCGGCCCATGAGCCGCTTGATGGCGAACACGGTCTTCTCGGGGTTGGTGACCGACTGGCGTTTGGCGATGTCGCCCACCAGCCGCTCCTTGTCCGTGAAGGCCACCACCGAAGGCGTGGTCCGTCCGCCCTCGGGGTTGCTGATGCATTTGGGGTCCTTGCCCTCCATCACGTAGACACAGGAGTTGGTGGTCCCCAGGTCGATCCCTATGATCTTGCCCATACGTATATCCTCCTAAAATATTGCGATGAAAAATCTATTGCAGGGGTTTCGTTCTGTTTTCAATAATCACGCGCCCGCGGATGTAAAGGGCAGACGCGCAACATTTCCCGCTAGCGTTTGGCGACCATGACCTTGGCAGGACGCAGCAGACGGCCCTTGAGGGTATAACCGCCCTGCACCACCTGGGCGATGCGGTTGTCGCCCAGCTCGCCGTCCTCCACCGTGCCCACGGCCTCGTGGACCTCGGGGTTGAACTCGCCGCCGCGCAGCGCTTCCACCTGGATCAGCCCGTGGCCCTTGACCGCGTCGAGGAAGAGCTTGCGGGTCATGTCCACACCGATGACGAAATTCTTGCATGCGCCGTCGAGGTTGCCGGTGTGGGCCAGGGCGAGGTCGAGGTTGTCGAGCACGGGCAGCAGGTCGGCCAGGATGGATTCGCCCGCGTATTTCTTGAGGTCCTCGGTTTCGCGCAGCAACCGTTTCTTGACGTTCTCGGTGTCTGCCAGGGCCCGCAGCCGAATCTCCTCGGCCGCCTTGTGCACATCGCACACCGGACAGACAGAAGCACGGCACAGGGCCTCAAGCTCCTCCTGACTCAGGGAGACCTCGGGTTCGTCCACGATTTCCTGTCCGGTTCCCGGATCAGCCTGCGGGCCTGTCCCGGATTCCGGCCCCCTGTCCGCCCCGCCAGCCGCGCCCTTGTCGCCGCCGAAGAGCTTGCCTGTCTCGTCGTACAGATCGCCGATCGGATTGTCGGATTTCCTGTGTTTCGCCATGTTCGTCAGATTCCTCGCGCTGGGATTGTCGTGAAAGGCCCCGCGCCACGGCGGGACATGCCCGGCAAATAAGCACGGACAGGGGGTTGTCAATGGAAAAGGGCAAGGCTTTTTCAATACTGGCAGGTTCGCAATCACAACCGGGCGCTTCTCTACACCCGAAACTCCCCACCCTCGTAGATCAGCTTCGGTTCGCCGGTCCGCAATCTCGCCGTGACCCGTTTGGGTTGGGTGTTGACCAGGTCCCAGTGCATGTCAGAGGAGTTGAAGCCGAGCGACGCGGCCAGTTCCGGGGTGAGCAGCTCGGGCGGGCCGGAGAAGCTTTCGAGGACCGAGCCGCCCAGGGCGAGGTGGCAGTTGCCGCTTGGGCCGCCGAAGTTCTCGTCGAGCAGGGTGTGGGCCATGAAGCGGTCCACGCGGGAGAAGCGCTTGTCCGTCAGCGAAAACTCGCCCACCCGGCGTGCGCCGGAATCCGAATACATCTGGTTTTGCAGGAAGATCTGGCCGCGCCCGGCCTCGACCCGGGCGGCCACGCCGTCGGTGAACTCCAGAGCCGCGCCCATCACCAGATGGCCGTAGCGCAGGGTGGGCTGGTCCGCGTAATAGGTGCCGGACACGCCTCGCGCATCGGGCGCGAAATAGATTTCGTAGCCCGGGATGTTGGCCCCGCCCACGCCCACGAAGCGGCGGTTCTCGCCCAGGGGCACGGTCAGGTCCACGTCCTCGGACTCCACATGCAGCCGGGCGATGCCCAGCCCGTCGAGCCATGCACAGATCTCGCCCACCTCGCGGTGCAGCCGCCGCCACTCGCGCACCGGGTCGGGCATGTTCAGCCAGCAGGCCCGCAGCACGGCATGGGCGTATTCCTCCAGGGTCATGCCCGATGCCTCGGCCAAAGCCTGGGTGGGGTAGAGGCAGGTGGTCCAACCCAATGTGCCCGCTAGTCTGCGCCGCTCCAGGATGCGCCGGTTGGGGCCGTCGGCCTTGCGGGCCTCGGCAATGGTGCGCGGGTCCACGGTCTGGAGGTGGGTCAGGTCTTCGGGGGCCAGGATGTTGATGGCCCCGGCGGCCCGGGAATAGAGCTCTGCCACGCCCGGCTGCTGGAAGACGAGCTGGCCGAAGCTGGAGTTGAGGTAGCGCTCCATCTCCATGTAGGGCGTGGGCATGGCCACGGGCACGGGCATGAGGTGGGCGTCCATGAGCCGGGAATACACGGCTTCGGCCAGGGCCAGCCCGGGGATGTCGTAGCGGATGAGGACCACGTCGCCATTCCTGAGCGGCGTGGTCCGGGTCTGGGCCAGGGCCCAGAGCATGACCTCGGCGTAATTCTCCAGATCAACGGAATCGAAAAGCGGCACGCGGTCTCCTGCATTGCGGGGGCTTGCGGGACAGCGCTAGCCGCCCCTGTCGCCACCACTCTGCCCCGCCACCGCGGTTTTGACAACAACCGGGTTCGGGCGTACCTCTCTGCCATGCCCGTCCTGCCCACGCCCGACTACCTGCCCCCGCTCCCCTTTCGCAGCGGCAATGTGGCCACCCTCTATCCGCCGCTCATGCGCCGCGTCCCGCCCGGCTCGCCCCGGAGCCAGCGCATCGAGACCCCGGACGGAGACTTTCTGGACGTGGATTTTCACCCGGCACGCACAGGGGCCACGCGGCGGCTGGCCATCATCAGCCACGGGCTGGAGGGCAACGCGCGGCGCAAGTATGTGCTGGGCATGGCGGTCATGGTCACGGACATGGGCCTGGACGCGGCCTGCTGGACCCAGCGCGGCTGCGGCCCTGAACCCAACCGGCTGCCCCGGCTCTACCACTCGGGCGAGACCGGCGACCTGCACACGGTCATCACCCACTGCCTGGGGACCGGACGCTACGACGAGGTGGTCCTCATCGGCTTCAGCATGGGCGGCAACCAGATCCTGAAATACCTGGGCGAGGCCCCGGAAAAAGTGCCGCCCCAGGTCAGGGGCGCGGCCGCCTTCTCGGTGCCGTGCGACCTGTCGTCGGCCGAGCGGATCATCAGCCGGGCCGCCCTGGGCATCTATCTGGAATACTTCATGCGCGGTCTGCGGGCCAAGGTGCGGACCAAGGCGGCGGCGTTCCCGGAAATCTACGACGCCGCCCTGCTCGAAGGCATCGACTCCCTGCGCAGCTTCGACGACCGCTACACCGCGCCCATCAACGGCTTTGCCGATGCCGAGGACTACTACGCCCGCTCAAGCTGCATCCGGGTTCTCGACGACGTGCGCGTGCCCGCCCTGCTGGTCAACGCCCGCAACGATCCCTTCCTGACCAGCCGCTGCCTGCCCGTGGCCCAGGCCCGGCGCAATCCGTCCCTGCTGCTGGAGATGCCCCGCTTCGGCGGCCACGTGGGCTTTGTGGCCCAGGGCCACGCCTACTGGTCGGAAGTGCGCACCCGCCGGTTTCTGGTCGAGCTGCTGGGACTGGGCTGAGGGCCGCCCGGCGCTTCTGCGGCGCGACTACTCCCGAGGCCGGTGCTCCAGCACCCGCCTGGGGATGGGCGGAATCTTGTCCGCGCAGATGGCCATGAGCTTGCGCCGTGCTTGCTCCCAGGTCTGCTCGGTAAAAAAGAAGGTCTGCGGGATGGCGCGGACATTGCCGTCATACATCGTGATGAGCAGGCCATCTGCGTGGATCGGCAGCCACCGGGAAGCATTCCTGCGCCGATACTCCTCGAAGGAAACAGCGGCCGCAAAGGTCAACTGAACCTGACAGCCGATGTCCCATCGCTGGTTTTCCGAATCAAGGGCATCCATGTCCGGAAAAAGCTCCACCAGGATCGACTCCACCCGGTCGCAGGCAAGGATGAACGGCGCAGGGTCGTCTGCCTGCGCCAGACCGGGAAATCCCGCAGCCAGGGCCAGGAGGAGAAGGAGCTTGGGCAGAGGGTTGTTATTTGATCTGCTCATACTCTATCCTGTATCCGACCACCGTGGTGGCTGCCCCCTTCTGCACTATATGGATTCGCCAAAACACATTTGAGCCAGTAAACATATTAAATGTAAAGATTATTTTCTTTTCCAAGGTGTGTCCACTCCTCACCCCGTCATTATTGGAAAACACTTGCACTCCCGACCCTAGAGCGCCAGTTATGTGATTGATGGTAACCTTGACATGTCCCAACCCATGGAACAGCCTTACCACACTTCCCTCATACCCTTGAATACTGCCGTCAATATAATACTTGCGTCGCTCCTGTCCATGCTTCCGAATCTCGCACTTGCAGTTGGGGGGCGGCCTTTCCGGCTCCTCCTCGAACTGAATGCCTGCCATGGCCTTGCACTTGTCGCACGCCTTGTCCTTTGGGTGCACGGTCCAGAACGTGCCCGTTTCCGCCTTCTTGGGTCGGGTCCGGTATGGCGGGTCGCCGGGGACAGGCCCGGACTTCTTTTGCTCCATACTGGCGGAAACGCCGACCATGTGCTTAGGCATACCGTTCACGAGTTGATCGTCACCAATGTGTTGCATCCATTGCTCTTCCATCATGCACTCCTTTGCAGAGGACTAGATTTGCGCATCCATGGTGGATGCGAAACCCCCTGGTGTGCAAAAACATTAGCATGGACTTTTCGCCATCCGTTGATACCGGATGATAACGGGCACAGTCGGGCAAAAAAAGCGCCTGATGTATAGAAGAAAATCTCTTGACAGGATTTCGGCCGCCGTTGTCCCCTAAAAGGGTAACGTGGCCGCGCCTCCGCCTATTCCGGCCGCCGACCGAAAAAACGGAGCATGACCCAGAGGATGGTCAGGGGGGCCAGGGCACCGATGACCGCGAGCTGGCCGACAAAGGCGGGCTTGGAGGGCCAGTCGAGCCCGATGAGGCCCATGGACCCGGCTCCGACGAAGAAGATGGTGAAGGTCAGGATGGACGAGGCCGCGCCGATGTCGGTTTTGACCTGCTCAAGGCACATGTTGTTGCTGATGGGCCGGGACACGCCGATGGAAAAGGTGATGCAGAACATGAGCGCGGCCATGATGACGGGCGTGGGCGCATCGAACACGGCCAGAGCCGCCCCGGCGGCCAGCACCCCAAAGAGCGAGAGGAACAGAACGCGCACCGAACTGACGGACACGGTCAGCCGGGTGCAGGCAAAGGAACCGAGCATGATGCCAAGGGCGTTGATGCCGAAATAGTAGCCGAAAACCTGCTCGGACACGCCAAAACCAGTGATGTAAATGTCGGGAGAACCGCCGATGAAGGCGAAATGGGGCAGAACCATGACCGAAAAGGCCAGGGTCAGGGCCATGAACCGGCCGTTGCCGAGAATCTTGCGGTAGCGGCCCATGACGGCCAGGAAACCGCCGCTGGTGAATTCCGTCAGCGGCTCCTTGAGGCGCACCGCGCCATAGAGCACCACCAGGGCCAGCACCCCCTGGCAGGCAAATATCCACCGCCAGGATGCCACCTGGAGCATCAGTCCGCCCAGAAAGGGCGCCAGCATGGGGCACACGGCCAGGATGACCCCGATATAGCCCAGGATCTTCTGACGCCTGTGTCCCTCGTACAGATCCTTGGCCAGGGCCAGGGACAGTGCCGAGGCGGCCGCGGCCCCGGCGGCCTGGACCACCCTGGCCACCACGAGCATGACGATGGAGTCGGCCACGGCGCACAGGCCGCAGCCCACGATGAAGAGCGTGATGCCGCCAAGGAGCACGGGCCGGCGGCCGAAGCGGTCCGAAAGCGGCCCATGCACCAGCAAAAACACGCTGAAGGCCATAAAGAAGACCACCAGCGACATGTTGGCCTCCACCACCGAGATGCCCCACAGGGCCTGCAGCGTAGGCAGGGCGGGCAGATACATGTCGGTGGACAGGGCAGGAAAGGCGGCGAGCATGGAAAGCAGAAGCAGATTCGGCATCAGTGGCATCCTTGAAAATGAAAGCACCCTGCCGGTGTGACAGGGTGCCTTGGTGATACGCCTCTATCCCGCGAAACGCTAGCCGAAAGTCAGCTCCCCGCCGGATTCGTCCACGGTGACGGAGGCGCCTGTGTGCGTGAGCAAACCTTCTCCGACCCCCAAAAACGCGGCATACACACTATCAATGCTCTTACCCTGCACCGACCTGAAAGGCTTGTACCCCGACTCGCCCTTGACCAACAGGGATTCCGTGGCCAGACGGTCCAAATCCCTGCGTACCGTGTGCACACTCAATTGATCATAGACCACATTAAACGGAAACTCTTCCTTCATTGATCGGACGGTCATAACACCACCAGTCTTCTGCATCGCCAGGGCGACATTGAGTTGCCTCTTGTTGATTCTCCGCTTCTTAAAAAGAGATTCCGTCTTTTCCTTGAAGACAACACGTTCATAATCGCTGACAACCATCTTGAGAACTTCCGCAATACTCGCGCCAAAGCAGGCTAAGAATACATCAAGAAACGCATTGACTATTTTATCTCCGTCTTTCTGGCATATTCTGTAGGCTTCGTAGTACCGCTTATGAAATTGATTGTAATACCTGGATATCATCATGGGAGCATAACGAATCCCGGATTTATGCAACAGGTACGCCTCAAGAAGGCGTGCCGTTCTCCCGTTTCCATCCCAAAAAGGATGAATCAGAGCCAGATGGTAATGGGCGAGGGCAGCTCGCACGATGGGGTCTACTGCAAGCAGTTCACTGGAGTTGATCCACTGGACGAGCCGCCCCATGAGTGTTTCAATATCCTCTTTCAATTTCGGCGGCTTGTAGATTCCGCCGGTTTCCCTGCTTCCGACCTTGATATCATGCACACTCGGAAATTGCCGCAACTCTCTATACTTCCCAGGCACATTGTACTTGTGCGCGATTCCTTCAGTCAAAATTCGATGAAATTCCTTGATCATTGCCTCGGAAATCAACGATCCATCGGGATTATCTAACTGCATCGCATCAAGGGCGGCATATGCCCGTCTGGCGTTGAGCAACTCCTGCTCTGCCTGACTTCGCTCCGGACTATCCTCTGGGCGGGCCAACACGGATTGTGCCTCGGCCTCACTCAGGGGGTTGCCCTCAATGACAACCGTCCCCCAAAGCCCACGCCGTTCAAGCTTCTGGATTTCGACAAGTACAGCGTCTCCAGCAGGAAGCATGCAGAGATTTTCATGTATAGACTTAATGCTGTCCATGACTTGCGCAATAGCATCGTCGTCATATCTGCGGCTGAAATGGAACCGATCCCCCCTGGTCAAGGTAACCACTTCGACGCGGCTGTCACCATCAAACTTGCTAGCCATTTTGCAACCCATAACTAACTAAATTTAAAGTATAAAACCATAATTCATTTTATCTTTTGCAACGACACTTTGTTTCTCTATGCCAAAAAAAGGCGGAATAGGGAAGCCCCATTCCGCCTTCATATTTCGTTTGTCTCTATCCCGCGAAACGCTAGCCGAAAGTCAGCTCCCCGCCGGATTCATCCACGGTGACGGAGGCGCCGTCGGCCAGTTCGCCGGAGATGATCAGCCGGGCCAGAGGGGTTTCCAGGCGGGTCTGAATGTAGCGGTGCAGCGGGCGCGCCCCGAAGTGGGGATCGTAGGCCGACTGGGCGATGAAGGCACGGGCGGCCTCGGTCAGGGTCAGCCCTATCTTGCGGTCAGCCAGTCGTCCCCGCAGACCGTCCACCATCAGGTCCACGATGCCCATAAGCTGATCGAGACGCAGGGGTTTGAAGAGCACGGTCTCATCCACGCGGTTGAGAAACTCGGGTCGGAAGTGGCGGCGCAGCACATCCATGACCTGATCGGCCACACCGGGGCGAAAACCGCCCTGCTCGTCAATGCCGTCGAGCATGTATTCCGCCCCGAGATTGGAGGTCATGATGACGATGGTGTTCTTGAAGTCCACGGTGCGGCCGTGGGAATCGGTCAGACGGCCGTCGTCGAGGATTTGCAGCAGCACGTTGAACACGTCGTGGTGGGCCTTCTCGATCTCGTCGAAAAGCACCACGGAATAGGGCTTGCGGCGCACGGCCTCGGTCAGCTGGCCACCCTCGTCGTAGCCCACGTAGCCGGGAGGAGCCCCGATGAGCCGGGCCACGGTGTGCTTCTCCATGTACTCGGACATGTCGATGCGAACCATGTTGTCCTCGGAGTCGAACAGGGCCGAGGCCAGGGTCTTGCACAGCTCGGTCTTGCCCACGCCGGTAGGACCGAGAAAGATGAACGAACCGATGGGACGGGACGGGTCCTTGAGTCCGGCCCTGGCGCGCAACACGGCATCGGCCACGGCCTGCACGGCCTGATCCTGCCCGATGACCCGCTCATGCAGCAGTTCGGGCAGCTTGAGCAACTTCTCGCGCTCGCCCTCCATGAGCTTGGAGACCGGGATCCCGGTCCACCGGGCTATGACCTGGGCCACATCGTCCGGGCCGACCTCCTCCTTGACCATGCGCGGCACATCCCCGGATTCCAGGGCCTCGTTGCGCTGGGCCAGATCCTTTTCAAGCCCGGCAAGGGTTCCGTATTCCAGCTCTGCGGCGCGGTTGTAATCGTGGATGCGCTTGGCCTCCTCGATGGCTCGGCGGGTGGACTCGATCTCCCCCTTGAGGGAGCGCAGCCGCTCGATGCCCGACTTTTCGTTCTCCCACTGGGCAAGCAGGGCGGCCTGACGCTCCTTCTGTTCGGCCAGGTCCTTTTCCAGCTTGCCCAGCCGCTCCCGCGACGCCTTGTCCGTCTCGCGCTTGAGGGCCTCGCGCTCGATTTCGAGCTGCATGATAAGGCGGTTGGCCTTGTCAAGCTCATAGGGCTGGGAATCGATTTCCGTACGGATCAGGGCCGCAGCCTCATCGATGAGATCAATGGCCTTGTCCGGCAGCTGGCGGTCGGTGATGTAGCGGTTGGAAAGAACGGCAGCCTCCACCACCGCCCCGTCGGAGATACGCACCCCGTGGTGGACCTCGAAACGCTCGCGCAGACCGCGCAGAATGGAGATGGTGTCCTCCACCGTGGGTTCGTCCACCAGCACGGTCTGAAAGCGGCGCTCCAGGGCCGGGTCCTTTTCGATGTACTTGCGGTACTCGTCGATGGTGGTGGCGCCGATGCAGTGCAGTTCGCCCCGAGCGAGCATGGGTTTCAAGATGTTGCCCGCGTCCATGGCCCCGTCTGTCTTGCCCGCGCCCACGATGGTGTGCAGCTCGTCAATGAACATGATGATCTGCCCGGCCGACTCCTGCACCTCCTTGAGCACGGCCTTGAGCCGCTCCTCGAACTCGCCGCGGTACTTGGCCCCGGCGATGAGTGCGCTCATGTCCAGGCTGAACACGGTCTTGTCCTTGAGACCCTCGGGCACATCCTGGGCCACGATGCGCTGGGCCAGCCCCTCGGCGATGGCCGTCTTGCCGACCCCTGCCTCGCCGATGAGTACCGGGTTGTTCTTGGTGCGGCGCGAGAGAATGCGGATGACGCGCCGGATCTCGCTGCCCCGGCCGATGACCGGGTCAAGTCTGCCCTGACGGGCCTCCTCCACCAGGTCGCGCCCGTATTTCTTGAGGGAATCGTAGGTGGCCTCGGGGTTGTCGGAGGTGACGCGCTGCTTGCCGCGCACCTCGCTCAAGGCGGCCAGCACCTTGCCCGCGTCCAGGCCGAACTGCTTGTTGACTCGACCCACCCCCGTTGAAGGCGGCTCATTCATCAGGGAAAGAAAAACGTGCTCCACCGAAACGAACTCGTCCTTGAGGCGGCGGGCCTGATCGTCGGCCGCCACCAGCACGGACTGAAGCCGCTGGGTGACCAGAATCTGGTCTGGCCGGGCTCCCGGGCCGGAAACGCGGGGCTGCCGGGCTATTTCGGCGTCCACCGCGCCCAGGTAGGCGTCCGGGGCCACGCCGAGTTTGCCGAGTATCTGCGGCACCAGCCCCTGCTCCTGGGCCACCAGGGCGTGCATGAGGTGCTCGCAGTCCACCTGCTGGTGGCCGTGGCGGATGGCGAGGTTCTGGGCCTCGGACACGGCCTCCTGGGTCTTGCGCGTGAATTTGTTGGGATCCATTCGCGGTCCTCCTTGCTCACCTATTCACCGGGACGGCCGGGCCGCGATGCCAACGGCTCGCGCCCGAAAACCCGGCATTGTCCGAGGGATCAGACAAGCCGCCTGAGTTCCTCTATTTCCTTTTCCAATTCCTCGATGCGCTCCAGCAGATCCACAATGATGGACCCGCCGTCAAAGGAGATGTCGAGGTCCTTGACCAGCCGCATCAGCTTGTGGATGCGGTAGACATCGCGCAACCGGAAGAGATATTCCGAAGCCCCGGTGCGGGCCGGAGTAATCCAGCCGAGGTCGACCAGTTCCGCCACCTGGGACGGCTCGATGCTGGTCAGCTCCACCAGTTGGGTCCAGGCCACATACTCGCTACGCTCGGGCAGATTCAGGCCGGGCGAACGCATCATGATCTTTGCAAGGCGTTTGGTCGTCATGATCGATATCCTCTAGAAATTCCTGGGCATAAAGGACGATGTCTCCTTGAGTTCCTCCCACAGCCGCCTCTCCTCGCCCGAGAGTCTGTCGGGCGACTGGATCATGATGCGCACAAACTGGTCTCCCCGCCGGGCGCCGCTTCCCAGCCCGCGCCCCTTGATGCGCAGCTTCTTGCCCGAGCCGATTCCCGGCGGAATCTTCATCTCCACCGGCCCGTCCAAAGTCGGGATGCGTACCGTGGCCCCGAGGGCGGCCTCCCAAGGAGCCAGCGGCAGATCAAGGACAATGTCGCTGTCCTTGACCTTGTAGAGATGATGCGGCACGAGCCTGATCCGCAGATACAAATCGCCCCTGGCCCCTCCGTTCATGCCGGGATTCCCTTGCCCGGCCAGTCGGATCTTCTGCCCGTCCTTGACCCCGGCGGGCACCTTGACCTCCAAGGTCTTGGTGGTCAGCCGCGGAATGTTGTCCGGCCCGGCCACCTGCTCCTGAAGCGTGATGGACTTGGCCCCGCCCTGATATGCCTCCTCAAGGGTCAGCTCGTACACGGCCTCGGAGTCGCTCCCGCGCCGTGGGCGCGAATGATACCCGGAACCTCCGAACCCCTGGGAATAACCACCCTGCTGGAAGCCGCCGCGGAAGCTGCCGCCGCCCCCACCGAAGATGGTCTCGAAAAAGTCCGAGAATCCGGCCCCGCCGCCAAAATTGACGTTCTCGTATCCCGGGGGAGGCTGAAAGTGCTGCCCGTGCTCCCAGTCCGAACCGAACTGGTCGTAGAGCTTGCGTTTCTTCTCGTCCTTGAGCACTTCGTAAGCCTCGTTGATCTCCTTGAACCGGCCCTCGGCAGCGGCGTCGTTGGGATTGAGGTCGGGATGGAACTTGCGGGCCAGCTTCTTGAAAGCCTTGCCGATCTCATCCTTGGTCGCGGACCGGGACACGCCAAGCAACTTGTAGTAGTCTTTGTATTCCATTGGACGGGAATTCCTCTGTTAGGAGAAAAAACATTTTATTGAATCAGGATTCTAAGGTAATATGCTTTCAGGTTGTGTCAAGAAAGGAACCGACCCGGACACGACATTTTTTCCACAAAGTTTTCCACAGGAGCCAAAGGAAGCCCTTGATGCAACACCCCCGGAGAACCGTTCCCTGCCTCCTGCTTGTCGCCCTCGCCTTTGCCTGCGCGGCCTGGACTCCCTGGGGAGCCGTGTACGGCAGCATCCGCGACGAACGCAGCGTGGCCGACCAGGCCGTGGACAAGAAGATTTCCCTGAGCATCAAAAAGGCCATGGCCGACCGCGACGCCAAGAAGGCTCTCAAGATCCATGTGTACTGCTTTCTACGCCATGTCTATCTGGTAGGAGCCATCGATGACCGGGACTTCCGCGACTTTGCCGCGGACTCCGCCCGGAAGACCGAGGGCGTCGATCAGGTTTACACCCACCTGGTGAATGAAACCGACACCCTGACCGATGATTTGGAGATCGCTGCCAGGGTTCGCGCCGCCCTCATCGCCGAGAAGCAGCTGAGTTCCACCCAGATCGAGACCGAGACCATGAACGGCGAAGTGGTCATGATCGGCATGGTCCGCAGCCAGGCGGACGCCCAGCTGGCGGTGCGCATCGCCCGGGGCGTCCAGGGCGTTCGCAAGGTGACATCCTATCTGATCCCGCCCAGATAGACGCGACACAACCATATCATTAAACAATGGAGAACTCGTGCCAAAAACCTGTGTCATGATCGTGCTCGACGGCCTGGGGGACCGGGCCCACGGCGAGCTTGGCCATCAAACCCCCTTGCAGGCGGCGCAGACCCCGACGCTGGACCGCCTCGCCGCCCTGGGCAGCGCCGGTCTGTATCACGCGGGCAAGCTGGGCCGTCCCATGCCCAGCGAAGACGCCCATTTCGCCATGTTCGGCTCGCCCAGAGCAGAGTTTCCCGGACGCGGACCGCTGGAGGCACTGGGGGCCGGGGTGAACCTGGACGGCGACGCCATTGCCATGCTCGCCCACTTCACCTGCGTGCTTGAATCCCTGGAGGGGCAGCTCATCGTCAAACACGACCGCATCTGCGGCACGCCTGACGAAATCGACGCCTTCCACGCGGCTGTGGCCAACTATTCCCGCAACGGCATCGCCATCGACCTCCACCGCACCGGGGGCATGTCCAGCGTACTGACCATGCGCGGCGACGTGTCGCCATTCATCACCGATTCCAACCCCATGGCCGACGGCCGGTTCGTTTCTGCGCTACGCCCCCTGGCCTCCCACGCCGACGACCCGGCCGCCATACGCACGGCAGACGCTCTGACAGAGTATCTTCGCTGGGCCTACGCCCGGCTGTGCGACCTGCCGCAGAACAAGCAACGGGTGCGCCAGACCCTGCCCCCCATCAACGGGCTGGTCACCCAACGAGCCGGCAAGCTCAGCCAGGGCGTGTCCATGCGCGACCGCTTTGGCCTGCGCGGCCTGTCCATGGCCAGCGGCTTCATGTACAAGGGTTTGGCAGCCTTTCTGGGGCTGGATTTCCGCAAGGTGCGCGACAGCCGGGACCCGGCCCGCGATCTGGCCGAACGGGTGCGGCTGGCCACCGAATTTCTGGACCGCTACGACTTCATCCACATCCACCACAAGGCCGCCGACCGCGCCGCCCACACCAAGAGCCCCCGGGGCAAGGTCAAGGCCATCGAAGCCCTTGACCGCGGCCTGGGCGAGACCGTGGACCCGCTGTTGATGAATGAGGATGTTCTGCTGGTGGTGACTTCCGATCACTCCACCCCGAGCCGGGGTACACTGATCCACTCGGGCGAGCCGGTGCCGGTCCTGTTCGCGGGCGAGGGGGTGCGCCGCGACGCTGTGGCCGCCTTCGACGAGACGGCGGTGGCGGCCGGCGCCCTGGGCCTGCTGCGCGGCGACGAGATGATGCACATGGTCCTCAATTATCTCGACCGCGCCCGCATGGAGGGCACCCACGACACACCCATGCCCCAGGAATTCTGGCCCGGCGACTACGACCCCTTCCTGGTCCGGCCGGAGGGATGACGGGCGCGGTGGGTAAAAGCTGCTGAGAGAAGAGACAACAGGACCGCGCCGGTTCACCCGGCGCGGCCCACGACAGCGCATGACTTTTTTGAGGATCAGTCTTGCAACGCCAGCGTCCATTGACGCAGGAAGTCAGGATAGTCCAGCAAATCCGCCGCCACATAGAACGGCAGGGTGAAAACCGCTCTGTTTTTGATGGCCGGGACATCGGCAAGCCCGGGATCCCGGACCAGGGCGCCTTGCAACGCCTTTTGCACGGCAAAGGCGTTGCCGACCATGACAATGACATCGGGGTTGGCCTGTTTGAGTCCGTGAAGCCTCGGTGTGGAGGCATGCCCCTTTGAGACCGCCGACGGATCGGGAATCATCGGCGCAGCAGCGTTGACGCAACCCAGGCGGGAGAGAAAGAACTGATCCGAGTAGCCGCCAGGGGCTTCCACGTTGACAAATGTTTTTCCAGTGGACGACGAATAGGTGCCGCTCAGAACCACCACCCTTTTCCCAAGAGGCTTGCCTGGAAGGGCCGTCTCAGCCTGCTTCATGTTCTCTTCGTAGGCGGAAATAAGCTCCTTGCCGCGCTCCTCTTTGCCGAATTTGGCCGCTATGTCCGCCACGGCAGAATCCAGCCCGCTGTCAAAATCCACATACTCCACTGTCGCGCCCGGAACATCTTTGACCAGATCCGGAATCTTGCCGAAGTCAATGTCCTTGTAAAGGCATGTCGGAGTGTATTTTTCCACGATAACCCGCGTCACGCCGGTTTTCTTCATGAACGTGGAAAGCGACGCAGGCGCCATGACAGTGACCTTGTTGGCGCAACCCAGAGCCTGGGCCACCAGAGCGACCTCGCGCCCCTTGGACCAGAGGCTCAAACGACTGACCATGCCCGTAGGGGCAATGCCGAGCTTCCAGGCAACATCCACCAGCCTGTCGCCGACCATGACCACCTTGACCTTCTGCAGCGTCTTGGGCGGCCCGGCAGCCAAAACCGGATTCAGGGCCAAAACGACAAACAGGGCCATAAACGCAAGGGTCCTCGCGGACCAACTGCAAACCTTCATTGAAACACTCCTTGCGGCTAGAAATGATAGGACAGGCTGGTGACGATCCTGTAGTCCTCACCAAGATTGAACTTGCTGCTTCGCTCCGGCGTCCGTGGCTCGCCCCGCAGGTTGCGGTAGACCACCACGGGGACACCCACGGCAAGCCGGGTGCTGTCGGTAATTTTCCAGTGTACTCCGGGGGTGATGAAGATGAAGTGCCCCCCAGTGTTGACCGTTTTTTCTCCATTGTGCGTCACTGGCTGTTGGTCCACCCCGTTAAGCTCGATTTCCAAGTCAAAATACTTGTTCAAAGCATAGCCGTAGCCGAAATCGTACTTGAACTGGTTCCCCCCACGCGAATCGTGGGCTCCGTCGCCAGCTATGGTGTACATGAAATGTGCATCGACCCTGGACCTGCCCAGCATCTTGGTTGCGCCAATCTCCATCTTGGGGTCCCATGAGCCTGTGCTCAACTGGAAGTTCGGCCCCATGTACTCAGCCGAAGAAGCCCCGCCAGGAGGAGTTTTTTTATCGGTATTGCTCAAGGGGACTTTCACGCCCGCTCCAACTGCCAGACTGAAGGGATCACCATTGCGCTCGGAGAGCAGTGCATACCTGCCCATAATGATCGGATCGCCAAATCCGCTGTTGCGCACCGTGGCTGAGTGTGCAGGAGGATTGCCGGACTTCTGCTTCTGCTCGCGGTTAATCAGTGGAACCTGAATCCTGGCCTCAAAATCATCGAACAATCCGGCCTTGGCGGTGAGATTGACCACATTGTCGACCCGTTTGTACTTCCCGTTGTAGTTTCCGGTCTTCCGGTCCTGGCCGTCATAGAGCTTGTCCTTGCTCACATGCACATACTTGAGGCTGACGGAATACTTGCCAACAGGCAAAACCATGCCGTTGGACATGTTCACGAGTCCTGCGCAGCGCAGGGGTTTTTCTCCAGCCTGACCACCCTTTGGGCCACCACCCTTTCCCTTGCCACCCGCCATCCTGCCCTTGGCTCCTGCCCCACCGCCGAGTTCGCCCACCACGGCATCGCCAGCGCCGTGGTCATGCGCTGACTCTTCCGCGACGGACGCTCCCGGGCTGGCCATGCCCATGATCAGGGCGACAACCAATGCGTAAAGTATCTTCACAACATCCTCTCCTCGCAGGCGCGCTCAATGGGCGCACCCGCAGATGAAATTGAAACTCATGTTCATATGATACGCGTCGGGAAATAAGTCAACAAAAACAGATGGATGACAACAATGCCTCTGCCGCGACAAGAATGGCGGGTGCAGAGGGCTGGCGTTGAGAACGCTGTCATTCGCGCAGGGGCAGCAATCGAAAAGCGCTACAGGCGTGTCCGCCCAATGTGAACACCCCGAACGTACGACATGTCGTTCAGGCCAACACAGCCAGCGCCAGCCGAGTCCGCCGCACCAACGCATAAAAGCAGAAGCGAACGGCATCCCTCGCGCAAACAGGCGAGCCGACGAATGGCTTCCCCAGAGCAGTCAAGCCGCCGGGATTATGGTCGGGAAACCGGCAGGGCAGCGGAATCCACAGTTGAACCGGCTAGATGTCAGTCCAGCCCAGACTTGATGCCGTGCCGGGTGCCGCAGTCCGGGCATAGCCCGTAATATCGGGCCGTGCAGTGGCGCAAGACAAATCCTTCCTGTAGTGCAGCCACCTCGCGCATGCTTTCGAGAAACGGGTTGCTCACTGACACGCGACGACCGCAGTTCTCACAGACGAGTTGGCAGGAATGACCGGAAACGACTTCGTAAAGGCATGAAACTCCTGCCTGTCCCACGCGCCTGGCAAGACCGGCCCCCTGAAGATGGGAAAGCGCCCTGTAAAGAGTGGACAGACTGATACCGCTTTCGACACCGCCCGACGCGGCCAGCAGTTCCTCGGCGCTGAAAGGTTCCCTCATCGCAAGAAAAGCCATGAGGATACGCCGTCGCTGCGGCGTAAGTTTCAGGTTGTTGCTCTCGAGATACTCCTTGAACTGGTCAATTCCGTCATCAACTTCCCGAGAAGCAGACTTGAACCTTGGTCGGCCACTCCTGCTGCGAATATTCTCATTGAGACGCGCAACAGGCAAAGAACTGGCGGCAACCCCCTGACAATCAACGCAATAGTCCTTTTTCATTGACATTTCTCCCCCAACAAAAGTATTGTACTGATATCGAATTTCATTTTCAAAGGCAATAAAAACATGTGTCGCGCATTCCTGGCCAAAACCCGGCAACGAACCCGCCCCGGAACCACGTAAGAGCTATAAACCTCTCAATGGTTGCGGTGTCGTTGACACCGGGCACAAGCGGGCTGTCTCAAAACTTACAAACAGGGAGTATTCAGATGAAAAAAACCATGTTTTGCGCGGGGATCGCCGCCCTGCTTCTCTTCTCCACATCCGTGTGGGCCCACACCCCTCTGTGCGACTGCTTCGATAACGGCGACGGAACCGTCACCTGCCAGGGCAGCTTTTCAGATGGTTCTTCGGCATCAGGCGTTACCATGCGGGTCCTTGATGCTGGAGGCAAGATCGTTGTGGAAGGAAAAATGGACAAAGTCAGCGAATTCTCCTTTGAAAAACCCCAGGGCGACTACACCGTCCAGTTCGATGCCGGAGCTGGCCACACTCTGGACATCGGAAGTTCCAGAATCGTTCACTAGCCCCGAGAAGCGACACACGGCAGCAGGCAACACGCAAGGTCGCTTGTCCAGCGCTGGGCAAACGACCTTGCCGCCCTTCCTCCGGCCTACTTGTCCTCAAGCTCCGGATCGTAGTCCCTGGTGGTCGGGTTGTAGCAGTAGCGGCATTTGCCGGGCCGACGGAACCAGTGGATCAGGCCGCTTCCGGCCACGAAGCCGCCCACGTGGGCCCACCAGGCCACGCTCTGTGCGCCGCCGCCCGAAACAAGTCCGGCCGCCACCTGGGACAAAAACCACACCCCGAGAAAAAGCCCCGAGGGAATGCGCAGGAACAGGGGAATGAAGACAATGGGCACCAGGGTAAGCACCCGCCCGTGGGGATAGAGGATGATATAGGCACCCATGACCCCGGCCACGGCCCCGGATGCGCCGATGATGGGCACAGGCGAAGTCTGCTCGAAAAGCATCTGCAGCCCGACCGCGGCCAGCCCGCACAGCAGATAGAAGACCACGAACCCGAAATGGCCGGTGACATCCTCGATGTTGTCGCCGAAGATCCAGAGCATCCACATGTTCAAAATGACATGGACCCAGCCGCCATGCAGGAACATGTAGGAGAGCAGCGGCCAGCCCGAGATGTCGGGATACCCGGCCCGCACGGCCCAGACTGGCTCGAAGAAACGGGCCGGAACCACGCCATGAACGTGGAAGAGATGGGCCAGGGAGCGAGGATCAAGCCCGAGACTGTAGAGGAATACCGCCGCGTTGAGCAGGATGATGGCCGAGACCGCCACGGGCGTGGTCACTCGCGGCACGTTGTCCCGGATGGGTATCATTGGTCGTCTGCCTCATCCGGGTCGCTCGTCCACGCTTCGTCCTGCGTCTCGTCCGCCTCTTCCCGCTCCGCCATCAGCGCGAGTTCTCCGGCCGCCTCGCGGTCCATGTTCGCGGCGAGTTCCGGCCAGAGGCCGACCAGCCAGGAACGGGTTGCCGCCGTCCGCTCCTCGTACCGGGCCAGGGCCGCCCCGTGCAGCCGGGCGGCCTCGGCCTCCAGGCGGTCCAGCCCGTCGTCGTTATCAAGGATCACATCGCAGACGGCCAGCTTGTCCGCCTCGGGCCACTGCCAGGAATCGAACACGGCCAGGGTTTCGGCGTCCAGCCCCCGCGCCAGGCGCAACGCTCCGGTGCGCAGGGCCTCCGGGCAGCGCACCCCGGCCACCATGTCCACCACTCCGTCGGTGTGCCAGCCCCCCTCCAGCAGCAGCGGCACCTCGGCATAGACCACGGACGCGTCACGGTGGGCGCGGAAGAACTCCTCGCAGCGGTGCCGGACCATGGGATGAATCATGTCCATGACCTCGCGCCGAAGCCCTTCGGAGTTCCGCATGGCCGCCAGGAGGGCGGGGCGGTCCACCCCGCCGTCGCCGCGCAGATAGGCACTCCCGTAGCGTTGGCCGAGCATGGTCGCCCCGTCGCCGCCCGGCTCGTAGAGCCAGCCCACGGCCTCGTCGGCGCTGAAGCAGGCATGTCCCTGTCGGCAAAGAAACCCGAGCAGGGCCGACTTGCCGCTGCCCGGCATGCCCACGATGCCCACCCGCAGACACTCCCTGGGCAGGGCGGCCAGCAGGGAGCGGAAATCCTCTGGGGGCTCGCGCCACAGAATGAGCGGCTCCCCCGTGGCCGGATGACGCAGACCGAGATGAAAGGCGTGAAGCATCTGGCGCGGGGCCAGCCCGGCCAGAATGTCGGGTCTGCGCGTCCACTGGGCGTTCTCACGCGGCCCGTAGACCGCATCGCCCAGCAGAGGATGCCCCAGATGGGCCATGTGAACCCGAATCTGGTGGGTCCGTCCGGTGTGGATGCGCACGGCCACGAGGCTGGCCAGCCCACGCGGCCCGGTCCACAACACCCTGTAGTCGCTGCGGGCCTCGCGCCCCCCCCTTGGCGTGACAGCCATGCGCGTCTTGTGGGTCGGATGCCTGCCTATGGGGGCGTCGACGGTTCCCCTGGCCGGATCCGGCCGCCCGTGAACAATGGCCAGATAGGTCTTGCACACCCGACGCAACGCGAAATCGGCGGCCAGCCGCAGCCTGACCGCCTCGCTGCGGGCAACGGCAATGAGACCCGAGGTATCCTTGTCCAGCCGATGAACAATGCCAGGCCGCTGACGGTCCATGCCCGAAAGTCCGGCAGCCATGTCCGGCCAGCGGTGCAGCAGGTGGTTGACCAGGGTGGGCCCCGGCTCGCCCGGCGCGGGGTGAGTGGTCAGCCCGGCCCGCTTGTCGACGACCGCGAGATGTTCATCCTCAAAGACCACGGCCACCTCGCCGGGCACGGCACGGGCCTCGGCATCGGCCGCGGGCGGCCCCCCGTCGCCCAGGCGCAAGGTCTCGCCGCCCGAGAGGACATGCTTGCCCCGGATCACGGCCTCGCCGTCCACCAGAGCCAGCCCGGCCTCGATCCACTCCTTGGCCCGGCCACGCGACACCCCCTCGTCCGCCAGCTCCCTCGCCCAAAACCTGTCAAGCCGCAGTCCCCGATCCGATGGCGCGACCACGCGCTCCCAGCTCCGTTTTTCCGCTTTGATGCTCATGCCTCACGATATACCGGGAATCATTGGAAAGCAAAAACCATTTTCCCGCGAGTTCCCGCAGACGGCCAATTTACCCTTGACCCGACAGGGGCGGGAGACTAGAAAAGGAAAGTTTTGCACAGCGGCGTTCATCCGCCGTCCTTCATCCAACCCAACATCGCACCAAGGGGGAGTTTCGTGGCCCTACACGTGGTTGACCACCCGCTCATCCGGCACAAGATCGGCATCCTTCGCAAACATGACATTTCCACCAGCCGCTTCCGCCAGTTGGCGAACGAAGTTACCCGGCTCCTGACATACGAGGCCACCAAGGACTTTGAGACGGAGAAGATCACCATTGAGGGATGGGCCGGCGAGGTGGAGGTGGACTCCATCAAGGGCAAGAAGGTCACGGTGGTGCCCATCCTGCGCGCCGGGCTCGGCATGATGGACGGCGTCTTCGACATGATCCCCGGCGCCAAGGCATCGGTGGTGGGCTTCTACCGCGACGAGGAGAGCCTGGAGCCTGTGCAGTACTACGTCAAGCTCGCCAGCCAGATGGAGGAGCGCACCGCCCTGATCCTGGACCCCATGCTGGCCACCGGGGGCACGCTGAATGCCACCATCAAGCTGCTCAAGGATTCGGGCTGCAAGTCCATCCGGGGGCTTTTCCTCTGCGCCGCGCCCGAGGGTATCGAACGCATCCTGGGCGAGCACCCGGACGTGGATATTTACGTTGCGGCCGTTGACGAAAAGCTCAACGACATCGGCTACATCATTCCCGGCCTCGGAGACGCCGGGGACAAGATATTCGGCACCAAATAGGGAGTCGGGCACGCCGGGCGGCGTGCCTTTTTTTTGGGGGAGTCTTACCGGGGCCGACGGGGTGTCGGCCGCAACACGAGGAGGAGTCGCAAGATGCGTGAGGTTCATTCCACGGAGTACAGTTTCAAACCCAAGGATGCGCTGCTGGGCGCCCAGATGCTCTTTGTCGCCTTCGGCGCACTGGTGCTGGTGCCGCTGCTCACCGGCCTTGACGCCAACGTGGCCCTGTTCACGGCCGGGGCGGGAACCCTGGTCTTCCAGGTCATCACCCGCGGCAGGGTGCCCGTGTTCCTGGCCTCAAGCTTCGCCTTCATCGCCCCCATCATCTACGGCGTCCAGACCTGGGGCATTCCCGCAACCATGTGCGGCCTCTTCGGAGCGGGTGTCATGTACATGGTCATCAGCCTCCTGGTGCGTATCTTTGGCGTGGGCATGTTGCGTCGCATCCTCCCCCCGGTGGTCACCGGCCCGGTAATCATGGTCATCGGCCTGGTGCTGGCCCCGGTGGCCGTCCACATGGCCATGGGCCGTACCGGCGACGGCTCGGCATGGCTCGTGCCAAACGCCACGGCCATGATTATCGCGGGCGTGGCCCTTGTCACCACGGTCTTCGCCTCACTGCTCGGCAGGGGGTGGATCAAGCTCATCCCCATCCTGCTCGGCATCGTTGCAGGCTACACCACCTCCCTGGTCCTCGACTTCACCGGCTTCACCGCCGCCACCCAGGCCGCCTTCGATCCCGGCCAACTGCCCAACTGGACAGGCTCCGCCCTGATCGGCTTCGAGGCCGTGGCACAGGCACCCCTGCTGGCCGTGCCCAACTTCGTCTTCCCGGAATGGAGCGCCGAGGCGCTGCTGTTCATCGTGCCAGTGGCCATCGCCCCGGCCATCGAGCATTTCGGCGACATCCTGGCCATCGGCGGCATCTCGGGAAAAGACTACGTCAAAGACCCCGGCATCCAGCGGACCATGCTCGGCGACGGCGTAGCCACCTCCCTGGCCGCCACCCTGGGCGGCCCGCCCAACACCACCTACTCCGAGGTCTCGGGCGCTGTGGCCCTGACCCGCGCCTTCAACCCGGCCATCATGACCTGGGCGGCCATCACGGCCATTGTCCTCGCCTTTGTGGGCAAACTCGGCGCGTTCCTCTCCACCATCCCGACCCCGGTCATGGGCGGAATCATGATCCTGCTTTTCGGGGCCATCACCGTCATCGGCATCAACACCCTGGTCCGGGCAGGCAATGACCTGATGCTGCCGCGCAACCTGGCTATCGTGGCCATCATCCTGGTGGTCGGCATCGGCGGCATGACCTTTGACCTGGTCATCGTCAAGCTGGGCGGCATCGGCCTTGCGGGCATCGTGGGCGTACTGCTCAACCTCGTGCTCCCCTGCAAGGACTGCAACGACCCCCTGCCCGACGAAATCGCCCCGGCAGGCCCGGACCACCGTACCGACCTCTAGCAGACAGTTGAAAAATGGCCATCTGCGTCGTTGCTTCAAAAAGGTCACACCTCCGCAGGACAGCGGATTTGGACGTCGGCCCAGCCGACGCCCCGAAGGGGTGAGCCCCAGGACGGGGCGAATCAACCCCCCGCGTGCAGGGAGTACACTTCGGCCTTGACCTTTTTCCGCGCCTCGCTTCTCACCATTTTTAAACAATCTGCATGTTCTGACTTTTCCAACGACCAGCCAAGCCCCTACCACCGGCCGGGAGCGCGACGCTCCCGGCCATTTTTTGCATTGGACCCGGCCAAGGGAACCCGGTATGAAAAAGCGATCCATCCAAGGGAGACGACAATGCGCGAAACCGTGACCGGACTGGTCCTGACCCTCAACGGCGAACGGCTGCTCGAAAAATGCCTCACCTCGCTCGACTTCTGCGACGAACTGCTGGTGGTGGATTCGGGCTCATCCGACCGCACCCGCGAGATAGCCGAGGCATGCGGGGCCAGAATCATCGTCAACCCCTGGCCCGGGCCGGTGGCCCAGTTCGCACTCGCTCTGGCCCAAGTGCGGACCGACTGGGTCGTTTCCTTAGACCAGGACGAATACCTGACCGACGAGCTGCGCCAGACCATCGTGGCCCGGCTGGCCATGCAGGAGCAGGTGGCAGGATACTATGTGTCGCGCAGTTCCTTTTATTTCAACAGGTTCATGAAGCACTCTGGCTGGTATCCAGACCTTCTGCTGCGCGTGTTCCGCCTGGGGCGCATGGAGGTCTCGGCCAGCGGGGCCCACTACCACTTCACCCCGCAGGGCGAAACGGGCAGGCTCGCGGGCGACATCCACCACTATCCCTACGAGTCCTTCCGACAGCACATGGACAAGATCAACTACTACGCGGAGGAAGGAGCCAAGGCCCTGCGAGAGAAGGGACGCCGGGGCGGCCCAGCCGCAGCCCTGCTCCACGGCGCGGGCCGCTTCCTCAAGCTCTATCTGCTCAAGCTCGGACTGCTCGACGGCAAGGCCGGATTCTACAACGCCATGGCCGGATTCTACTACGCCTTCCAGAAATACGTCCGCATTGAGGAAACCAACAAATGGGGCAATAACTGACCTGAATTTCCTTCATTATTTTGCCGGGAGTACTCCACACCCTGCCAGGTCGTGCCAGGGTCCGCCATGAAAGGCCGCGACGACTGACCGCTCCCGGCGCAACACCACCAGCCCTTCAGGAGGCGTCATGAATCCCCTGGACACCCAGACCGTGCAATCCCTGCTCGAACAGACCGTCACTCTTGTCTCCATTCACGGACTCAACCTCGTTATCGCCCTGATCATCTTCTTCGTGGGGCGGGCCGTGGCGGACAAGGTGGCCGGACTGGCCCGAACCATGATGATCAAGACCCATGTGGACGACACCCTGCGCTCGTTTTTGCGCAATGTCATCTATTACGCCCTGCTGGCCGCGGTCACGGTCATGGCGCTGGGCCAGGCGGGACTGAACGTGACCTCCTTCCTGGCCGTGCTGGGTGCCGCGGGTCTGGCTGTGGGTCTGGCTCTCAAGGACTCGCTCTCGAACTTTGCGGCCGGAGTCATGCTCATCATGCTCAAGTTCTTCAAGCGCGGAGACTGGGTGACTGTGGCCGGGGAGTCGGGCACGGTAAAATCCGTGAGCATCTTCAACACCATCCTGACCACCGCCGACAACCGCATGGTCATCGTACCGAACTCGGCCATCCTTGCTGGCACCATCGTCAACGTCACGGCCAACGAGACGCGCCGCGTGGATATGGTCATGGGCATCGGCTACGGCGACGACCTGCTCAAGGCCAAGGAGCTGCTCCGCAAGATCGTCACCGAAGACCCCAGGGTGCTGCCCGAGCCCGCCCCGGTCATCCAGGTCCTTGAGCTGGGTGAATCGTCGGTCAACTTCGCGGTCAGGCCGTGGGTCAAGACCTCGGACTACTGGGCCGTCTACTTCGCCATCACCGAGAAGGTGAAACTCGTCTTTGACCAGGAAGGCATCTCCATCCCCTTCCCGCAGCGCGACGTGCACATCTATCCTGTCGAAAAATAAAAAAAGGGAGCCGGAAGGCTCCCTTCTCCCGTGCAGCCAGAAAGGAATCAGTCGAGGGATGCCAGATCGTCCAGAATGATGGCCGCGGCCCGCGCCGCAGCCCCTGGCTCACCCACCATGGATCGCAGCCCGGCAAGATCGCGCCGGACCGAGGCGAGGGCGTCCGGCGAATCGAGCCAGACGGTGGCGGCAGCGGCCAGTTGCCGGGCCGTGGCCCGCTCTTGGACAAGCTCCGGGTACACCTCCCGTCCAGCGATGAGATTGGGAAGACTGATGTGGGGCACCCGAATCAGCATCCGGCCCATCAGTGCCGAAAGTGCCGAGACCCGGTAGGCCACCACCACCGGGGTGCCGATGAGGGCGGTCTCAAGAGTGACCGTGCCAGAGGCCGCAAGCATCATCGAACAAACGCGAAAGGTCTCGTACCGGGCCTCGGGTCCGACTATCTCGACCTCAATATCGCTGCCCCACAACGAGCGCAGCCGCTCGGCATCCATGCCCGGAGCGCGGACGATGACAAAACGCAAGCCAGGTCGTTTCTCGCGCAGGAGGCGCGCCGCCTTGGCAAACTCGGGCAGCAGGGTCGAGACCTCCCTGGTCCGGCTGCCGGGCAGCAGGCCGACGAGGTTTTCATCCACGGCCATGGCGTCGAGCCGCTCAAGGGGCAACACGTCCATGAGCGGATGGCCCACATACTCCACATCCATGGCGTGGCGGGCATAAAAATCCTTCTCAAAGGGCAGGATGCAGACGACCCGGCGGACATGCTCGCGCAAGAACTCCACCCGCTTCGGTCGCCATGCCCAGAGCTGGGGGCTGATGTAGTAGTAGACCGGGATACCCAGCTCCCGAGCCATCCTGGCAACGCGAAAGTTGAACTCCGGGCAGTCGATGAGCACCACGGCCCGAGGCCGTACGGCCATGAAGGCCAGCCGGATGCGCCGCAAAAGAAGCAGGATGCGCGGCAGACCCCCCAGAATTTCGGTGATGCCCACCAGCGAAATAAGGCCCATGTCGTATCGGGTCTCGAAGCCCAGGGCACCCATGGCCGGACCGCCCATGCCGGTGAAGCGCAGACAGGGTTCCCGTTCACGCAGCTGCTTCATCAACTCGGCCCCGTGCAGGTCGCCCGATGCCTCGCCGACGTTGAACCAGATGGGGGCGTGTGCATTTTCCTTCAGCATGTCCGCTGAGTATCCCATGTCCGGCTTGGGGGCAAGGAGGGTGTACCCTCGTCGGGAAAGCGCTGCGGCCGGGGGTTGCCAATCGTGCACCGAGGGCGTAGTAAGGCGGGCTCAAGCACGAACTCTCAACAAGGAAACCCTGTCATGCTGAAAGTCGGAGTTGTCGGTCTGGGCTGGATGGGACGCGTCCATCTGCGCAACTACACCGAAATGGCCGGAGTCCAGGTTATCGGCGTGGTCGATGTGGACTCCAAGGCGCGGGAAGAGGTCGCCACCCAGTTCGGCGTTGCTGCCTTCGCCACCCTTGAGGACCTGCTCGAACACGAGCTTGACGCCATCAGCGTCTGCGTGCCCACCAGCCTGCACCACGAGGCCGGGCTCAAGATCATTGAAAAGAAAATCAACCTGATCATCGAAAAACCCCTGGCCGCCACCGCCGCAGAAGGCGAAGAGCTGGTCCGCCGGGCCGGCGACATGGGCGTGGCCCTCATGGTCGGCCATGTCGAGCGGTTCAACCCGGCCGTGGCACGGGTCAAGGAACTGGTGGGCGACGATGTCATCTCCATCCAGATCGAGCGCGTTGGCCCCTATCCGCCGCGCATCCAGGACGTGGGCGTGGTCAAGGATCTCGGCTCCCACGATATCGACCTCATCCGCCACATCACCGGCTCGGAGTTCAAGTCGGTCAACGCGGTCATGTCCACCACCCTGGGCAAGCACGAGGACAGTGCGCTGATAACCGCCCAGATGGAGAACGGCGCCCTGGCCAGCATCTCCACCAACTGGGTCACGCCATACAAGAGCCGCAAGATCCTGGTGGCCTGCGAATCCAAGTATATCGAAGCCAACCTGATCACCCAGGAGGTCAAGGAATACTCGGCCTTCTCCACCTACGACAAGAGCTATTCGGTGCGCGAATGGCCGCTGATGTTCCGCGAGCCGGTCAAGGAGGAGCTGACCCGGTTCCTGGCCGCCCTGCGCAACAACACGCCAGTGCCCATCCCCGGCGAGGACGGCTTGGCCGTGCTCCGGGTCTTCGAGCGCATATTCAGCCGCCAAGGGTAATCCCGCTCCGGCAACACGAAAAACGGCCCCGGCCCCTGCGCAATCAGGAGGCCGGGGCCGCTCTTCGTGGACAAGACGCTCTCAGTCGCGGACCGCTCGGGCGGACTGGGCAGATTGAATGGTCGGGTTCACCGCGATATAGTCCACCACGTCCCGAACGCCCCACACTTCTCCGGCAATGGCCAGAGCGGCGGTTTTTTGACTGTGATCGGCTGTGGCGCCTATGAGGATGGCCGTGCCGCCGATGACCTCCACCCGCAGGTAGGCACTCTCGAGCCGCTTGGTATCGGACAGCTTCCTGCTGACCGAGTACAGGAGCGAGGCGTCGCTCCTGGCTTCGGCCGGGGTCGAGGGCGGGAAGAATTTGCAGGTGACGAACTTGAGCCCCTCCACGTTCCGGGCTGTGGATACCGCCCTGTCCGCCTGGCCCCGGTTGTCCAACTGGCCCACGAGGTAGGCATGACCGCCGATGACATGGGCGGAAACCTGGGGCACGCCGCCCATGATCAGCCGCTCGCGCAGACGGCGTTCGAGCATCCTGTCTGAATCGCAGACCAGCTGACCGCCCGACACACTGTTCTTTGGGATGTATTCGTCGGCCAGCACCACGGCATCGTAGCCGGTCATGGCCCCGCTGGCCACCTGGACGGCAGGATACACGGCACACCCGGCCAGCACGAGGACGGCAAGCAACGCGGCCGCCGGGGCAGCGAAAGCCCCCAGGCTCCGGCCACGGGATGCGCCCCAGGGGCGATCAAAGGGATGCGACTGGCGTTTCATGAACATTCTGCGCCATGAGCGACTTGTCTGGACTTTATCTCAACAACCTCTGCCCCAAGTCTCGGTCCCGGTCAAGCATATTGCAAAAACCGTACACATCCCTTGTCAGTCCCGCACGGCCAGCACATAGGTCATACCTGCGATTTCCTGACTGTCGATGACCCGCAGCCCGGTCGGTCGGCCGGGCCACTCGTCCCAGTGCCTGTCGCGGATGACGAGGATGACCCGTCCACGCCGGGCCATGAGGGCGGCCAGCTCGTCATAGTCGCCGGTCTCCTCGATGTCATGCCCGGCATAGTAGGTGAAGATGCCGGAATAGACCTTGTAGGCCAGGGGCGCGTAGCCCTGGTCGACATGCTGGCCGATCATTTCCCCCTGCCGCCTGGGGCTCATGGCGTCGTCCAGGGACGGGGCGACCATCAACCCCACAGGGTAAAGCCACAGGGTCACTGCCAGCACCGACCAGAGCAGACAGGTCTTGCTCCCCCGACGGCGCAGCCAGACAAGCCCCAGCCCGCCAACCAGCAGCAGGCAGGCCGAGAGGCCCAGCCCGCGCACCGGCACCGGAAACGGCAGCAGATCGCCCGCAATCAGCAGCCCCGCGCCCAAAGCCAGCCACAGCCCGGCCACCCAGGCCCAGAAACGGGCCGAGCGGACCGCGTCGAGGCGGGTCATGGCCTGGGCCGTGAGCAGGGCCAGAGGGGGAAACATGGGCAGGATGTAGATGAGCACCTTGCCGCTCAGGCTGGAGAGAAAGACGAAGGTGGAGAGGACCATGATCCACAGGAAGGGCATAGGCGTCGCCTCGCGCCGCCCGGCCCAGATCGCGCCCCACGCCTCGAGCGAGAAAAACCGCCTGGCCGGGGCGGACACGGCAAAAAGCGTCCAGGGCAACCAGGCCAGGGGAAGGGCGATGAAATAGTAGGTTAGGGGTTCCCGATGGTGAAAGGTGTGTGTGGCCCGCTGCAACACATGCTTGCCAAGGACGGTATCCAGAAGAAAAGACGGTCCTTCGGCCAGGGCCACCCCGACCACCCAGAGGGTCAGCATGGACAACATGGCCAACAGACCGAGCCCCATGGCCCTGGTGAAAAGCCTGCGCACCTCTCCCCGCCACGCGAGATAGAGAACAAGGGTCAGCAGCGGCAGGATGAAGCCGATGGGCCCCTTGGTCAGCGTGGCCAGCCCGGCCAGGAGAAAGGCGGCCAGTGGCCATCCCCCCTGCCTTGGCCCGGACACGGCCCGGTACAGGCAGGCGTGGCTGAGGATGATCAGCCCGGCAAAGAGCAGGTCCATGCGCGAGTAATGGAACAGCCCCACCAGAAAGAAATTGGCAAGGAGCATGAGCACACAGGCCAGACACACGGAGCGGTCGAAACCCAGCGTCCGGGCCAGCACATGGGCCGAGGCCACGAAGAAGAGCCCGGACAGGGCCGCGCCGAGGAAGAACACGGCGGGCATGTCCGCCGGAGTCAGGGTGTCGATGAGCCACAGGAACCAGAAATAGACCGGCGGCTTGTCCGGGTAGGGCTGGCCGTTGAGGGAGAGGACCAGCCATTTGCCGCGCTCCGCCAGATTCTGGTAGGCGTTGGCGTAGCGCACCTCGTCAGAAAACCACAGAGCTCGGTTGCCCAGGGTGAACCATGTCTGAGCCGCCACGGCGAGGATCATGGTCAGCCAAGGGTGGTCCCTGAGCAGGGACCACAGCCGGGAGGCCGGGCGCTTTTGGGAGTTGCAGCAGTCCATGAGCATCACCCCTTTTTCCTGAACAACGAGGAGTCCGCCAGGACCATGGTGGCCATACCGCCAAAGCTGCCGAGCATCCAGCCAAAGAAGACATCGCTCGGATGATGCCAGCCAAGATAGACACGAGAGAGCCCTACCAGGGCGGCAGCGACACCCGTCAGCACGGTCAGGCCGGTTCTGCCCAGGCGCAGGGCGAAAGGCACGGCCCAGCCCATGAACTCCGTGGTGTGGCCCGACGGGAGCGAATGAAAGGCCCCCCGTGTGGTGATGGGGTCGAACCACACCCCCTGGCCCGGCCGGGGGCGGCCCACGGTGTGCTTGACGAAATGGACGGCCAACCCGGCCACCACCGCCTGCACGGCCACCAGGATGCCCATGAAGCGGAGGGTCTCCCTGTCGCCGGAGCGCCACGCCCGAAAGAGCACCCAGCCGAACAGGCCGTAGAAAACCGGGTTGCACCAGTCGGTGATCAGGGTGAAGGCCAGGGTCAGACCGGGATGCGCCTCGCGATGCTCCTGGAAGAATCCGGCCACTGCCTCCTCCGAGGGGAACACGAGCCAGAGTGCTGCAAGCAGGAACAGCAGGGGCGCAGAGAGCAAGGCCAGATGTCTCAGATGAAAAATACGCATGCGGACTCCCTAGGCCATCCGAGCCGGATGGGCAAGGTCGGCCTCCGAGGGCAGCGGCTGTTCGTCGTCGAGTCCGTCTTCCGGGTCATCGGTTTCGTCGCCAAACCCTTCCGCGTCCGCATTATCGGCTATCATCTGCTGCGGCGCCCCGGCATCGGAAGCGCCTCGGGCGGCTGCGGTGCCTGGGTACGGAACATGGGTGTAGTCGTCCCATACCGCCTCGTCCACGCCCAGTTCGGTCAGGATGCCGGCCAGGGGCCGACCCTCCTGCTTCCAATACTTGTAGCCGTGATCGGCGCACGCAAAGGGAATGACCAGGGTGCCGTCCTCGTCCAGGTAGGGTATGGTTTTGTCCATGGACGGGGACTCTTTCACCTTTCGCGAAAAAATTCAACTGAACTCGCGCCCGTCCGCATATGCGGGGCTGGACGCCAACAGAGGCTCGTCAAAACGGTCAGGCCACGGCCTGCCCTTTGTCGGAATTGGCGTCGGCCAGGCAGACCAGCCTGTCGATCTCGCGGACCTTCTTGAGCACGCAGCGCATGATGCGTCTGAATTCAGGATAATCGCGCTGCGCGTATCGCTTTTTGGCACGGGTCAGTCCGGCCAGATCCACCAGCTCGTTATAGAGGTAGGGAGTATACAGCGGGTCCTGGTTCAGGAATATCTCGACCCGGCCCATGGCCTCGTGCACTGCGGTCTGGTTGGCTCCAAGGTTGCGAAAGAGCTTACCCAGGTGCTTTTCGATATTGCGCAGCGATGTGGACCACGCCGGTCCACGCGGCTCGAAACGCATCGGGACCATGGTCCCCCGGCTGGCCGCAAGCTCGGCCATGAACCGCATCACCCCGCCCGGAGCCGAGGCGAACAACCCCTCGACGTAGGCGGTTTCCAGGTCCACCACGCGGGTTCCCTCAATGGGTACGCCGCCTCCGTAGACGTTGAAGACCGGCACCGGCGACTGCTTCAAATCCTCTTCCAGTTCGCGCTTGGCGGTCATGTACTGCACCGTGGTCAGGATCTCCTCGCCTTCCATGTTGCGGGTGGTCTGATGAAAGCTGCGGCGGGTCATGTTGGTGGTGTGGCCGTGGTGACCGGCTGCGTGGGAACGGTTGCCGATCCAGGCGTAATCCTGGCCGACGAGAACCATATGGCTGACGCCCATCCAACGCAGCAGGCGCGAGAGAGTCACCGAGACGTTGCCGCCCGCGTCAATGACCAGCTCGTGGTCCTTCATGACATACGTTCCCATGCCACCCACGGTCCACAGGGGAAAGGTCGGCCCGGCATATCGGGCCACAGCCTCGGGCTGAACCTTGGTGGAATAGATGAGCGGAATGTCTTGCACGAAATCGGGATCAAGACGGCTGAAGATGTTGAGCATGGACACGTCGTAGTCGATGGCCACGCAGAAGTGGGGCCTGATGCCAAGCGCCTGGAGGGCGGGCACTGTCTGCAAGGCGCAGGTATAAAGGGCCTGTCCAGGGTTGTCCCGCAGCCGCGCAGCCGATTTCTCGAGGCTCGGCCCGGCGCCGAGAATGACCCCGCCCAGTCCGGCCGCCCTGCCCTCAAGCCCCCTGATGGACCCCTCGGCCATGGCCCGACGGAAGTTGCGCACCTCGTTGCCGACCATCACGTCCTGGCGAAAACGCAGGGTCGTCAGTTCCAAGGAAAAATTCTCCAGCTTGTTGCGCATCCAGGTGGTCCAGCGGGCGTACTCCGGCCCCAACTGCTGGCTGGGCAGATCGCCCTTGAGATGAATCTGGCCATAGACGAACTGGAGATCAAGGTTCTTGACCACCTCATGGACATACCGCTCATCGGGCATGAGAATATGAAACTTCCTCGCCTCGAAAAAGGGGCGGTAATCGGTCTGGCCCAGGCAGGCCAGGAGCATCTCCGGCCGCGGCTCGAGCAACATGACCTTGTGGCTGTCTGGCGTGTTCTTGAGTACGTGATTGACGCCGTAGCCCAGATTGCAGCCCACGATGAAGGTGGCCGAGGTGTCGGGCTTGTCGCCTTCGGTCCACGAGGAGTAAAGCCCCACGGGCGGCAGAGACTCGAACATGCCCTTGCCGCTCTCCATGCGCCAGTCGTGGATGCCGTATTCATTGATGAACAGGTTGTTGAGCAGCGCCTCTTCACCAAAGGGATGAGTGGAAAGCCACTGAAAAACGGGATGCCCCTTGGCCTGGAGGTACTCGATGTTGTCCTTGAGAAAGGGATATGCGGTCATGCTCGTTCCTTTTCGCGGCAGGGCGCGATGCTGCGACTCATTGCCGGGTCCGCCCGGACTGCTTGTTCTGGCTGAAAATTGCATGATGCGTGCCAGTTGCGCCCCCCGGTTTTTTACCATACGGTGCCTGGGTCGAACACGAATCCTTTTTCCGCTATTTCAGGGAACTGTCATGACCAAAGACCTGCTGGCGCTCATCGGGAACACCCCGCTGGTGGAGATTCGCCACCTCAACCCGAACCCGAATGTCAAGATTTTGGCCAAGCTCGAGGCGCAGAATCCAGGCGGATCGGTCAAGGACCGCGTGGCCGCGGCCATGATCGAGGCGGCCGAACGCTCGGGCGAGCTGACCAAGGACAAGATCATCATCGAGGCCACCTCGGGCAATACCGGCGTGGGGCTGGCCATGGTCGCGGCCATCAAGGGATACCGCATCAAGCTGCTCATGCCCGAGACGGCCAGCGAGGAGCGCAAGATGATCATGGCCGCCTACGGGGCGGAGCTGGAACTGACGCCCGGCCATCTCTCCACCGACGGAGCCATCGAACGCGCCTACCGCTACGCCCGCGAGGAGCCGGACACCTATGTGCTCATGGACCAGTTCAACAACCCTGCCTCCATTGACGCCCACTACCACGGCACGGGCCTCGAGATATGGGAGCAGACCGGCGGCGCTGTGACCCATTGCGTCATGGCGCTTGGCACCTCGGGCACGGCCATGGGCATCGCCAGGCGGCTGCACGAGATGGGCCAAGTCCATGTGGCTGCCGTGGAACCTTACGCGGGCCACAAGATTCAAGGCCTCAAAAACATGCTGGAATCCTATCCTCCCGGCATATATAACAAGACCTGGCTTGATGAAATCCTGCACGTGGACGACGAGACCGCCTTCGAGAACTGCCGCAGACTGGCCCGGTCCGAGGGCATCTTCGCGGGCATGAGCTCGGGCGCGGCCCTGGGCGGGGCCGTCCAGCTTGCGGAGCGCATCGACTCCGGCCTTATCGTGGTCCTCTTCCCGGACTCGGGCGAGCGCTACCTGAGCACCCATCTTTACCGCCAACAGGCGGGCAGCGGCATCAGCGTCTTCGACATGGCCACGGGCGCGACCAAACCCCTGGCCACCCAGGCCGGCCTCGGTCTCTACTCCATGGGACCGAGCCTGGACAATCCCGACGGCCTCGACGCATGGCGGCGCGTGGTGGTCCTCGACGTGCTCACCCGGCATCTGCGGGCAAACGGGGTGGATGTCCACGCCGCTGTGGGGCTGACCGACATGGATGACCGCACCCTGGCCGCGGCGAGGCACGCGGATATAGACCGGGCCGCCTTCGCCGCCAGCCGACGGGCCATGATCGTGGACCGCGCCCGAAGCATGGGCGTTGACGCGGCCGAAACAGGGGGCGCGGGCGTGGCCTTCCCCCTCTCCTCCACTGGCGAGGACAAGGCCCTCGCCCTCTGCCGCAAGCTGCTCGGCAAGGGACTGGCCTACGAGAAACTGCGCTCGGTCTACTTCGACGTGTTCCGCGACAAGCGCTACGGCGAAATCGGGGCCATGGACATGGACAAGGTCTCGGGCGGTCGCACCGTGGACCTGGACGCCTACGTCAAGGACAACCCGCTTGACTTCACCCTGCTCAAGCGGGCCACCCTGCTCGACCTCAAGCGCGGCGAGGTGCTGGAAACCGAATGGGGCAACGTGCGCCCCTCCTGGTTCCTGCAGCACGCGGCCACGGCCCTGACCGTCCTGCCCCGCATCGACGTGATGATCGGCAGCGAGAAGCACCGCTTCCCCCACCTTGAGAATCTCAGGGCCATCTGGTCCACTTCCGGGCGCGAGCTGCAGGCGTGGCTCATCTACCATCAGACCACGGAGTGCAGCGACGAGACGCTGCCCACCGTGGCCGAAAAGCTCGGCGGCTACCGGGCGGCCCGCTTCTGGCTGCTCTCCTCGGCCTGCCGCAAGCCCCTGTGCGCCAGCGCCGAAAACCTCTCCATGTGGTCGCGCAACTGGCGGCGGGTGCAGGAGGCGGCCGCATCCCTCATGACCGGACGCACCGACAAGGGAGAAGCCGTTTCCGCCGAGGTCAGCCAGGCCGCCTTTGATCTGCGGGCCGGATTCAAGACGGCCATGAGCGAGGATTTCGCCCTGCACCGCTTCTGGCCCGCGCTCTTCCGCTTCGTCAAGCAGGTCAACGCCTGGGCCGCTGCCGCGACCCTGACCGGGGCCGAGGCCGCCACCTGCCTTGAGGAGCTGCTGGCCGTGGATTCCATCCTCGGCATCCTCGACCACGCGCAGATGCCCCTCTCCCTCTCGGAGCTACCCCGCGAGGTGCAGGGCATGCTGGCCGACCGCCAGAAGGCCCGGGAGACCCGCGACTTCGCCGCCTCCGACGCCCTGCGCGACATGATCGCCGAGGCAGGCTACCGCCTGGAGGACACCGCGGGGGCGCCCAGGGTTTTCAGGATGTGAGGGGGGCAACATAGTACCCGAACATTTTCGAAACTATCTTGACAATCTCAACAAAAAAAATGAAACTATATCCAAACCACTTTTTCCACGAGGGTACACTTGATGAGAAAGCATGTTTGGGGGATTATCATTGTTGCTGCGGCTGCTCTGGTGGGATTGTTTAGTCTATACAAACTATACTCTGCCTATCAAGCATACAAGTACATATCTTTTTATAAAATGGATGAATTCTTCATGGATCCCGTCAAAGAAGCTTTTGTCATTTATTCAGTTCTTTTTGTTACTGCCTTTATTGCAGCCAGAAAGGGAACAAAGTTGATCGATAAAGAGTCGTTGCAGAACATCGTGAAGGAATAAGTATCTTGGGGGCTGACCTGACAAGGCACTCCGCTTTGCTAGGACAGCCTCCACCTTACCCCCCCCTACTCCCGCACCTGGCCCTCGCCCAGGAGGACGAACTTGGCGCTGGTCAGCTCGTGTACGCCCATGGGGCCGTAGGCGTGGAGCTTGGAGGTGGAGATGCCGATTTCGGCACCCAGGCCGAGCTGAGCGCCGTCGTTGAAGCGGGTGGTGGCGTTGGCCACCACCAGGGAGGCGTCCACCTCGCGCAGAAAGCGCATGCAGTGCTCGTAGTTCTCGCTGAGGATGGCCTCGGTGTGGTTGGAGCCGTGCTCGGCGATGAAGTCCAGGGCCTCGTCCAGGGAATCCACCACCCGCACCGCCAGGACCAGATCGAGGAACTCGCATCCCCAGTCGGCGGGCGCGGCCGGTTCGGCGCTCTCGCCCAGCAGGGGCAGGGAGCGCGGGCACGCCCTGAAACGCACCCCCTTGGCGCTCAGGGCCTTGTCCACGCGGGGCAGGAGCACCTCGGCCACGTCGCGGTGGACCAGCAGGCACTCCAGGGCGTTGCAGCCGCTGGGGTACTGGGTCTTGGCGTTGTCGATGATGGGTACGGCCCGGGTGATGTCGCAGGAGGCGTCGGCAAAGAGGTGGCAGACGCCCTTGTAGTGCTTGAGCACCGGCATGGTGGCCTGCTCGGTCACGGCCCGGATCAGCCCCTCGCCGCCGCGGGGAATGACCACGTCGATGTAGTCGGCGAGCTTGAGCAGCTCGGCCACGGCCTCGCGGTCCGTGGTGGCGGGCACCTGGACCGCGTCACGCGGCAGCCCGGCCGCTTCCAGGGCGCGGTGCATGAGCCCTGCCAGACAGGCGTTGGAATGGAACGCCTCGGACCCTCCGCGCAGGATGACCGCGTTGCCCGCCTTGAGGCAGAGGATGCCCGCGTCCACCGTGGCGTTTGGCCGCGACTCGTAGATCATGGCCACCACGCCGAGCGGGACGCGCATACGCCCCACCAGCATACCATTGGGCCTTCGGGTCATGGACTCGATGCCGCCCACAGGGTCGGCCATGGCCGCCACCTCGCGGCAACCGACGACCATGGAGCCCAACACCTTTTCGCTGATGGTCAGCCGCTGCACCCGGGCCTTGTCCAGCCCGCGCTCGGCGGCGACCGCAAGGTCCAGGGCGTTGGCTTCCGCCACGGCCACGGACTCGGATTCCAACAGATCGGCCAGCACCAGCAGCGCCTCGCTCCTGGCCTTGCCGGACGCCCCGGCCAGCGCCCGCGATGCCCGCCGGGCGCGCCTGCCCATGTCAATCATCTCCTGGCGTATGTCCATGCCCCCTCCGTGCGCGGCTTGTCGATCATCTTGTGCATATCCGAAAACGCGGGTCGGACCGGAGGTCCGCCCGGTCAACAGTGCTAACCTCTGTACAGTCGCAAAGTCAAACCTTCCCGACGAACTCTGCCCTGGCTCCGACACAGGTGGTTTTACATATTTTGTCATTTAATCGACACCTGAGCCACAGCGGGACCGAAAATCAGACCCAAAAACCCTGTTTCAACGAAATAGGCTTTGACCTTTTTTACAATTTTGCTTATCAAGCCCTCTGCGCCGTCAGGCCATAGAATCCAAGAGCTATCCAGACACCCACACGGAGGACACTGAAACCCATGGTTGAAAGCAAGACCGCCGGACAGGCCACCCTTGACGAGATCGAGGCCCGCGTTCCCTCGTCCCTGCACCCCGTTCTCGAAGCGGCTTTCAAGTACAGAAAGCAGATTGTGGCGGGCGTGGCGGCCATCATCCTCGCGGCCGCGGCCTACGCGGCATACAGCGGCTACGCGGCGCGGACCCTGGCCGAGGCCCAGAGCCAGCTCGGCGTCATCGTCATCGAGGCATCGGGCCAGGACAGGCTCGACAGGCTCGAAACGCTGCTCGGCACAGCGCCCTCGTCGGCCAAAGCCGCCGTGCTCTCGGAACTGGCCCAGTCGGCCATGAAGCTTGAGGACTGGGACAAGGCCGCCAACGCCTGGAGCCGTCTTGCGGGGGTGGCTGACAAGGAGATGAAGATCGTGGCCCGCCTTGGCGAGGCCAAGTGCCTGCTGCTGGCGGGCAGGGCCGACGAGGCTCTGACCAATCTCAAGAGTCTGGCGGGCATGGTTCCGACAGGATTCGCCGCCCCCGTCTACCGCCAGTTGGCCCTGGCCGCCGAGAAGGCGGGCGATACGGCCCAGGCGCTCCAGGCCTATCGCCGACTGGCCGGGGAGCAGGTGTCCGACAAGCCCTTTATCGACCACAAGATCGCCCAGTTGGAAGCGAACTGATCGCGCTCACCCGATCCTATCAATTACGGAGAGATTTCATGGCACATTCCCTCCTGGCCGACACCCCCGGCCACATAGACCTTCTGCTCGGCAACGAGGCCATCGTCCGCGGAGCGGTCGAGGCCGGCCTGCAAGTGGCCACCTGCTACCCCGGCACCCCATCTTCCGAGGTGCCCGACACCCTTTTCCGGCTCTCGCCCGAAGCCGGGTATTCCTTCGAGTACTCGGTCAACGAAAAGGTCGCCCTTGAAGTGGCAGGAGGCGCGACCCTGGCCGGAGCGATGACCCTGTGCACCATGAAGCATGTCGGGGTCAACGTGGCCGCCGACCCGCTCATGACCCTGTGCTACACAGGCACCCCGGGGGGCCTGCTCCTGCTCTCGGCCGACGACCCCGGCTGCCATTCGAGCCAGAACGAACAGGACAACCGCTACTACGCACGGCTGGCGTGCATGCCTGTCCTCGAACCGACCACGGCCCAGGAGGCCAAGGACATGACCCGCGACGGGTTGCTCCTGAGCAAAAAACACGGCGCACCCTTCATGCTGCGCACCACCACCAGGGTCAACCACCTGCGCGGCCCGGTGGAGTTCGGCCCGGCGCCCGCTCCGGGCAAACCCGACGGCTTTCAGCGCAACCCCTCGAAATTCGTCCCCATCCCGGCCTTTTCCCGGCCCATGCACGTGGCCCTGCTGGAGCGGCTCGAAGCCTTGCGCCAGGAAGCAGAGAACTCTCCCTACAACACCGTCACCGGCAACGGCCCGCTGGGCATCGTCTGTTCGAGCATCAGCCGCGCCTATGTGGCCGACGCCCTGACCCAATCAGGCCTGACCGACAAGGTTCGGGTGCTTGGACTCGGCTTCAGCCACCCCCTGCCCGAGACCCTGTGTCTCGACTTCCTCTCGGGTGTCTCCAAGGTGCTCGTGGTGGAGGAGCTGGAACCCATTCTCGAAAACGACCTGCGGGCACTGGCCCAGAAAAACGCGTTGAACGTCGAAATTCTGGGCAAGAACGTGCTGCCCCGCTGTAATGAATTCACGGTGACCATGGTCGAGGACGCCATCCGCACCCTGACCGGCGACCCCGCTCCGGTGCGTAACGCCTGCCAGCCCGCCGCCCTGCCCATGCGGCCGCCCAATCTCTGCGCAGGCTGTCCCCATCGCGGCACCTACTTCGCGGCCCGCAAGGTCTTTGGCGACGACGCCATCTATTCCTCCGACATCGGCTGCTACACCCTGGGGCTGCTGCCCCCCCTCCAGGCGGCCGACTTCCTGCTGTGCATGGGCTCGTCCATCTCGGCGGGCGGCGGGGCGGCCCTGGCCTCGGGAAAGGCCGTGGTGGCCTTCATCGGCGACTCCACCTACTTCCACTCGGGCCTTACCGGCGTGGCCAACGCCGTGTTCAACAAGCACAACGTGCTCATCGTGGTGCTGGACAACCGGACCACGGCCATGACCGGCCATCAACCGCATCCGGGCGTGGACAAGACCATCCTCGGCGACAACGAATCACGGCTGGACATTGAGGCATCGGTGCGCGGGCTCGGCGTGACCGAGGTGCGCGAAGTCAACCCCTTCAACCAGAAGAAGACTCAGGCCGCCCTTGAGGAACTCAAGGCCATGAAGGGCGTACGGGTGCTCATCGCCAAGGAGCCGTGCCCGCTGTTCACCCGCCGGGTCTACAAGAAGGTCGCGCCCCAGGTGGCCTATGTGGCGGAAAGCTGCACCGGCCGATTCGAGTGTCTGGACACCCTGGCCTGCCCGGCCATGTACCGCGACGGCGACCGAGCTGCGGTCAATCCCATCCTGTGCAACGGCTGCATGCTCTGTCTGCAGGTCTGTGGGCACATCAAAGCCAAGAAAAGGGGCAGCTAGAATGCACCACGTCAAGCCCATACGCATATTCATGACCGGCGTGGGCGGCCAGGGAACCCTGACCGCCACCACCCTTCTGGCCAGGACCGTGCTCGCCGCCGGTCTGCCCGTCACCTCCGGGGAAATCCACGGCATGGCCCAGCGCGGCGGTGTGGTCGAATCCACCGTGCTCATTGGCTGCAAGTCGCCCAAGATCGGCCACGGCGAGGCGGACATCCTCCTGGGTTTTGAACCCATGGAGACCGTGCGCGCCCTGCCCTACCTCAAGCGCGGCGGCTTGGCGCTCTCCAGCACCGAGTTCATGCCCCCGCTCTCGGTGGCCATGGGCAAGCAGGAGTGCCCGAGCCTTGACGAGATCAAGGCCCAGGTAGCCGCCTGCACGGATCAGGCTCGCTTCATGAACAGCCAGACGCTGGGCATCCAGGCGGGGGCTGTCCAAAGCGGCAACATCGCCCTGCTTGGCGCCCTGTGCGCCACCGGGGCGCTGCCCTTCGGCCCTGAGGCCCTTGCGGCGACCATCAAGGCAAACTTCCCGGCCAAGATCCAGGCCGTCAACCTCAAAGCGCTGGAACTCGGCGTGGCCGCGCTCAACGCCTAGAGAAAGAAACCCATGGCACACACCACACAAGGCGACTCCGACCTCAGTTATCTGGTCACCCTCAAGACCATTCAGGAAACCCTCAAGCGGGACGCCCCGCTCGAGGAGTCCCTGAACCAGCTCCTGAGGATACTGGCGCAGGATATGGAGTACGTCAGGGCGTTCATGGTCATCATGGACCCCAAGACCGAGAACCTGAAGCTCTCCCTGACCTACAGCCCGGCCCAGACCGACGATGTGACCTATTCACCGGGCCGGGGAGTCATCGGCCGCGTCTTCGGCTCGGGCCAATCCATCACCGTGCCGCGCATGTCCGACGACAAGGAATTCCTCAACAAAGCCTTCGGCCGTAGCGAGGAGGAGTTGCGCAAGCTCGGTTTCATCTGCGTGCCGGTCATCAGCCGTGGCGCGGGCGACCATGAGGTCATCGGTGCGCTTTCGGTGGACGTGCCCCTCATCCCTGCCGAGGACCTCGACGCCCACCGCCAGTTCCTGGAGGTGGTGGCGGGCATCATCGCGGGCCATGTGGCCCAGCTTCAGGAAGAGATGGCCGCCCAGAACCACCTGCTCACCCAGGGACTGTTGGCGGGCAGCGCGGACTCCACGCCACCCAAGGACTTTGTGGCGGCGAGCAAGGCCATGCGCCTGGTGCTGCGCCAGTCGCGCCAGGTTGCCCCCAGCCGGGCCACGGCCCTGCTGCGCGGCCAGTCCGGCACGGGCAAGGAGCTTCTGGCAGAGGCCATCCATTCCGCCAGCCCCAGGGCGGACAAACCCCTCATCCGACTCAACTGCGCGGCCCTGCCCTCGGAGCTCATCGAGTCCGAGCTGTTCGGACACCAGAAGGGCGCTTTCACCGGAGCTTTCCAGACCAAGCGCGGCCTGTTCGAGGTGGCTGACCAGGGAACCCTGTTCCTCGACGAGATAGGCGAACTGTCCATGGACGCCCAGGCCAAGGTGCTGCGCGCCATCCAGGAAAAGGAAATCCAGCGCGTTGGCAGCGAGCAGACCATCACCGTGGATGTGCGCCTCATCTGCGCCACGCACCAGCCCCTTGAGGAACTGCTTGAAAAAGGCAAATTCCGCGAGGACCTCTACTACCGCATCAACGTCTTCCCCATTTTCATTCCGCCTCTGCACGAGCGCCGCGAGGACATCCTGCCCCTGGCCGAACATTTTCTTAGCGAGTTTTCCAGCGAGTACGGCAAGGAGGTCAAGCGCATCTCCACACCTGCCATCGAGCTGCTGGTCATGTACCACTGGCCCGGCAATGTGCGCGAACTCAAGAACTGCATCGAACGCGCCGTGTTGTTGTGCGAGGAGTCGGTCATCCGCACCTACCACCTGCCGCCAACGCTCCAGTCGGCCGAAAGCTCGGCCACTGGCATCAACCTCTCCTTTGGCGAGGCGGTGGCCAAGTTCGAACAGGAACTGCTGGTGGACTCGCTCAAGAAGACCGGCGGCAACATGCTCCAATCCGCCCGCGATCTGCGCGTCTCCTACCGTATCGTCAACTACAAGGTGAAGAAATACAACATCGACGTGAAGAAGTTCTCGCAGACCAAGAAGAAGCCTCGCAGAAAGCTGGAGAACTGATCCCTGCCCAGCCAGACAACAAGCCCCCGGAAGCCATCGCCTCCGGGGGCTTTCCCTTGGCAGGCCAAGTCTGCTACACCGGGGCATGCACAACGCCGCCCGCCTCGTCTCGCGTCTGGTGAGCCGCACCCGAAACAGCGGGTATCTCCCCCCGGACCACGCCACGGCCGCAGCCGCGACCCTGCTTGAAGCCCGGCCCCTGACCCCGCCCCTGGCGGCCCTGGGCAGCGCCCTGGTACGCCATGCCGCCACCTTTGACCCCTTTGACCGCGACACCTTGAGGCTGGCCGGGGACGTGAACCGGACCCTGGGCCACCCGCCCATGGACAATTGGCTGGCCAAGGCCCAACGGTTGACTGCCGGCGAACCCGTGCCGGAAAACATCGCGCCGCCCGACCCGCGTTCAGCCGGACCCGCCGATCTGCTTGCCCATGTGCAGGCCCAGCCCGCCAATGCCCACCGCTACCCGCTCCTGCTCGCTCTGTGGCGCCTTGGAGCTCGCGACCAGTTGATCAGGGCCATCGAAATCGTGGCCGCCTCCCCCTCGGGGCTGTTGGCCGGAACCATGCTCGCCTGGGGAGCCTGGAACGCGGGCGAACCGCTGCTGGCCCGGATGCTGCTCGACGAGGCGGTGCCGGCCTTTCCCGGTCACAACCTTCGCGCCCGCATGGCCCTGGACCAGGGCGACAGGGCCACGGCCCGCGCCCACCTGCTGGCATCCCTTGACGCCGAGCCGTTCCAGCCCGCCGTTATCGAGCAGTTGGCCGAGATGGCAACGGACCGCGCCGGGACCAACCCCGGACCGGACACCCACATCTGCCTCTACTCCTGGAACAAACCGGACATGCTGGCCGACACCATGGCCTCTCTGGCTGCCACGCGGCTTGGACAGGCGCAGGTGACCGTCCTCAACAACGGCACCACCGTCTGCCCGCCGGACGAGTTGGAACGCCGGGTGCTACAGGCCGCGCCCGGACTCGCCGCATCGCTTGCCTTTGTCCACCTGCCGGTCAACGTGGGCGCTCCGGCTGCCCGAAATTGGCTGCTCGCCCTGCCCGATGTGCGCTCCGCCCGTTTGGTGGCCTTTCTCGACGACGATGTGCTCCTGCCGCCCCACTGGCTGACCCGGCTCACGTCCAGCCTGACCCGCTTCCCCGAGGCCGCCGCCGCAGGCTGCAAATGCGTCAACCAAGGAGTGCGGACCATCCAGTACGCCTTCCGCAACCTCGCTGAGGTGGGCCAGCGCAGAATCCGTTTTACGCCCAATGCGCCCACCCTCATGGACATGGGGCAGTTCGATGCGGCCCGCCCCTGCCTGACGGTCATGGGCTGCTGCCACCTGCTCCACAGGGAGCGGCTGGACCGGCTCGGCGTACCGGACTTTGGCGTGCGCTTCTCCCCATCCCAGGTGGACGACATTGAGCATGACATGCAGATATGGAAGGCGGGCGGCCAGGTGGTCTACGATGGCGGCGTGTCCGTGGTCCACCTCCAGGAAACCGGCGCCACGCGTACCAGGGCCTCCCTGGCCCAGGCCCACGCCAACCACCACAAGCTCGAACACACCTTTGACCCTGACGACCTCGTACGCATGGACAAGGCCACTGGCCGCGCCGACCGGCTCCACTTCACACGCTCCCTGGGAGCGGTGCTGCCCGCCCTGGGCGGCCCGGCAGGAGCGTTCTGGCGCATGCTCCATCCCCTGCTCCTCGAAGCCCTGGCCGACTGAGGAGCGCCCGCGAAAAAAGGCGGCCCGGCAACCCCGGACCGCCCCTGATGACGACAGAAACTATTTTCGCCTACTTGAAGGAGCGGGCAAAGAGGTCCACAATGGCCTTGCGGCCGTTTTCCTCAAGAAAACGGGTGCCGGTGCCCGTGAAATGGGTCTCGGTAATCAGCGGATCGGTCACGGCAGACCACTGGCCGGAATCCCAGCGGAACCAGCCGTTCTTCACCTGACCGAAGACATAGAGATCCTTGTTGCAGATCTTGGCGAACTCCGCGCCCCATCCTGTGCCGCCCTTGACTGTCCCGTCTTCCTGGATGGTCCCGACAACGAACACCTGATGGGAGGATTCCACCTGATACATGATGGTCTGGAGCACCTTGCGCATCTTCTCCGCGTTGGTGAACTTGCGGTTAAGGAGTTTGGAGACGTAGGTAAGGCTGACATCCTTGCGGACCAGCTCCTCTCCCGTCAGAACCCGGATTCCCCGGGTACGCTCGATCTTGTGTCCCTCGAAGGTATAATTGACCTCGGCCAGGCCGTATTGTTCGGCCAGACGACCGAACTCGGCCTCGGCGCCCTGTGCGCCGCCGCTGAACAGCGTGTAGGAATCGAATCTGGACATGCGTTCTCCTTGGTATGGATCGATATGCGTGGCGTGGACGGCCGTATCGACACGGCCCGGATTTCACTGATGCTCATTATGCACACGCCCGGCGCACGGAGCAATGGCCTCTGCAACACTTTTTCCCAAAAATCCACTCTTTTCTCAGGCGGCCATGCCCCTGTCACTCGCCCAAGGCCCGCATCTTCGCGGTCAGGTCCGCCAGCAGGATGCTGTCCATGCTCCGGGCCATGCGCTCGAAATCCTCGGGCTCGTATTTGCCCAAGAGCTTGCGCATGTTGGCCGCGGCCCCTGCCGCCTGACCGCCGCCCACGTCGCTCTGCGCACCCGAGACACGCTTGTGGCGCACGGCCAGAAACCCCTGGTACACGGCGTACCCCCCGCCAAGGACCATGCGCAGGTCGCGCTCCAGGTCGTCATATTGGGTGGGCGAGAAGCGTAGATCAAAGGGGCCGGTCTCAAGCAACCGCTCTGCCCTGAAAAGATGCACGCAGCCCGTGACCGAGGCGCAGGGACGGATGTAGTCCGCCTGACCGAAATCCGCCTCCTGGAGCATCAGGGTGGTCATCAGTGCCTGCCCGCGTCCGGCCGGGTCCGGGGTCAGGTTGTGCTCGCCGCACTGGACCCGGGCCGGGCCATCGAAATCCACCACCTTGCAGCCCCACACCCCGGCGTCCGGGTATCGGCCCACAGCCCCGCCAAGGCGAGGCAGCCAATCCGGCGGCAGGGCAATGTCGTCGTCGATGAAGGCGGCGAAATCGCACGCCTGCACTTCCGGCAGGTGCATCAGCCAGTTGCGGGCAGCCGGAGCGCCCACGTTGACCGGAAGCCTGACCAGGGCGGCCCGGTCAGAACCCACCCTGTCAATGAAGCGGCGCACCACCTCGGCCGTGCCGTCGGTGCTACCGTTGTCGAGGAGCCGCACATGGGCTTCGCCCAGCTCGGAGCGAGCCAACGAGTCGAGGGTCACGGCCAGATCGGCCGCCTTGTTCCAACTGTAGCCCAGAACCATCACCCGCCCGGCCAGAGGGCGCAGATCATGCAGGCCGTCCGCGCTCAACTCGAAAAGACGCAACCACAATCCGGGATGCCACGGACGTGAACGGGCACACTGGCGCAGCAGCCCGGTCCCCTCGTCGAGCCTGCCCGAGCGCAGCCAGGCGGTAGCCAGCCGTTCACGCACCAGGGGCAAGGGCAGCGACTCCCCCAGATGGCGGTAGATTCCGGCCGCGGACAGCGCCTCGCCCGACACCAGCAATGCGTTGGCCCTGGCAAAGGCGAAAAGCGGACCAAGCCCCTCGGGCTCGACCCCGGCGGCCAGGGCGGTGGAAAGGGGCGACCAGTCGCCCCGGATGCGACAGAACTCGTAAAGATGATGCCACCAGAAGAGATTGCGCGGGGCATGGCGCAACTGCCCGGTGATGCAGGCCAATTGATCCTGAGGCGATCCGGCCATGGCCAGCCGCGTCTCGGGCGTGATCTCGGGTTGCCAGTGGGCCATGGCCGAACGAAGCATGGGCACCAGCGGTCCGGGCAGGGCGGGCAGCCTCCCCATGGATTGGGCCAGCCGGGCCGCACACTGGCCGTCAAAGGGATTCTCACCCCAGGCCGCCAGCATCAGGTCCGCGGCGATCATGGAAAAGAGATCGTCCCGATTGCGGCTGTGGGCCAGGGCCGTGGCCGCCGTGGAATGCAGATGTTCCCTGCCGGTGCAGCCCAGCAGCAGCGGGCGCAGCAAATCGCCCGGAAGCCTGACAAGATCGCTGGAATGAGCCATGCTTCCCCCTATGCGCCGCATGGCGAAAAGTCAACGGCCTCCACGGAACACAGCGTGTAGCCTCTTTCGGAGCACCCGGATTTCTGCTAGGAATCGGCATCATGGACACGCCGGAAACCTCTGCCCCTCCGGGCCTCGACGAAGCCGCCGCTCCCCCGGCCGCGTGGGCCGGAATCCTGCCCACCTTCCGGGAGCGCTTTTCAGGCTGGCATCTGGGCATGGGCACTCCAGACGTTCTGGCCGGACTGCTGCGGGGCCTCGCCGCCCTTGGGGCCAGCGAGCCCGGATGCCACGACACGGCCAGGGCAATGGGCCTGTGGGGAGCGCAGGCATACCCCCTTTCGGCCTCCCTTGCGGCGTCCATGCCCCCGGACGCTGTTGCCGATCATCCCGCCCTGCACGCGCTTCTGGCCCGGCTGGCCGACACCCCGCCGCCCGAGCAGGCGGACAGGGAGGCCGCCGCCACCTGGCACACCCTGGTCAGGGGCAACGACCACGAACTGACCCTGCGCTTTCTGACCCTGACCCTGCGCGACCCGCTCCGCTGGCCCGCATGGCTCCGCCACTGCTGGCAGGATCTGCTCTTTCTGAACCGACCGGATCTGGCCGAAGCCGCCCTGGACATGGTCCCCTGGGACGCTCCCTCATTGCCTCTCAAGGCGCGGCTGACGGCCGAACTGGCCTTCCATTCGCAGCCGCCCGACAAGGCGCTGCCCCTGGTGGCTGCCCTGGACCCCGCCCAATGGGGGCTCTGGCGCATCCAGGCGGGCAGCGAGCTGCTGCTGCGCCTCGGAGAAGCGGAAAGGGGACGCGATCTCCTGGCCACGCTCTGGCGGGCCATCCCCTGGCATGTCAATCTGACCCTCAAGCTGCACGCCCTTTACGCCCAACCGATCCGGGAAACGAACGACGAGGAGACCTCCTCCGTGGCCGTGCTGCTGTACTCGTGGAACAAGGCGGACCTGCTGGCCTCCACCCTGGAGAGCCTGGCCGCCAGCCAACTGGGACAGGCGCGGATATTTGTCCTGGACAACGGGTCCGCGGACCATACCCCCCAGGTGCTCGAGCAGGCCAGAAACCTCTTCCATCGGCCAAGCGGCGGCCCGGCCCTGCATGTGACCACCCTGCCGGTCAACGTGGGCGCTCCGGCGGCTCGAAACTGGCTGCTCTCCCTGCCCGAGGTGCGCCCCATGACCTGGGCCGCCTTCCTGGACGACGATGTGATCCTGCCCCAGGACTGGCTGATGAAGCTGCTGGGCGCGGCGCGGGAGCACGGCGGCGCGGACCGCATCGGGGCCGTGGGCTGCCGCATCACCTCGGCCACCGCGCCCCACGGGCTGCAATCGGCGGACTACAATCTCTTCCCCAGACCGCCCAAAGCCCCGGAACCGGGCGCACTGCCCAACCGGGTGGCCATCTTCGACAACTGCACGGGCTCGCCGGACACCGGGCTATTCACCTATGTCCGGCCCTGCCTGTCGGTTTCGGGCTGCTGTCACCTCGTGTCCATGGCGGCCATTGCCAGGGCGGGCGGCTTTGACCTGCGCTTCACCCCTTCCCAGTTCGACGATCTGGACCGCGACCTGCGCTCGGCCCTGGCCGGGATGCCCGCCCTGTACGCCGGAAACCTGGCCGTGCGCCACGTCCAGCATTCCAGTCTGGCCAAGGCCCAGACCCTGCGCCAGACCGGCCACGTCATGGGCAACAAGCTCAAGCTCGACACCAAGCACTCGGACGAGGAACTGGCCGGACTGGCCCGCGATACCTCCCGGATGCTCTGGGACGACCTCGCTGCAAAGCACGACACCCTGGTTGACCGGCTCGGCCGCAATGCTTAGTTCCCGTTTCGGAACATCAGCCTGAAGAGGAAGAGTGGCATGGAAGATGTCAGGGTTTACGGCGATTTTCACCGCGTTTCCCCGGAGCTTTACGAGCGGATCAGGGATGCGATCCCCTTTGATCAGGTGGAATACGACGGCGACGTGCTGCGCCTGGACCACGAGGGCGTCTACCTGATGATCGACGATTTTCTGGAGCTGATGCGCGACTCGCTGCCCGAGGGCGGCTACGGCCACGTCGAATACATCGACAACCTCGAATGGGCCGTGACCCGCTACACCATCACTCCGGGCAGGATCGACGAAAAACACGTCCCCGTGGACAACGTCCTCGACGCCCACATGCGCGACCACGGGCTGTAGGCGAACGACCCCCGCTACAGCAGCGTCCGGCGCCCACCTTCTTCGACCAGGTGAACGTCCACGGCCTTGGGGGCGATCTCCTCGTCGGTCACGGCGTAAGCGACGCGCTCGCCCGGCTCCAGGCTCTGGAAGCCGTCGCGCACGATCTCTGTGTAGTGGACGAAGACATCCACTCCATCGTCGCCGGTAATGAAGCCGAATCCCTTCTTGTCGTTGAACCAGGTCACTTTGCCTTCGCGCCGCACGGGAACCTCCGGTTGCATGAGCCGCCTGCAGTCCACCCTACCCCGCGACGGAATCCTTGGCAATGGCCGCGCCTCACGAACCCCGAAGCCTCTCATGCTCCTCGCGGGTGCCGGAAAAGACCACCCGGCCCGCATCAAGCGCCAGGACGCGGTTCACAGCCCCGATCATGTCGGCCTCATTGTGGGAGATGAGGATGAAGGGCACCCCGGCCCCGGCCAGTCTGTCCAACACCCGGCGCACAAGGGCTCGCGAGGGTGCATCCAACCCTGACAGCGGCTCGTCGAGCAGGAGCACGTCCGGCCCCGGAGCCATGGCCCGGGCCAGAAAAACCCGCCGCTGCTGCCCATAGGACATGCGCCGCAGGGAGCGCCCGGCCAGATGGGCCAATCCCACCCGCGCCAACCACTCGCGAGCGGCGAGCAGCTCGTTGCCCGTGGGTTGGTCGAGCATGCCCACGCTGCCCCGAAAGCCCGAAAGCACGGTTTCCAGCGCGGTCACTTCCCAGCCCAGCTCCCGAGCGTATCCGGCCTGAAGCGCGGGCGAAACCACACCGAGCCGCGATCGCGCCTGATCCATGGACATGCCGCCCAAGCGCTCGACCGTCCCGGTTCCGTTCCCGGCATCGTCGGCATAGGGAGCCAGCTCCGAGGTGATCAACCGCAGCAGGCTCGACTTGCCCGCCCCGTTGGGACCGACCACGGCCCAGCACTCGCCGGGAAGCACCTGCCAATGGACGGAGTGCAGGATGCGCGTGCCGCCAACGACCACGCTGACGTTATCCATACGCACCAGAAAAGGATACCCGGCAGCCGAAGGCTGGACGGACTGCCGCGTAGGCAAGTCGCAGGCGGCCAGCCCGGCCGGTTCGTCGGCCAGAACCTGCAGGGCCGTCTGGCGGTCGCCCTCGGCCTTCACCTGCCCGCCTTCAAGTATCGTGAACCGCTCGACGCACCCCGGCACGTCGCCCGCCCGGTGGGCCACGCAAACCAGGGTGGACCGGGCCGAAGCCGCGTCGATCAGGGCCAGCACCTCCCGATGCGCTGCGGCGTCGAGCCCCTCCAGACATTCGTCGAGCAGGAGCACTTCCGGCCCGGTAGCCAGGGCGCGGGCAACGAGGACCATGCGCGTCTGCCCGGTGGAAAGAGTGCCCATCTCCCGGCCCGCCAGATGGCCGATGCCGAGTTCGTGGATGACCGCCCCGGCCATGGCCCGCTGGGCCTCGGTCGGCTCGTCGTAGAGCAACGGGGTGTCAAAGAGTCCGGCCAGGATCACGGAACGGGCCGTGGCCCGGCGGGCATGGAGAAAGTAAAAATCCTGCATGTCCGAGGAGACCAGTCCGATGCGCTGGCGCAGACCGATGGGCGAGGATTGGGGACCGTGGCCGAAGTCGTAGGTCCGGGTCTGGGTCTGGCCCGGAGTCTGGTCGGTCGCCAATTCCCCGCGCAGAAGCTTGAGCAGCGTGGTCTTCCCCGAGCCGTTATCCCCGATGACCGCGGCGTGGCGGCCTCGCCTGAGTTGCCATGAGATGGGGCCGAGCAAGCGGGATGCGCCACGCGTGACCGTGGCGTCGCGCAGCTCGATAAGGCAGTTGTCACAAGAGCGCATGGCGGCATTGTTCCTTTTCGCTTCACGCTTGGCAACACTTTTGCCTTGAAGGTTCACGGGGTTCCGGCCATGAGGCTGTTGAAAACGGCGGCCTGCGTCGTTGCTTCAAAAAGATCAAACCCTCGCGTACAGGAAGTACGCTTCGGCCTTGAGCTTTTTTCGCGCCTAGCAGCTCACCATTTTTGAACAGCCTCCAGGTTTTGACTTTTTCAACGGTCGGCCTATGCTCGGGCCATGAGGAAAAACCCGCCCCAGCCCATGGTCGCCATGATCCATCTGCCCGGCTACGCCCCGGTCCGGCTCGGCGACGCCGTGGCCCGGCTGCTCGAGGCAAGCGGCCTGGGCCTGACGCCAGGCATTCGCGTCCTGGTCAAGCCCAACCTCGTGGCCGCCAGAAACGCCCGCCACTGCACCACCCATCCCGGCGTGGTCAGGGCCGTCTGCGCATATCTGCTTGATGGCGGTGCCAGGGTGACGGTGGCCGACTCCCCGGCCTTTGGCCCGGCAGGCCAGGTGGCCCGCGCCTCGGGGCTGGCCGAAGCCGTGGCCGGACTGGGCCTGAAGGTGACAACCTTGAGCCGCCCGGTGCCGATCCCCCTGACACGGGGCGGCAGCATCGGCCTCTCGCGGGACGCCCTTGAGGTGGACGCCATTCTCAACCTGCCCAAGCTCAAGGTTCACTGCCAGATGGTCATGTCCGGCGCGGTCAAGAACCTCTTCGGCTGCGTGGTCGGATTTCGCAAGGCCGTGGCCCATCACACCATGGGCGACGACCGTGATATGTTCACCGCCATGCTCATGGATGTGTACACTGCCCTGCCCCGGACACACCACCTCATGGACGGAGTGGAGACCCTGCACCGCGACGGTCCCACCGGGGGCGTCCCCTTTCCCTTGGGCCTGCTGGCCGCGTCCGACTGCGGAGTTGCCCTCGATACCGCCGCCTACACCATTTTCGGCCTTGACCCCGACCAGGTGCCCCTGTGGCGCGAGGCCATGAGCCGGGACATGGCCGGGGCAGTTCCCCTCGGCCTCGCCTACCCCCTGGACACCCCGGAGCGGTTCGACCCGGCCGGATTCCTCATGGCACCCCAACGCGCCCTGAAATTCGAACCGATGCGCCTGCTCAAGGGACGGGTGCGCAGCCTGTTGAAACACTTCACGAAATCCTGATTCCCCTTGCGCTCGCCCGCTGGGGGCGCTACGGTAAGCCATGTCCTTGCTCTCGCGCCACCGCTTCATCGTTACCGGCCAGGTGCAGGGGGTCGGATTCCGGCCCTTCGTCTACCGCATAGCCTCGGCCAACTCGGTCACGGGCACGGTCAACAACTCGAGCCAGGGCGTGGTCATCGAGGTGCAGGGCACTGCCGCCCAGGTGGAAGCCTTCGGCTTTGACCTGACCGAGACCCTGCCGCCCCTGGCCCGCGTCGTCAGCCTGCATTCCGAGCCGGTGGAGCCGGTGGAAGGCGAAAACGGATTCACCATCCTCAAGTCCACGGACGGGGCAGGACACTCGGTGCTCATCAGCGCGGACGTGGCCACCTGCCCGGACTGCATGGCCGACATCTCCAACCCCGGCAACCGTCGCCACCGCTACCCCTTCACCAACTGCACCAACTGCGGACCGCGCTACACCATCACCCGGTCCATCCCCTATGACCGGCCCATGACCTCCATGGCCTGCTTCCCCCAGTGCCCCGAATGCCAGGCCGAGTACGACGATCCGCTGGACCGCCGCTTCCACGCCCAGCCCAACGCCTGCCCGGCCTGCGGTCCCGAGGTGTGGCTGGCCGACCCGGCCGGGACCACCCTGGCCCGTGGCGACGAGGCCATCCGCGAGCTGGCCCGTTCCCTGGCACAGGGAAACATCGCGGCGGTCAAGGGGCTGGGCGGCTTTCACCTGGTCTGCGACGCAGCGTCGGACCGGGCCGTGGCCGAACTGCGCCGCCGCAAGCACCGGCCGGACAAGCCCCTGGCCATCATGACCTCCGACCTGGAGGCGGCCCGGCGTCTGGCCAGCCTGATCCCGGCCGAAGAGCAGTGGCTGACCGGCATCCGCCGCCCCATCGTCCTGGCCGCCAAGCGGGAGCCGTCGCCAGTATCCGCCCTGATCGCACCAAACACCAACTTTCTCGGGGTGATGCTCCCCTACACGCCGCTGCACCACATCCTGCTCGAGACCTTCGCCACCGCGAGCGGCCACGAAACGCCCGCCCTGATCATGACCTCCGGCAACCTCTCGTCCGAGCCCATCGCCCTGGGCAACCGCGAGGCCCTGGCCCGATTGTACGGGCTGGCGGACGTGTTCCTTCTCCACAACCGCGACATCCTCATACGCACCGACGACTCGGTGGTGCGGGTCAACCCGGATACCGCAGGACCCATACTCCTTCGCCGGGCGCGGGGTTTCGCGCCCGAGCCGGTGTTTCTGGCCAAGTCCGGCCCCACAGTGCTCGGCACCGGGCCGGAACTGAAATGCACCCTGACCCTGACCAAGGGCGACCTCGCCTTTCCCAGCCAGCACATCGGCGACATGGCCAACCTCGAATCCCTGGCCTTTTACAGGGAAATCCTCGACCACATGCAGGACATCCTGCGCGTGACGCCGACCCTCATCGTGCGCGACCTGCACCCGGACTACATGACCAGCACCCTGGCCGACGATCTGGGACAGCGGCTGGACATCCCGATCCTGAAGCTCCAGCACCACGTGGCCCATATCCACGCCGTGCTGGCAGAAAACCGCTTCAACGACCCGGTCATCGGGCTGGCGCTGGACGGCACCGGCCTTGGCGAGGACGGAACCATCTGGGGAGGCGAGTGTCTGCTGGTGGACCCGCAAAGCCTGGAGCATCAACGCCTGGCGCATTTCGCCCAGATCCGGCTGCCCGGCGGCGAGGCCGCGGTGCGCCAACCGTGGCGCATTGCCCAAGCCGCCCTATGGGAACTTGGCGTGACGGAGTCCGGGGCATATCACTGGCCGTGGCTCGATCGATTCGGCCAGGAGAGCGCCTTTCTGCCGCAGATGCTGACCCGGGGCATCAACTCGCCGCGCACCAGCAGCTGCGGCCGCCTCTTCGACGCCATGGCCGCCCTGTGCGGACTGTGTTCGACCATCTCCTACGAGGGTCAGGCCGCCATCCTTCTCGAAAAGGCCCAGGACATGACTGAAACCGGGGCCTATCCCTGCCCGCTCAAATCGGCGGACCCGGTCTCGCTGAACACTCTGGAACTGGTGGCCGCCGCCCTCGGCGACCTGAACCGGGGAACATCGGTGGGCAAGGTGGCCCGCCGCTTCCACCTTGGACTAATCCGCGGACTGACCGAAATGGCCTTCGCCTTCTCCACCCTGCTCGATACCCACCATGTGGCCCTGTCGGGCGGGGTGATGCAGAATCTGACCCTGGCCACCGAACTGCCCCGAGCCCTGGAGAGCGCCGGACTCATCCCCCTCATCCACCACCACCTTCCGCCCAACGACGGGTGCATCTCGCTTGGGCAGGCCGTCTGGGGCCAGCGCCGGATGCTGCTGGACGGATAGCCGCCACGCCCCCGAAACCACGCACAAAAAAAAGGGCCGGAACCCGCGTCCCGGCCCTTGGTACCTGTTCCGATGCAACCAGGCTGCTAGAAAGAAACCCGGCTGACGCCATCAATGGCGTTCAGAGCCTCCCGCACCGCCTCGCCCGGCTGGGTGTGCACGATGTACACGGTCTGGACATGGTCGCCCAGACGGCGGGAATTGCTCTCGCGGATGTTCACGCCCAGTTCGCCCATGGCCGTGCCGAACTTGCCGAACATTCCCGGCGTGTCTTCATGGGTGATGAAGATGGTATAGACATCCGCCCCCTCATCATCCACGGTCTGGCCGACGTTGACCGAGTTGTTGAACTCGCCGCGACGCAGATAGCCCGTGACCACCTCGGCGATCTCCATCCCGGTGCGGATGCCCGCGTTGCGGGTGGACGCCCCGAGGTGGGCGGAGAGCACGATGTTGTCGAGCTCGCGCAAGCGGCATTCAAAGGGCATTCCCTCGCGCTTGGGCTCGGATTCGTAGCAGTCGAGCGCGGCCCCGGCGATGGCTCCGGTCTTGAGCGCGTTGTACAGGGCATCCTCGCTCACGTTCATACCCCGCGAGGCGTTGACCAGGAAGGCGGTGTCCTTCATGATCTTCAACTCCTCCTCGCCAATGACCACCTCGCAACCACCGCAGTGCAGGCTGACGAAATCCGAGCGCTGGAGCAGTTCGGGGATGGTGTCCACATACTCAAGCGGCGCGTCGATGGAGCGGTACATGTCAAAGCCGATGACCTTCATGCCCAGGGCGCCCGCCTTGGCCGCCAGGGCCTGACCGATACGGCCGCAACCGATGATGCCCAGAGTCTTGCCGAAGAGTTCCACGCCGCCGAACCGCTTCTTGTGCCAGACCCCGTTCATCAGGGTGTGGTGGGCAAAGGGCACCCGCCGGGCGATGGCGAACATCAGCCCCAGGGCGTGCTCGGCCGTGGCATTGGTATTGCCGTTGGGCGCGAACTTGACGATAATCCCGAGCTCCTTGGCGGCCTCAAGGTCGATATTGTCCGTGCCAACGCCGCCGCGGCCCACTATCTTGAGCCGCCCGCCGTTGCGAACGCCCGCCTCCATCACCATGCGGGTGACTTTGGTGGCCGAGCGCACCAGAAGCGCGTCAAAGGAACCGATCTCGCTGATCAGGTCGTCTTCGTCGCGTTTCTCGGTTTCAACAGTAAAACCTTCCTTTTTCAAATACTTGACGGCCTCGTCCACCAATCCGTCATTGGCCAGTATGCGCATGCGCCTTCCCCCCTCGGGTTCCTAAAGTTTCTTCAGTTCGGCTTCGAGCTTGCCGAGATAATCGGCCAGCATGTCGGGCATGATGTCGCCCATGTGGCCGATGCGGATGACCAGCCTGCGGCCCTCGGCCTCCAGGGCCGCGTTGAGCTTGCCGTAGCCCGGGTCCATAAGGTAGCCCTGGCCGCGCAGCGACTCCTTGACGCCCTTCTTCAGCTGGGCAGCACTCACGCCGGCCGGGCAGAGCACGGCGGACACCGTGGGCGAACGATAGCCCTCGGGTGCGAACATCTCGAATCCGTTGAGACGGGCCGCCCAGGCCTCGACCATGCCGCGCATCTCAATATGCCGGGCAAAACGGGCGGCCACGCCCTCTTCCTTGACGATGCGCTCCAGCTGCACGAACATCTGGTTGGCCAGGGTGCAGTTGGGCGTGGTCAGGGTCTGGTTCTTGCGGGCGCGCTCCAGCTGCTTGGTGATGTCCGTGGTGTGGCCCTTGCAGGTCACGGCCTTTGCCTTTTCCTCGGCCTCGCGGCTGATGAAGCCAATGCCGAACCCAGCGGGCAGGGCCAGGGATTTCTGGGTGGCCGTGGAGTACATGGCCGCCCCGGAATTGATCAGATCAAGGTCCGCCCCGCCGAAGATGGACACGCCGTCCACCAGGGGCATGGCCCCGTGCTTGCGGATCATGGCGCAGACCGACTTCATGTCGTTGGTCACGCCGGTTGAGGTCTCGTTGTGGGTGAAGGAGACCACCGCAGGCTTGAGTTCGCGCAGTTTCGCCTCAAGCACGGTCAGGTCGATGGCCTGACCGTATTCGAACTTGAGATTCTCGGCCTTCTTGCCGTTGGCCACCGCGATATTGAAGTAATGGTCGCCAAACGCGCCCACCGAGACGTTGAGCAGGGTCTCGTTCTCGGCCACCAGCGAGCGGATGGACGCCTCCATGGCCGTGGAGCCGGACCCCAGGAAGAGGACCGGCTCATAGGCGTCGCCCGCCCCGGCCAGTATCCGCAGATTTTCCCGGATGGGAGCGAAACGCAGGTCGTTCTCGCTGTCGCGATGCCCGAACTCGGGCAGCAGCGCGGCCTGCTTGACATCGTCGCGAATATACGTCGGGCCGGTGATGAAGAGTTTCAGGGGTGCAAAATTTGGGGTGTTCATGGCTCGTGTCCTTCGGTGAATTTGACGAAAAATGGGAATTTCCGCCTGGCGCGCGGAAAATGTCCCCGTTCATATAACGGGAAGAACCCAATGTCCAGACGGGCCAAGACCCGACAGGACCTTCGCGGATGCGGGGGCTGGGGAGAATTTCATGCAGCAGAAAGGGGAGACAAGTCGATTTTCCCCTGGGGATGGGGGTGAAGGATGAAGAGCCGTCGCTGTCGCTCCTCCCCTCTCCCGCCCATGCACAGCCTCTCCCTTGCCACCCCCGCCCATCCGCTGTATTTTGCGGGCACAATCACGCAAGGAGACCCCATGAAGATCGGCATCCTCGGCGGCAGCTTCAACCCCGTCCATGTGGGCCATGCGCGCGCGGCCATAGAAGTCCTGGAACGGCTCGGGCTGGACCGGGTCGAACTGGTCCCGGCCAAGCGGCCGCCCCACAAGGAAGGCGCGGATATCCTGCCCTTTGACTTGCGCATGGAGCTTGTGGGCCGGGCCATCGAGGGCATCCCAGGGCTCGGCTCCAACCCGCTTGAGGGGGCGCGGCCCGGCCCTTCGTTCACCTGCGACACCCTGACCTGTTTCCGGGCGGAGCAGCCCGAGTCCGAGATATTCTTCATCCTGGGCGCATCCACTTTCCTTGATCTGCCATCCTGGCGGCGCGGGCTGGAAATCCCGTCCATGGCCTCCCTGGCCGTGGTCAACCGCTGGGAGGCGGCCGACAAGGTGGCGGGATTCATCGAATCCCAGTGGCCCGAGGCCAGGCGCGAGGCTGACGACACCTGGACCTTCCCAGGCGGCCGAATCGTGCGTGTGCTGGACATCCCCCGCCTCGACATCAAGGGCGGGCACATCCGCCGCCGCTGGCTCGAGCGCCGCTCCCTGCGCTACCTCGTGCCGCCGGGCGTGGAGGCCCTGCTCGAAGAGCGGGACGACGAAGTGGCCGTCTACTGGGGCAAACGGGCCTGATTAATGTATTGAACCGCCCTGACGGGGGGAGGGGCGCGAGCCTGATCCGCTTCTAGGCTTTCTTTCCGGCGAGCATCTGCCGGACCACGGCCATGACCGCCTCGGGGCGGATGGTGGTCAGACATGCCTGGGCCTTGGCGCAGGGTTTGCCTCCGTGCAGTGAGCAGGGGCGGCAGTCGAGATCGGCCTCGATGATCCGGTCGTGCGCCCCCGCCGGGAAGAACCCCCAGGCGCGTACGGTGGGACCGAAAAGCGCGGCCGCGGGCGTGCCCACGCCGCCGGCCAGGTGCATGGGTCCGGAGTCGGCCGTTATCAGCAGATCGGCCCGTGCCATGAGGGCGCAGGTCTCGCGCAGGCTGGTGGCGTTGGTGTAGTCCCGCCGATTGTCCCGGACCAGAGGCGCTGCATCACGCCCGACCACGAACCAGCCCATGCCCGCCGCAGTCAGCAGGCGGGTCAGCTCCTGCCAGTGCCCGCGTGGCCACTGCTTGGCCGGATGAGTGGCGTAGGGATGCAGGGCGATACGCGGCTTGTGCCGGTTCATGCCCGTCAGGCGCTCGTCGGCCCCGGCCAGTTCGGCCTCGGTCAGGAAGAGGCGCGGGGTGATGACGGCTGCCTCGGGCGCGTCGGAATCACGGGCCAGGGCGTAACGCTGGGGCACGGTGGTGGCCTCGAGTTTTATCCGCAATCGGTCCAAGCGGCTCAAGCCGAAGAGCCGCCGCGTGATCCCCTGTTTGGGATAGCGGCGCACCGGGCCGCGCCACAACCAACCGAGCACCCGCGAACGCAGGGTGCCGTGCAGGTCGATCAACTCGTGGCGGGCGAACTCCCGGGCCAGCTCGCGTGCCGTGGCGGGCCACGCATCCCTGAGGTGACGGTCTTCGAGGCCGACGACGCGGACCACGGCGGGATGATTATCGAACAGGGGCGCGTTGGCCGTCCGGGTGACGAAGACAAAGGTGTCGCCCCTGACGGCGTGCCAGTGGGCGAGCACCCCGGTGGTCAGGGCCACATCACCAAGATGACCCAGGCGAAAGACGACACCGGGCATCGCCGCGCTAGAGGATTTCATGCCCTTTCCGTTCGCCTCAATCCACCCGGAAGTCAAGGCGATTCCATATTGCGCCGCAGGTTGGCATCTGGTATGTTTCAGGCTCCAGACTCCGGCCCGACCCGGACTGACAGGAAGTGACAGAGCCGTATGATCGAACTCGTAATTGCGGTCGGCGTGGCCGTTTTCGTTTCCATGTTCTGCTCCCTGGCCGAGGCGGCCCTCTATTCCATGAGCTGGGCGGACATCGAAAAGCTCACGTCAACCGGCAGCAAGTCGGCAAAGATGCTGCACAGGCTGCGCACCAAGGTGGACGAGCCCATCACCGCCATCCTGACGCTGAACACCTGCGCCCACACGGCGGGAGCGGCCGTGGCTGGCTGGGCCTGGGCCAATGTCTACGGCAAGGAGACGCTCTGGCTCTTTACATTGGTCTTCACAGTAATTATTCTCGTCTTCACGGAGATACTGCCCAAGACCCTCGGCGTGGTGTACAGTGACCGCATCGCCCCGCCCCTGGCAAGGCCACTGAACGCCCTGGTGTGGGTATTCAGGCCGGTCATCTCGGTGATGCGGCTGCTGTCCAAGGCCGTGAGCCGGAAGACGGAAGGCCCGAACCACACCGAGGACGACATCAGGGCAATTGTCTCGCTGACGAGGCGCTCGGGCTCCATCAAGCCGTACGAGGAGCAGTCCATACGCAACATCCTGCTGCTGGACCTCAAGACGGTGGAAGAGATCATGACGCCCAGAACCGTGGTCTTTTCGCTCCCGGCAGAACTGACCGTGGCCCAGGCGCGGCAGCAGCACCCGGAATGGCCGCACAGCCGCATCCCTGTCTGGGCGGACGACCCGGAGGATATTGTGGGCGTGGTCTACCGGCGGCAGGTGCTTGAGGCCCTGGCCGACGACCAGGACGACCTGCGGCTTGCAGACATCATGCGGCCCGTACGCTTCGTGCTCGAGAGTGTCACGCTGGACAAGCTGCTGGTGAAGTTCCTTGGCAGCCGCAACCATCTCTGCGTTGTGCTTGACGAATACGGCGGTGTGGCTGGCGTTGTCACCCTTGAGGACGTGCTGGAAGAGATACTGGGCAGCGAGATCGTGGACGAAACGGACCGCGTGGTGGACATGCGGGAGTTTGCCAGGGCGCAGCGTAACGCGCTGGCCACATCGGGCGACGACACCGTGGAAAAATAGGCGCGGCCAACCGCGCCCGGAGCAACGAATAATGGCAAAAAAGTCGAACAAGACAGTGTATGCGGTAGCGCTGACGCTCTTCCTGGGCGGCCTTGGCTACCTGATTTTTTCCGGCCTGACCCAGGACAGCATGTATTTCCTCAACGTGTCCGAGGCCCTGGCCGTGGAACCTGGGGAGGTGCGTCAGGCGCGTCTGTTCGGCAAGGTCTCGCCCGAGGGACTGGTGCTCGACCCGGACAACCTCGGTGCGGCCTTCAACCTCATCGACAAGATGGACCCGACCAAGATCCTGCGCGTGGAGTACCGGGGAGCGCTGCCCGACACCTTCAAGGAGGATGTCGAGGTCATCGTGGAAGGCGGACTCGACCCTGCCGCCACGGTGTTCACGGCCCGGACCCTGGTGACCAAATGTCCCTCCAAGTACGAGGAGGAGAGCCGCCAGATGGAGCAGGCCAAAGGCTGATCCCCGCCGGGTACCGGGGCCGCCTGAGCGCCGCGGCCACGGCCGCCTCCCGCAGCTTGCGGACGGGGGAAAATGGGGTATGCCCCAAAGCGGCTCCGGGGGTAAGGCAATGCGCCCCCCCCCGCTGACCGGGCGCGGACGGATTTCTTCCGGTCAGCAGTTCCGCGAAATCACTGTGAGCGGTTGTGGTCACCGACCAGAATGGCTGAAGCAATAAAATCAAAGGATGGCGCCCCACAAGAGTGCGCGAGGGCCTGCCCGGTTTGAGGCAGCCTCGCAAGCGGGCATGGGACGACAACCCGACCGGGCGGAATCCGCCTTTTTTTATGCCAGCGCGATTGGTGAAATTTTGTTCACATGCTTGCCAGGAAGGGAATCAGGGGCATATCGCCTCCTGACACTGCTCCGGGGCGGGTGCCCCGGCTCGCGGAGAGCGTTTCCGGCACCCGGAAAAAACTCATACCATCCCGGTAAAAAGTCGAGTATGCAGACCGGGGAACACGGTTCGAGCGTGTCCAAAACGCCCATCGGGCGAAGCCGACCTCCGGCGTGAACCGTGTCCGACCATCTGCCAAGGAGCCTTTATGCATCTGACAGGTTACGTGGCCCTGCTGTTCTCCCTGCTGTCATTTCTCTTTCTTGCCGCCTGGGCCGGATTCGCGGCCTGGAGCCGCAAGGACGAGGCCCTGGTCCTTGTGGAGCGGGGACAGATTCTCGCCGCTGCGGGCGTGGCCTTCTCCTCCCTGCTGCTGCTCATAGCCCTGGGCTCGCGCGACTACTCCTTCCGCTATGTCTACGACACTGTGGACAACGCCCTTCCCTTCATCTACACCCTGACCGCCTTCTGGGGCGGCCGCGAGGGATCGCTGCTTTTTTGGGAGCTGCTCATCGCCGTGTCCGGCGTCATTTTTCTCTATTCACCGAGCTACAAGATGCTGGCCCCGAGGACCAAGCTCTTTTTCTGGATGTTCTTCCTTACAGTGCAGGGCTTCTTCCTGCTCCTGCTGACCGGGTGGAGCAATCCCTTCATCGAGATCGTACCTGCCCCGGCAGACGGGCGCGGCCTCAACCCGCTGCTGCGCAACCCGGGCATGATCTTCCACCCCCCGCTCCTGTTCATCGGCTTTGCCTGGTACACCGTTCCGGCTGCCTGCGCCCTGGCCGCAAGCATCGCTGGCGAGGAGAAATCCTGGGTCACCATCTGTCGCAACTGGAACATCCTGGCCTGGGCATTTTTGGGCGCAGGCATCATCCTGGGCGGCTGGTGGTCGTACATGGAGCTTGGCTGGGGCGGCTACTGGGCATGGGACCCGGTGGAAAACGCCTCCATCATCCCCTGGTTCGTGGGCACGGCCCTGCTCCACACGGCGCTGATCGAAGCGAGACGCAACGCCCTGCAGCGGACCAACGTGTTTCTCATGTCACTGACCTTCCTGCTGTGCATCTTCGCCACCTACCTGACCCGCTCCGGCGTCATCGACTCCCTGCACACCTTTGGCGAGTCCCCCGTTTCCGCGCCCCTGTTCTGGAGCATGGTCTTCTGGCTGGTGCTGACCACACTGATCGTCTTTGTCAGCGAACGCCACACCCGCCGCACCCTGTCCGATTTCATGAGCCGACAGGGAATACTGGTGATCACGGCCTGGTTCCTGCTGGCGCTGGGAGCGGTGGTGACCATCGGTACCATGTGGCCGGTCATCAGCAGGCTGTGGACCGCACACCCCATGGGGCTCGACGCCAACTTCTACAACCGCGTCTGCCTGCCCTTCATGGCCGTACTGGTGCTGATATTCAGCTACTGCCCCTGGCTGGGCTGGAAGGGCGGTCTGCGCGACACCAGGGGCGTCATCATCGTGACCGTGGCCCTGGTTGCATCCCTGGCCGGATTCCTGGCCATGGGCTTCACCAAACCCCTGGCGGCCTTTTCCGCCGCCTCGTCCGTGGCGGCACTGGTCAGCATTGCGACCCTCTTCGCGCTTCAACCCGCCATGCGTACCTCCCGCCAATCCTGGGGGGCTTACGGCATCCACCTCGGCATGGTGCTCATGGCACTGGGCATCACCTTTTCCGGCCCCTACAAGGTTGAGAGCGAATATGTCATGAGCGAAGGCGATACTGTGGTCCTGGAAGACTACGAGATCACCTACGTCAGTGTGGCCGAGGACTCGACCCCGGAGCTGCGGGCCAGAGCCACGGCAGTGCTTGAGGTCTCGCGGGACGGGAAGGTGCTCGGACAAATGCGTCCTGACAAGCGCATCTACGTCAACTTCGAACGCCAGCAGTTCGCCGAGGCGGACACGGTCTTCAGTCTGGGCAACGAACTGTACGCCACCCTGCTAGGATTCACCGAAGACCACAAGGCGAGCTTCAAACTCAGCGTCAATCCCCTGGTCAACTGGATATGGATCGGCGGCACCATCCTCTGCATGATGCCCCTGCTCATCCTCAGGCGGATACGACGCCCGGAGGCGCACGGCTGATGTCCCACTGCGGCGGCGAGGCCCTGCTGACGGTCAGGCGGGCGGCCAAGTTCTACGGCGGCAAGCTCGTCTTCAAGGACGTGTCCTGCGAGGTGCGGGCCGGCGAAATACTGCTGGTTGCCGGGCCCAACGGCGCGGGCAAATCCACCCTCATGCGCATGATGGCCGGGCTCTCCAGGCCCTCGGCCGGGGAGGTGGTCACCCACGCCGAGCCGGAACGCACCGCCTATCTTGGCCACGCCACCTTCATCTATCCGGGCATGACCGCCCTGGCCAACCTCGGCTTCTGGGGAACCATGTACGGCCTGACCCCCTCACGCGACGAACTGATGGCCCTGCTCAACCGGGTGGGCCTGGAGCGCGCTGCCGAGGAAAAGGCCGGATCGTTCTCGCGGGGCATGGCCCAGCGGCTGAATCTGGCCCGGGTCTACATGGTGCGGCCCGCCCTGCTCTTCCTCGACGAGCCGGGAACCGGGCTTGATCCCCGCTCCCTGGCCCTGCTGCGCCGGGAGATTACCGGGTTTCGAGACCAGGGTACCGGAGTGGTCTGGATCAGCCATCACATCGGCGAGGACGCGGCTCTGGCCGATACAGTCCTCGCCCTGGGCGGACGCCGGGTGGAGTACCTTGGCCCGGCACGGGAGTATGCGACGGAGGCCGGAACATGCTGAAGCGCTCGGCAGCCATGGCCGCCAAGGATCTGCGGCTCTCGGTCTCCGGCGGGCAGGGGCTGGTGCAGGCCATGCTTCTGGGCCTGCTGCTCATTTTTCTGTTCAGCCTGTCCAAGCCCCTAGGCGGCGTGATAACGGCCCAGGCGGCAGGAGCCATCTTCTGGCTGGCATCGGCCTTCGGACTGGTCCTGGTGTTCAACGACCTCTTTGCCATCGAGGAGGCCAACGGCGCACGGGTGGGCATTCTCTCGTCACCCGCGCCCGTCCATGCGGTATGGGTGGGCAAGGGGCTGGCCGGGCTGTGCCTGCTCCTGGTCTCGCAGCTGGTATTTCTCCCGGCCACCGCGGCCTTCCTGGGCCAGACCGTGTATGGTCCGTGGTGGCTGCTGCTCACGACCCTGATCGGGGCGGACATCGGGCTGGTGGTCATCGGGGCGCTGCTTGGCGCACTGTCCCAGGGGCAGGCGGCCAGGGAATCGCTGCTCTCGGTCATCGTGTTCCCGCTGCTGCTGCCCGTGCTGCTGGCGGGCATCACCCTGTTCGCCCTCTGTTTTTCGCCGGAACCCGCTGAAGGTCCCGGCAGCTGGCTCGGGTTGATCCTCGCCTTTGACGCCCTGTTCGCGGGGGCCGGATTGTTCCTCTTTCCCTTTGTCTACAGCGGTGAGGAGTAGCCAATGAAGGTGAAGATTCTGGCCGCATCGGCCGCCGTGGCCCTGCTGGCTCACCAGTATATGATCTGGTTCTACGCGCCCGTGGCCCAATCCGGGCCGGTGCAGAAGATTTTCTACATGCACCTGCCGTGCTCCTGGTGGGCGCTGGCGAGTTTTTTCGTGGTCTTTCTCGCCTCGCTGCTCTACCTCTTCCGGCGCGATCCCGCCTATGACCGCATGGCCGGGGCCGCCGCCGAGCTGGGGGTGCTCTTCGCCACCTTGAGCCTGATCACCGGCTCCATCTGGGCCAGGGCCGAATGGGGACACTGGTGGATATGGGACCCCAAGCTGACCACCTCGCTTATCATGTGGTATGTGTACGCGGGCTATCTGGTCCTGCGCTCCACGCCCATGGGCCGCGAGCGCAAGGCTTTGGTCTGCGCCGTGCTCGGCATCGTGGCTTTTCTGGACGTACCTCTGGTCTTTTTCGCCGCCAAGCTGTGGGGCAGCGCCCATCCCGATGGCGTGGCCAGGGAGAGTTCGGGCATGGCTCCGCGCATGTGGCACACGATATTCACCGGCCTCGCCGCCTTTGGCCTTGTCTGGGGGGCCATGCTCCTGACCCGTGCCGGGCAGTTGGCCCGGCTGGCCCGGCTGGAGGCCATGCTGATATGGGACGAAGAGGCGTGACCGCAAGGCAATAAATACCACACGTCCCAAAACCGGACGGCTTGAACACCCGATCAAACCAAGGAATCCCTATGTCTGCAACAACCTATATCTTTCTGGCCAATTGCGCGGTCTGGCTCGGCGTGACCGGCTATCTCGTATTCCTGGCCACCCGCTCGGCCGAACTCGAAAAACGCGTGCGGCAACTCGAACTGCTCGGAGGTGACGACAATGACCGCTAGCAATGTGGAACTGGGCCGCAAGGCCGTCATCGCCATGGTTTTCTTGGGCGTGGCCGCCATGTTCGTGGCAAGCTTCGTCTACCGGCTGAACAACCCGAACCTGTTCGTGGCGTCCCGGCAGACGCCCAACCAGGAGG